>NZ_JBEOXO010000013.1:0-245173 GCF_040296605.1 Streptomyces sp. NPDC002088 | reverse complement strand
CCACCGGCCGGGTGACGCGTCCGGTGGTGCGTCACCCGGCCGGTGGTGCGCCCGGTCGGCACGCTCAGCAGGCCTCGGTTTCCGCCTCCGTCTCGGCCTCGGTTCTCGGCTCCGCCTCCGTCCCGGCCAGGATCTCCTCGCGCAGCTGGGCGAAGCAGCCGCTGAGCAGCCGCGAGACGTGCATCTGGGAGATGCCGAGGTGCTCCGCGATGGTGCTCTGGGTCATGCCTCCGAAGAAGCGCAGGTACAGGATCGTGCGTTCGCGCTCCGGCAGCGCCTGCAGGCAGGGGGTCACGGACACCCGGTCCACCACGGTGTCGTAGCCCGGGTCCGGTCCGCCGATCGCGTCCGCGAGGGCGTAACCGTCGGTGCCGGGCATCTCCGCCTCCAGCGACAGCGCGGTGAAGCAGTCCAGGGCCTCCATGCCGGTGCGCACCTCGTCCTCGCTGAGCTGGGCGTGCTCGGCGATCTCGGCCACGGTGGGAGGGCGTCCCGGAGTGGTCTGCGCCAGCTCCTTCGCGGCCTTCCGCACATGGTTGCGCAAGTCCTGGACGCGGCGGGGAACGTGCAGCGTCCACATGTGGTCGCGGAAGTGGCGTTTGATCTCGCCGGTGATGGTCGGCACGGCGTACGCCTCGAAGGCCCGGCCGCGGGCCGGGTCGTAGTGGTCGACGGCCTTGACGAGTCCCAGGGCCGCCACCTGGTAGAGGTCCTCGAGGGCCTCGCCGCGGCCGCGGAACCGGACAGCGATCCGCTCGGCCATGGGCAGCCAGAGCTGAACCAACTCGTCCCGCAGCGCTTTGCGCTCGGTGCCCGCGGGCAGTCGCACGAGCCGTTCGAAGGATTCGGTGGTGTCAGGGGCGTCGTCGTGCGGATGCTGTTTCGTCCTGATGGCGGTACGCATCTGCGCGCCTCCCTCAGCGGGTGCTGGGTGGACAGACACCGTGGGAGGCGCGCCCGGGCCCTGGGGAGGGAAGCCGGGGGCCGGCGAGCGGATTCCCACGGGCGTGCCTCCTGTCCGAAGCACTGAAATCCCGATTCCCCGGCTCGGCGTCCCCAAAACAATTACTTGAATGATTGCCAAAGTGGCACGTTATGAATTCGAGGGAATTCATGAAGTGAAATTCCCGTGGGAGTGGCGGCGCCGGGGCGGCCCTCGGGACAGGCCCGGGGCGGCCCTCGGGCCGCCTCCTCGGGCCGCCTCCACTCTTGACCGTCCCTTGGTCCGGATACCTCTGATGCAGAGGTAATCTCGGGGCGTGGAGCAGGAGACCTTTCCCCGAGAGCTGGCCGACGCGCTGGTCGGGGCGCAGCGGCTGATCCGGCGCCGGCTGCGCGCCGGGCTGACCGTGCCGCGGCTGCGTGGCGCCGAGGCGGAACTGCTGCGCCTGGTCGAGACACGGCCCGGCATCGGCGTCTCGGACGCCGCCAAGGAGCTGTACCTCGCAGGCAATTCGGTGTCGACCCTGGTCAACCAGTTGGTCCGGGACGGCTACTTGATCCGCGAGACCGACCCCGCCGACCGGCGGGCCGCCCGACTGCTGCTGACCGAGGCCGCCGAGGCCCGCCTGCGCGCCTGGCAGGAACGGCGCGCCGACCTCGTAGGGCGGCATGTGTCCCGGCTCGACGAGACGGACCGGGAGGCGCTGCGCGCGGCCGTCCCGGCCCTGCGCAAGCTGGCCGTCACCCTGCGCGAGGAGGCCGAGGAGTCATGACCCAGGACGCTGCCGCCGAACCGGCCGAGGCCGTCACCTGTACAAGGCTCGCCTACGCCTTCGGCGCGACGAACGCCGTCGACGGGCTCGACCTCTCGGTCGGCGAGGGTGAGATCTTCGGACTGCTCGGCCCGAACGGCGCCGGCAAGACCACCGCGATCCGCTGCATCACCACGCTCCTGCCGGTCCCGGCCGGCATGGTCCACGTCTTCGGCCACGACGCGGCCAGGGAACAGATGGCCGTACGGCGTCTGCTGGGCTACGTACCGCAGCAGCTCTCCGCCGACGCCGGACTCACCGGCCGGGAGAACGTCGCCCTGTTCGCCCGCGTCTTCGACGTGCCGCGCCGCGAACGCGCCGAACGCGTCGGCCAGGCCCTGGCCGCGGTGGACCTCGAGGACGCCGCCGACCGCCTGGCGGGCACCTACTCCGGTGGCATGGTCCGCCGCCTCGAACTCGCCCAGGCGCTGGTCAGCGCGCCCCGCCTGCTGATCCTGGACGAGCCGACGATCGGCCTCGACCCGATCGCCCGTACCGGAGTCTGGGACCACATCAACGCCGTACGCGCGGCCACCGGCATGACGGTCCTGGTGACCACGCACTACATGGACGAGGCCGACCAGTACTGCGACCGGGTCGGTCTGATGCACCACGGCCGGATCCGGGCCCTCGGCACTCCGGCCGAACTCCGCCAGGGACTCGGCGAACGCCGGCGCGCCGAGGGCGCGGCGGCCACGGACACGCTGCCGACGCTGGAAGACGTCTTCCGTGACGTCGCCGGCAGCGGCCTCGACGATCAGTCAGGAGACTTCCGCGATGTCCGAAGCACCCGCCGTACCGCGCACCGCGTCGGCTGACCGAGTCCCCCAGAAGGACATCGGGCTGCTGCTCCGGCCGCCTCGGCCCCGCGCGGGCTGGCGGCTGCTGCCCGCCCGTGTGGGGGCGATGTGCGCGGTCGAACTGCAGAAGCTGCGCCACGACCGCACGGAGCTGTACACCCGCGCGGTCCAGCCCGCGCTCTGGCTGCTGATCTTCGGTCAGACCTTCACCCGCATCAAGGCGATACCCACCGAAGGCATCCCCTACATCGACTACCTCGCGCCCGGCATCATCGCCCAGTCCGCGATGTTCATCGCCATCTTCTACGGCATCCAGATCATCTGGGAGCGCGACGCCGGCATCCTCAACAAGCTGCTCGTCACGCCCACTCCACGCTCGGCCCTCATCACCGGCAAGGCGTTCGCGGCCGGCGTGAAGTCGCTGATCCAGGCGATCGTGGTCGTCGTCATCGCCGCGATCCTCGGCGTCGCACTGACCTGGAACCCGCTGAAGCTGCTCGGTGTCGCCGCGGCCGTGATCCTCGGTTCGGCCTTCTTCTCCTGCCTGTCGATGACCATCGCCGGCATCGTGCTCAGCCGCGACCGGCTCATGGGCTTCGGCCAGGCGATCACGATGCCGCTGTTCTTCGGCTCCAACGCCCTCTACCCGGTGTCCGTCATGCCGGGCTGGCTCCAGGCCGTCAGCAAGGTCAACCCCCTGAGCTACCAGGTCGACGCCCTGCGCGGCCTCCTCCTCGGCACGCACGCGCACCTGGCGGCCGACTTCGGTGTGCTCCTCGTGGCCGCCGCGCTCGGCATCGCCGCCGCCTCCTCGCTCCTGGGCCGACTGGCCCGCTGACCTCACCCTCCGGAACGTGATGTGCGGCACGCCGCGCGCATGCACCCGCACTGTCCGGAATCGGATTCTTCCTGCGCACGGCTTGATCAACGATCAAATGCAGCGAATTCCCTGGCCACGGCGCATTATGCGCATTTGACAGTGCGCTGAGCGCACGGATAGGAAGCAGCCTCAGAGGTCGAGAGGTAGGACTGTGTACGAGCCGAACGTGGTCGGGGACTGGCAGGAGTACGACGAGCATGCCGGTCTGCGTGTCCGCGTCCACGGACTGGAGCCGGCCGAGCCTCCGCGCGGCCGTGACGACGCCGCCGAAGGGATGACGTACTTCCGCCTCCGTGTGACCGTCGAGAACCGGGGCGAGCGGCATTTCGGCATCCACCTCGAGGACGGCCAGATCGACGTGCGCATCGGTCCCGATGGCGAGAGCGCGTTCATCGACTGGCGCAACACGCAGTTCATCGAGGGCTTCGACGTCTACCCGCTGCGCCGGGCCACCGCCGTCCTGTACGCCGCCGGCCCCGAGACCTCCCTCGGCCAGGTCGATGTGCAGATCCAGCTGCGGGTCGATGAGGAGTGGGCCGACCGCAGGCTGTGGACGGGCGGACTCGGCCTGCACGAGGGGCCCGCCGGCGCCACCGCCGGTGCGGGGCGGGACAGCCTGGCCCGCCAGGTGAGCAACTTCCTGCGGGACCAGGCCGAAGAGGGCACCGCCTGACGCGGCCGCGTCCGACGCGGTCCCGCCTCAGTGCGGGATGCCGTCGATGATCTCGCGGGCGCCCTGCCGGAGCAGCGCCACGGCGACCGACGTGCCCAGGGTGGCCGGGTCGAGCCTTCCCGCCCACTCGTGGGCGTTCAGCCGGGTCTTGCCGTCCGGGGTGAACACGCAGGCCCGCAGGGACAGTTCACCGCTGCGGTCCACGTGTGCGAACCCGGCGATCGGGCTGTTGCAGTGCCCCTGGAGCACATGCAGGAACATGCGTTCCGCGGTGGCCTCCCGGTGCGTGGCCGGGTCGCCGAGCCCGCTGACGGCGTCGATGAGCGCGGCGTCGCCCTCGCGGCACTGCAGGGCGAGGATGCCCGCACCGATCGGCGGCATCATCGTCTCCGGCGACAGCACCTCGCTGATGACGTCCTGCCGGTCGATGCGCTCCAGACCGGACACCGCCAGCAGCAGCGCGTCTGCCTCACCGGCCGCCAGCTTCTCCAGCCGCCGGTTGGCGTTGCCGCGGAACGGCACGCACTCCAGGTGCGGGTGGGTGGTCGCCAGTTGGGCGACGCGGCGCACCGAGGACGTGCCGACACGGGTGCCTGCGGGGAGTTCGTCGAGGGTGAGTCCGCCGGGGTGGACAAGGGCGTCGCGGATGTCGTCCCGCTTCAGGAACGCGGCGAACACCGTGCCCGCCGGGAGCGGCCGGTCCGCCGGGACGTCCTTGACGCAGTGCACCGCGAGATCGGCTTCCCCGGCGAGCAGCGCCGCGTCGACCTCCTTGGTGAACGCGCCCTTGCCCTCGACCTTGGACAGGTCACCCATCCACTTGTCGCCGGTCGTCTTCACGGGCACGACCTCGGTGCGCACACCGGGGTGCAGCACCGCCAACTCCGCGCGCACCCGCTCCACTTGGGCGAGCGCCATGGGCGAGTCGCGGGAGACGATACGGATCAGTTCGGGCACGGACATGCGGAACACGATAGACCCTCGGAGGCGTCCCTCAGGCGCATACCGCGCTCAACAGGTCACCGCAGGCGGTAGCGGACCGACGGCCCCGCACTTCATGGGGTGCCGGTGCGCGGGCGTGCGTGGCCGGGACCGGCTTCGGGCAGGGGTGTGGGGGCGGGCGTGGGCCAGGTCAGTACCGCGAGCGCGGCCAGCGTGAGGAGCCCGCCCGCCAGGAACGCCCCGCGCGCCCCGATCGCGGGCAGCAGGGCACCGCCCAGCAACGCACCCGCGGCCACGCCCACATTGAAGGCCGCCGAGTTCGCCGCGAGGGCCGACTCGGTGCGTCCGGGCGCCACCCGCAGGATCTGGCTCTGCGTCGCCATGAATACCGGCCCGACGGACGCCCCCAGCAGCATGAGCAGCGCGACGACGGCCACCTCGCTGTGCGCGCCCGCGTACAGGCCGAGCAGGGCCGCCGCCTGGGCCGCCACCGGCACGGCCAGCGTGCCGCGCGGGAAACGGTCCAGCAGCGGCCCGGTCACGGTGACGCCGGCCAGCCCAGCCGCCCCGAACGCCATCAGGACGGCGCTCACCGAGCCCGCGGCGAAACCGGTCACGTCCTCGAGGAAGACGGCGACGTACGTGAACCCGGCGAAGGCCCCGGTCACCGACAGCGCGGTGGTGGCGAGGACGACGGTGAAACGGCGCCGGTCGGGAGCGGCGCCGTACGCCGAGTGGCTCTCCTGCGGACGGGACGTCGGCAGCAGCACGGCGATCACCACGAGGGAGACCACGGCGAGTGCCCCGAGCACCACGAACGGCGCCCGCCAGCCGCCGTGCGTGCCCAGCCAGGTCCCGGCCGGCACCCCGAGCACCGTGGCCAGAGACCCGCCCACGGACAGCAGCCCGATGATCCGCCCCCGGCGCTCCGGCGGGAACAGCCCGACGGCGACCGGCCCCATCACCGCCCAGAACAGCGCCTGCGCGAGCGCGGTCGCCAGCCGGGAGGCCAGCAGCAGCCCGTACGTGACGCCGCCCAGCGCCGAGACCCAGCTGGCCACGGAGAGGAGCCCCAGCAGCCCGGCGAGCAGATGCCGACGGGGCACGAACCGGGTGACGTGCGCGACGGGCAGCGACACCACGGCCACGGTCAGCCCGTACCCGGTGACCAGCACGCCCACCGCCGCGAGCGGTACCCGCAGGTCGGCCGCCATGAGGGAGAGCAGGCCGACGGGGAGGTTCTCGGTGGTGTTGAAGGTGAACGCCGCCAGCATCAGGGCCGCGACGACGGCGGCCCTGCGCCATGCGGGCGGACGTACGCTGCCCATGAATGTGCCTTTCCGGAGGGGGTTGGTGGCCGGGGGCAAGCGTGTCGGGCCGCGGACGGTGCCTCTACTCTTTCGGCCGGGGACGAATCGCTCACGGAGGCCGCCTTGCCGCTGAACCTGCATCTGGGCACCGACGACCTGACGCGTTGCCGGTTCGCGATCTCCCCGCTGTGCCAGACCCACGAGGCGCTGCGGCTGCTGCGCCGTCCCGCCCGGCACGGCTACCACCGGGCCTGGCTGCGCCGGACGCGGCGGACCGTGGCCGGGCTCGACCTGGCGCCGCTGTGGCTGTTCATCCCGCGCGCCGGCGGCTACACCCCCGACTTCCTCGGCGCGCCGCCCGAGGAGCCATACCCCTCCTTCGAGGACGAACTGGCCCGGATGCGCGCCACGGACCCTGCCCTCGCCCACGCGGAGATGGCCCGCTCGCTCGCCTGCACCCCGGGGCTCGCCGACTCCCCGCAGGGGCGCGCCGCACTCGACGACCCCGCCGGGACGGTACGGCGGCTCGCCGACCTCACCGAGCGGGCCTGGCACGCCCTCCTCGCCCCGGACTGGCCGCGCCACCGGGCCGTCCTGGAGGCCGACATCGCCCACCGCTCCCGGCAGACCGCGGACGGCGGACTGGACGCGCTGCTCACCGGCCTGCACCCCGGTATCCACTGGGCCGATGACACGCTCACCCTGCGGATGTACGGCGATCTCGCTCAGGCGCAGGGAGCCGACGGCCGGGGCGTGCTGCTCATGCCGAGCGTGTTCGTCTGGCCGGACGTGGTCAGCGGCTTCGCCCGCCCCTGGCAGCCGACGGTGATCTATCCCGCCCGCGGCATGGGCCGGTTCCATGCCGCTCCGGTCCCGCCTCCGTCGGACGCGCTGGCCCGCCTGCTGGGCGTGGGACGGGCCGCCGTCCTGGCCGGGCTGATCGCCCCCGCCTCGACCACGGAGCTGGCCCGCCGGCACGCGCTGGCACCGTCGTCGGTCTCCGCCCACCTCTCGGTTCTGCGCGAGGCGGGGCTTGTCGAGTCAAGGCGACAGGGCTACTACGTGCTCTACCGGCGGACCGGGCTGGGGAACGCGCTGGTGGACTGCGGCTGACGCGCTCGGTCAGCTCCTGCGGTCGCCGTCGAGCGTGACGTGGACCGTGGCGCCGCAGCCTCCCGTGCGCCGTGCGCCTGTGCTCCCGGAGACGCGGTGTCTCCGGGAGCCTGGAGAGCGAGCGGGGCGTCGATCGGTGGCGCGCGGTCAGGCGTTGGGGTCGAACGTGATTCCGGACGGCTTCGCCGAGGAAAGGTGGGAGGCGAAGCTGGCGTCCTTGAGGCCGAAGTTGGCGCTGCCGAAGTCGTAGGCGCTCAGCGTGTCGCGCAGGCCCGCCGGGTAGCCGTTCCAGCCGACCAGCGGCGGGTACTGCCAGGTGCCCTTGTGGTTCTCCGGCGGCTCGTCGTTGGTGTTGGCCAGCCGGAAGCAGTGCGTGCTGATGCCGTCCTTGTGGTAGACGATCTTCGCGTGCGTGCCGTCGAAGCGGACGGTGGACGCCGCGTGCACGGTGAACGAACCGTGGTTGGAGGTCGACACGTACTGGACCTGGTTGTTCTGCACCCACACCACGACGTGCTCCCAGTCGTGCCGGTGCCCGCCGAGGCTGCTGCCGGCCACCGCCTGGTCCTTCTCGAAGTACAGGCCGTACAGGTAGGCGCACCAGCCGTTGTTGCACTTGTAGCGCGAGTAACTGTTGGTGTTGTCGAGGTCCGAGGCGTCCCGGCACGAACCGTTGAGGGCGCCGGTCGGGTTGAGGCCGCCGTTGACCGTTCCGTCGGGGCCGATGGCCGGCGTCGGGTAGCAGCCGTCCGTGTCGTAGTCGAAGGCGGGCTGGTACGTCAGCTCCGCGGCCTCGGCGTTGGCGGGCAGCGCCTGGGGCGGGGCGGCGAAGGCGGCGGCGGGGAAGGCGACGACGAGGGCGGCGGCCCCGGCCAGGCCGGTGAACCATCTCCTGCGGTGTGCCTTGAACTTCTGTGACGACACTGCGTCCTCCTCTTGGTCCGGGCGCAGCCCAACGGCTGTGGGGGGATGGGGAGTTCAGCTTCCTCGGTTTTCACTCCCGCGCCAAGGGGTCACGTGCGTACCGCCGGTGAAGCGCAGCCCAACACTTGGATCATGACGGTGCGTCAGGCGAGCTCGTCCGGCAGGTCGGCCGCCGACTCTTCGGGCGCGAGGTCCGGGCGCAGCCGCAGCCAGGACGGCTGGCGCAGCATCCCGGCCCGGGTGCGGGTGCTGTAGCGGACCTCGCCGACCAGCCGGGGGAGCACCCAGTGCGCGCCCGCGACCGGCGGCACGGTGTCGAAGGGGCATCGGTCCGTCGCCGCGGCCCGCAGCAGTGCGGTGAGCTCGGTCCGCTCGGCCTCGCTCCAGCCGGTGCCCACGCTGCCGACATAGCGCAGGCGTCCCGCGGTGCGCTGTCCTACCAGGACGGCGCCGGGCAGGCCGGACAGCCGTCCCTTGCCCGGGACCCAGCCGCCCACGATCACGTCCTCGCTGCGCATGTTGCGGATCTTGATCCAGGCCCGGGAGCGCACCCCGGGCTCGTAGACGGAGTCCAGCCGTTTGCAGACCAGGCCCTCGAGACCGTGCTCGCGGGTGGCCCGCAGCGCCTGCTCACCGTGGCCGACGAGGGCGGCCGGCGTGGACCAGTACGGTCCGTGCAGGCCGAGTCCCTCCAGTTGCGTGCGCCGGCGGCGGTAGGGCTGCGTCAGGAGGGAGCGCGTGCCGAGGTGCATGACGTCGAACAGGACGAGATGGACGGGGACTTCGGCGGCTCGGCGGGCCGCTTTGCCCGGTGCGTGGGCCAGGCCCATGCGCGACTGGAGCAACTGGAAGTCGGCACGCCCGTGTTCGTCCAGCGCCAGTACCTCCCCGTCCAGCACCGCGGGCGTGCCACCGAGCGCGCCGCTCAGCGCCCGTAGTTCGGGGTAGGCGGCGGTGATGTCCTCTCCGGACCGGGCTCGCAACAGCACACTGCCGTCCCCGGCCAGATAGGCGACCACCCGCTGGCCGTCCTGCTTGGTCTCGTACGCCCAGCGCGCGTCCTGTGCGGCGGGCGGCAGGGCGCCGGGGGTGGCGAGCATGGGGGCGATCAGCGGCAGGGTCACGGGTGAGGTGTCGACGAGCCCGCGCCCGCTCACGCGTGCCGCCCGCCGGTTTCGCCTGAACGGCGCCGTCCGTACCGGCGGTGGGGGCCTCAGTCGCCCGAATACCCGAAGATGCCCAGGTGGGTCGGCCGGTCACCGGTGTACAGGACGACGTACACGCCCGTCCACCTCATACGGCACTCGTCCAGCAGTGTCCGAGGCTGCTCGTGCGGTGCTCCGGCGTGCTCGAAGGCCCGGGCGAGCAGGTCCTGGAACTGGGCGGGCGTCGGTCTGTCGGTGCCGAAGTGGAGGGCGATGCGGTCGTCCGGTAGGGGGCGCAGGGTCCCGTAGTCCTTCGGGTCGTGCTCCGACGGTGGGGCGCTGGTGCGGACGACGCGCTGGATGTCGAGGATCGAGTGCGTGCCCTCCTCGCCCATGAACTCCTCGTCCTCCCAGAGTTCCTCGAGGCTCTCGTACGTGTCGTCGCGGCCGTAGTCCTCCTCGAAGACCCGGGCGTGCAGAGCGTGCAGGGACTCCTCGACACTGCCTGCGTACGACGTGATGTAGTCCCAGCCGCTTGCGCCCATCGTGCTGCCCTCCGGTGCGAGATCTGTGAGTCGGGCGCAACCCTAGGAGGTGCCACTGACATTGATGCTGATGCGACCGGCCTCGGCGGCCGGGCTCAGCGGTCGCGGGGTGGTGGCGGGGGTGCCTGGACGAGGCCCGACTGGTAGGCGATCACGACGAGTTGGGCCCGGTCGCGGGCGCCGAGCTTCGTCATGGCGCGGTGGACGTGGGTGCGCACCGTCAGCGGACTGAGGAACAGTTTCTCGGCGATCTCCTCGTTGGACCGGCCCTCCGCCGCCTGCGCCATCACCTCGCGTTCGCGGGCCGTGAGGGCGGCGAGGTCCTCGGGGGCGGCCAGTGGGGCACCCTGCGCGGGGGTGGCCAGGAAGCGGGCGACCAGGACGCGGGTGGCGAGCGGGGACAGCAGGGACTCACCGGCGGCCACCATCCGGATGCCCGCGAGCAGCGCGTCGGCGGTGACGTCCTTGCCGAGGAAGCCGCTCGCGCCCGCCCGCAGGGCCTGCGCGACGTACTCGTCGACCTCGAACGTGGTGAGGATCAACACGCGGGTGCCGGTCAGGTCGGGGTCGGCGCAGATCATGGTCGTGGCGGCGAGTCCGTCGGTGCCCGGCATACGGATGTCCATCAGGACGACGTCGGGATGGTGGACGCGGGCCAGGGTGACGGCCTCGGCGCCGTCGGTGGCCTCGCCGACCACCTCCAGGTCGTCGCAGGAGTCGATCAGGATGCGGAAGGTGGCCCGCAGCAGGGCCTGGTCGTCGGCGAGCAGCACGCGGATGGTCATGGGGTCGGTTCAGTCCGTTCTTGCATGGTGTGCCATACGCGGTTGCGTAGGCTTACCGGCCGGATCGGCGATCCGTAGCGATTCCGCTGCGAGGCAGACCGTCACGTACACGCCCGGCGCCCAGGAGGCGTCGGGCACCCTCCTCGGTGAGATCTTGAGGCCTCACCGACCGGCGTCCGAGGTCACCAAGCCAATCAGAGACGCTCTACGTCCCTGGAAACCCGCCGGTGGTACGGCGGATCGTCATGGCCCGCCATCTGCTCCTGCACACCTCCGCCGAGCAGGAGCGTGCCCTCGCCGGGCACACCCCGCCCCCCCGTACCAACTGGCTCGACGCCGCCACCGGCCTGCGCTCAGCCCTCGGCGTCGAAGGTCACGACGACCTTCTCGGCCGCGCCAGGCGTCAGCGTGAGCTCAAAGGCCCGCTCGACCTCGGAGAACGGGACATGGTGGCTGATCAGCTTGGCGAACCGCTCCTGGTGCTCCACCAGTTCCGGGGTCACCTCGAAGATCTCGGTGGGGTAGCCCTGGGAGGCGACGAGGGTGAGCTCGCTGCGCAGCATGCCGCCGAGGTCGATCTCGGTGCCCTTCTTCTGCACCGCCACCATGACCAGCTTGGCGCCCCACTTCGCGGCGCCCACCACAGTGTTGAAGACGGCCGCGACGCCGGCCGCGTCGATGAAGATGTCGGTGCCCGGACGGGGCTGGCCGAGCGCGTTGGCGCTCTGCCCGTGCAGCTCGGTCAGACGCGCCGCCACGTCCTCCTCGGCCGAGTTGATGACGGCGTCCGCCCCGACGGCCAGCGCCTTCTCCAGCCGTCCGGGGAGCACGTCGGCCACCACCACGTGCTCCACGCCGCGCAGCTTCAGCCAGATCGCGGCACCCAGTCCGATCGGCCCGGCGCCGAAGACGACGACCTTGTCCCCCGGCTTGGCCTCGGAGCGGTTCACACAGTGCCGGGCCACGGCCATGGGCTCGTTGAGCGAGGCGACGCCGAAGGGCACGGTGTCGGGGAAGACCGCCACGCTCCTGCCGACCTCGGCGTTCTCGATCAGCAGGTACTCGGCCATGCCGCCGTACTTCCCGCCGCAGCCGATGATGCCGGTCGGCGCGTCCTGCGGGTTGACCACGACACGGTCGCCCACCTTCAGACCGGTGACCTCGGCGCCGGCCTCGACGATCTCACCGGCCGGCTCGTGGCCCAGCGGCACGGGGACCAGCTCACCGCCCAGGTGGGCCCGGGCCGGCATCCCGCCCATGTGCAGGAAGGTGACGTCGGTGCCGCAGATGCCGCAGGCGCGGATGCGTACGAGGACGTCCTTGGGCCCCGGGACGGGACGTGCGACGTCCACCGCGTCGATCTTGCCGACGCCTGCGGTCTGTACGGACTTCATGGTGGTCATGGGGGAGGCCCTTTCCGGAATTGCCTTGGTTGCTGTCGCTGTTGCCGCTGTGTTCCGGGCCCGGCGCCGAACGGGGGAGTGCTCCGGCTGCCGGGCCCGGGACCGCGCCGTTTCCCCGTCCCCACGGGTACGGCGCCGGGGGCCGACTCCGCTCAGGCGGCCCCGGTCGGTACGGTCACGCCTCCCGGTGGGGAGGCGTGACCGGTCGGATCAGGCGGTGTCTGGCATGAGAGGAACTCCTGCGGTCCTTCGCTTCGACTCTCGTGGCGGCCGGTGCGGATTGCTTGAGTTAGGCAAGCATATGTAGATTACTTAAGTCAAGCAAATGGTGAATTGCTTGAGTTACGCAACCAGGAGGGTAGGGTGAGTCACGTGTCCCTCCTACCGCCGGCGGCACCCGTGTGGTCTGTCGCCGGGGCTGAGCCGGCCCGGTTGTTCCCCTCGCCGTTACCGCACCTGTGTCCCCCGCCGTCGCCTACGTAGCGCGGCACGAGTACTAGACGAACGGTCTTGTTCATGTACGGCAGCACCAGTGAGAAACCGGCACTCGCCCGCGGAACCGGCCAGCACGTGCTGGTCATCGTCGGTGACGCGGCCGTCGCCGAAGTCCTCGCCACAACACTGGAGTTGGCCGACTATCAGGTCAGCCTGGCGAGCACGGGGACGGAGGCGCTCGAGCGGCTCACCGAGCACCGGTTCGAGCTGATGGTCGTCGATGTGGCGCTGCCCGACCTGGAGGACATCGGCCGGGCGCCCCGGCCGGTGGTCGCCCACCGGCCGCCGGTCCTGTTTCTGACCGAGTACGACTCGCTGGGCAGAATCCTGCCCGAACTCGGTCTGGGCGAGCGGGACTACGTCACGAAGCCCTTCAGGGTCGCCGAAGTCCTGGCCAGGATGCAGGTGTTGCTGCGTGGTCCCGGCTCCGCGCGCGCGGAGGGCGGCCTGCACTACCGCGACCTGGTGCTGGACGACGCCCGGTGCCAGGCGCGCCGGGGCGTGCGGGCGCTCGATCTCACGCCCGCGGAGTACCGGCTGCTGCGCCATCTCCTGGTCAACGCGCACCGGGTGCTGTCCAAGGAACAGATCAGCCGGAACGTCTGGGGCGACTTCCACGGTGACAACGCCATCGAGCAACTCGTCTCACGGCTCCGGCGCAAGGTGGACCGCGACGCACCCGTGCTCATCCACACCCGCCGTGGCTTCGGGTACTGGCTGGGGCGCGCCGACGCGGAGGCCTGACGCGGCGCAGAGCAAACACCCGCGGCGCCCGCGATCTGCTCACGGGCGCCGTTCCGCACCCTGTCCGCGGCCGGCCGCGCTTCCGTCAACTTCCTTTTGAAATATGGAAGTTGCCATGAAACCGACACCCCCCTGTGGCCTGGGTCACGTCAGCCTTCTGTCAGGAAACTGACCGGAGACGTCAGCCCCCTCTGTTTGCATGTGCTCATCGAGGCCTCGCCCGCTTTCACCCCGGCGCTCCGCTCCGACCGGAGTCCCCCACCACCGAGGAGAACCATGGCCGACACCCTGACCGGGACCGCGCCCGATGCGGCCGTACCGGTTCCCGAGTTCCCGATGGCCAGGCAGGCGCGCTGCCCGTTCGATCCGCCGCTCGAGCTCAAGGAGCTGCAGGAGGAGGGGTCGCTGACGAAGGTGCGGCTCTGGGACGGCAGCGAGCCGTGGCTGGTCACCCGCTACGCCGAGCAGCGGACACTCCTGGGCGACCCCCGGTGTAGGCGGTACGGCCGTCCCTGGACAGGGAGACGGAGATCGGACCGTCGCCGGTTGCGATGAAACGCGGGGTCTCGGAGCCGGGGGAGACCTCGATGATCCGGTCGTTGGCCAGGTCGGCGGCGTAGACCGGGCCGGTCCGGTCGTCGACGGCGAGGCCGGTCGGCCCGGAGCCCTCGACGGTGACGCGCTCCTTCTCCTTGAACGTACGGCTGTCGAAGGCGACCAGGGCGCCGTCGCCGTAGGCGCTGGCCCACACGGTGTTGTGGCGTTCGTCCACGACGATCTCGCGGGCGTGGGTCACGTTCGGGAGCGTGGCGAGGTGTTCGCCGGTGCGCTGGCTGTAGACGGCGACGGTGTTGTTGCGGGTGTTCGTCGTGCAGACGGTGTTGTGCTCGTCGTCGACGGCGATGCCGTAGACGGCCAGCCGGCTGGTGCTGCTGTGCGCGGGCGCCGGGCTGACCGCGATGGCGGTCGCCGCGGCAGGCCCGATCCCGTTCGTCGCGAGGGCCGCACCGCAGCTGGCCCGCCGCCTGACCCGGGCCGCTGGGCCGAACGTCCTGCCCGCAGCGTGGACGGGCGCGCTCCTGGTCGCCGTCGCCGACCTGGCCTGGCTGTTGCGCGGCGAACGCAGGGCGGAGCGGGTGTGAGAGGCCCCGTACGGCCCGAGAAGTCCTCCGGCGGCAGTAGCCGAGGTCCCCGCGCGGCAAATTACTTGAGTTACGCAACAATATGGTAAAGTGGCTCGCATGGCCACGTCACCGCTCCCCGCCCTCCCCGCCGCCTCCCCGGAAGTCGTCGAGATCGAGCGGGCGCTCACTCGCATCACGTACCTGAGTACCCGGGCCCGGCAGCACAACCAGCTCATGGGGCTGGCCGGGGTGCCGCTGGACCGGGCCGCCGTGGCGCTGCTGCGGCAGGTCGCCGACTCCGACCCGCTCCGCCCGGGGGAGCTGGCCCAGCGGCTCGGGGTGGAGGCCTCGCACGTCACCCGCACGGTGCAACAGCTGCAGAAGTCCGGCTACGTCACCCGCGTACCGGACCCCGACGACGGCCGGGCGCAGCGCATCCAGCTCACCGACGCCGGCCGCCTGGCCATCGACCGGATCCGGGACGCCGGCGTCCGCGGGATGCAGCTGGCGCTCGCCGACTGGACGCCGGAGGAGCTGCGCGAGCTCGCCACGCTCTTCCACCGCATGGTCGACGACTTCCTCTCGTACGCCGTCGACGACGACACCGAGCACCAGGCCGCCACCCCGGCCGGCAGCGCCTGACCGGGACGACGCTCCCTCGCCGGTCACCGTTGCCCGGCCGCGCCGTCCAGATGGGCGTTGATACGGGCGACGGTCTCGGCGTTGCCCTCGAACAGGTGGGCCCGCAGGCCCGCCGCGCGCGCGGCCTCGACGTTCGGCGGGAAGTCGTCGACGAAGAGACAGTCACCGGCCCGCACCTCCAGACGTGCGCACGCGATCGCGAAGGCCCGTGGATCGGGCTTGCACACCCCGATCTCGTGGGAGTAGACGATCTCGTCGACGAGTGTGTCGAACCCGTACAGGTCCGCCTCGTGCCGGCGGGCGCCCACGAAGCTGTTGCTGAGGATTCCCAGCCGGCACCGGGGCCGCAACTCCGCCACGAAGTCGATGAGCTCCGTGTTCGGCGTCCCCAGGTACGCTCGCCACAACTCCGCCATGAAGGAGTCCACCTCGACCGGGCCAAGGCCCAGCCGGGCGGCGACCTGCTCGTGCACCTCGGCCTCGCCGACCGCCCCGACGGCGCCCGCCGCCCAGACATCGGTGAGCCGCCCGTCCGCGGTACCGGGTGCCAGCCCCAGCCGCTCGTCCCAGCGGCGCAGCCACCCCGTCTCCGGGGTGATCTCCAGAACTCCTCCGATGTCGAGAATCACGCAGCGCGTGTCCATACGGGCTCCCCTCGGTAGCTCGGCCCTGTCCGCACCCACCGTCGGGCCTCACCCATGGGCAAGGTCAACTGGCCCGGCAGGCAAGGGGCTCCGGGGGAGCCCCTGGTGCACCCCACCCTCTCCACCGCTCTCTACCGTCGAGTAATATCGCGCGGCAGGTCGTCAGAGGAGGAACCGTGTCACGGTCCGAACGCTCGCCCCTGCTGCTCGCCGGTCTGCTGGCCGCCGCGGGCACCGCCCACTTCGCCAGACCACACCAGTTCGACGCCACCGTGCCGCGCGCGCTGCCCGGCTCGCCCCGGACCTGGACCTACGCGAGTGGAGTCGCCGAACTGGCCCTCGCGGCAGGCCTGGCGGTGCCGCGGACCCGGCGGGCCGCCGCACTGGCCACGGCGGCGTTCTTCGTCGGCGTGTTCCCCGCCAACGTGAAGATGGCCGTGGACTGGCGCCACCGCCGCGCCCCGCAGAAGGCCGCCGCCATCGGCCGGCTGCCCCTTCAGGTGCCACTCGTGCTGTGGGCCCGCGGTGTCGCCCGGAGTGCGGAGGGCCGGTCGTGAGCACACAGATCGAGGTCGGTACCCGGGTCGAGGACTTCACGCTCCCGGACGAGACCGGCACCGTACGCAGCCTGTCCGAGCTGCTCGCCGACGGCCCCGTCGTGCTGTTCTTCTATCCGGCCGCCCTGACCGCAGGCTGCACCGCGGAAGCCTGCCATTTCCGCGACCTGGCGGCCGAGTTCGCCGAAGCGGGCGGACGTCCGGTGGGGATCAGCGGCGACTCCGTCGACCGGCAGCAGGAGTTCGCCGGCCGCCACACGCTCGGCATGCCCCTGCTGTCCGACGCCGACGGGACGGTCCGGGAGCGGTTCGGGGTGAAGCGGGGGTTCTCACTGGCCCCCACCAAACGGGTCACCTTCGTCATCGCGCAGGACCGCACCGTCCTGGAGGTCGTGCGCAGCGAGCTGCGGATGAACACGCACGCCGACCGGGCCCTTGCCGCGTTGCGCGCGCATCGGGCGTAGACGGTCCCGGGCGCCGCACGGTGCTCGGCGGGCACCGGACGGTCCATGCGCTTGATGCGGTGCGACAATCGGATCGCCCTGGACGATATGGAGCATGTCGCCGCCGTGGTGGTCGTCGACGCCCGGGATGTCGTGACCGGCTGGAGCGAGGGTGCTCGCTTGTTGACGGGGTACACCGCCGACGAGGTCGTGCTCCGGCTGATCCGTGACCGCGCCCTCAGCTGCGAGGTCTCCGACGGCAGTTCCACCTCCCCGCACCTGCGCCGCGCCCACGCCTTCGACGAGGGCGGGCGCGGTCTGCTGCTCGTCGCGCAGCTCACCCAGCGCTGGGGCAGCCGGCAGACCGGCAGGGGCAAGACGATCTGGGCCGAACAGTCGCTGCCGCCGGAGTGATCACTGGAACGGGCAGCCCGGGTTCGGCGCGTCCTCGGAGAACGGCGAGCCGTGCGGCAGCACGTAGAGCACGTCGAGGACGAGCGGGGTGTCGCCCAGGTTGCGGCCGATGTGGACGTCGTCCGGCCCGCCCGGCTCGTGCAGGGAGCTGCCCGCGCGGTACACGCCGTCCGAAGCGCAACCGGGGTCGAAGTGGCTCAGCGTGCCCTGCTGCACGTAGGCGTACACAGGACCGTCGTGGTAGTGCCAGCCCGTGCTCTGTCCGGGCGGCACCGTTATCTCCCGCAGGACGTAGTCGGTGTCGCCCACTGTGGTCTGGCTGATCACCCGGCCGGTCACCCCGGGGCCGGACGGAGTGGCGTGGGCGGTGCCGCAGACGAGGACGGTGGCGGCGGCCACCGCCCCGGTCATGGCGATGCGGAGCAGGGTGCGCATACGGAAGGCCTCCTGGTGTGCGCGAGCGGGCGACGGCATGTCGCTGCGAACTTAGAGGTACAGCAAGGGTGTTCGGGCCGTATTCCGGAGATCCACCGTGTCAGGCGGCTGCCGCACGCTCGCGCACGCAGCCGATGAGCAGTGCCTCGAACCCCACCCGGCTGCCACGCGGCTCGGTGAAGCCGCCGATGACGGCCGACTGCCAACCGTTGGCATGCCGCAACGCCGCCCTCACCCCCCCGCCAACCGCAACGCCCTGGACGGCCACCTCGCCTCCCTGGACACCGCCCTCGCCGACGGCGACCGTCTCGCCCCCCTACGTCCGCCACCGCCTCGAAAAGCAACGCCGCGAGACGGCCTCCTTCCTCACCCGCCACGCCCCGGAGCCCACGCCGTGAAACGCGCCCTGCCCGACGCCGACACCGTCAAAGCCGCCATCGACACCGTCCTCAACCAGGCCGCCGCCACAGACCGACCTGCGCCGCACCCTGACCCTGTACGAGGAGGCCATCCGGCAGCTCACCCTCGAAAACGCCGCCCTGCGGCAAGGCGCCACCGTCCTTTACTGCCACACGGTCCGCTACGTCCGCCTGCGCGACGACCTCACCCCAGACCGGGCGCCGCCCTTCACCGCGCTCACAACCGAGCGCTGCAGTGACGACCCGTGACTGCTCTCCAAGCTAGATCTCCGTTCTGGCGTGCACAGCCAAGTGCTCCTACTCCGATTCCGGCTGTGGGCGCCATGTGCCGTCGAGCGGGATGCCGGCGGCGGCCGCGATCCGGTTGCGTGATGCGAGCAGTCGGGTCCTCAGCGTCGGCAGGTCGACGTCCACCAGTACGCCGTCGCGTTTGACCACGCGGCCGGCGACGAGGACGGTGTCGACCAGGCCGGGGTGGCCGGCGCTGACGATGGTGGCGGCCGGGTCGGTGACGGGGAACACGGTCAGGTCGTCGGCGCGCAGAAGGATGACGTCGGCGTCCTTGCCGGGCGTGAGGCTGCCCGTTCGGGCGTCGAGTCCGCACGAGGCGGCGGCGTCGGTGGTGGCGAAGGCCAGCAGGTCGCGGGAGCGCAGGCCGCCGTCCAGGCCGCGCTGCACGGCGAAGGCGGTGCGCATGGTGGAGAACATGTCGCCGCCGACCGACGGGACGTCGTCGATGGACAGCGTCGGGCGCAGGCCCGCGGCCAGCACCCGTCCGGTCATCGGCCAGCCGAACCCCATCTTCAGCTCGACGTCCGGGCTGATGGACACCGAGCTGCCCGCGTCGGCGAGCATCCGCAGCTCTTCGTCACTGATCCCGTTGGCGTGCACGAACGTGGTGGTGTCCCGCAACAGACCGTGCTCGCGCAGATCGGCGACCGGGCGCTGCGTCCCGTCGGAAGCGATGTGCAGGCTGGTGCGCAGGCCGAGTTCGGCCGCCAGCTTCAGCTCCCGGGCGACGGTTTCCATGCTGGTGTCCTCGGGTCCGCGCAGCCCCAGCGCCATGGTGACCAGGCCGTCCCCGGCCAGGTCGGCGCGGACGCGGCGGATGGCGGCGTCGACGGGGTCGGGGGTGCCCCATCCGGCGCCGAGGCAGAAGATCGACCGCCCCGGCGCGTCCCGCAGCGCCGCGACGGCGGCGTCCTCGTGCTCAGGGCTCTGCGCGACGTGGTACCAGTCCAGCATCGTGGTCACGCCGGAGTGCAGGGCCTCCAGCCGGCCGAGCAGGGTGCCTACGTAGACGTCCTCGGGCTGGTAGTGCGGCTTGACCGTGCCGTGCATGGCCACCGCCCACTCCGGGAACGTCCAGTCGGCGCCGACGCCTCGGAACGCGGTCTGCCAGGAGTGGCGGTGGTTGTCGACGAAGCCGGGAGTGACGATCCGGTCGGTCGCGTCGATCACCTCGGCGTCCGGCGCGTCGATCCGTTCGGCCACCTCGACGATCACGCCGTCTTCGATGAGCACGTCACCGCGGTCGAGATCGCCGACAGCCGGGTCCATGCTGACCACGGTGCCGCCGGTGAGCAGGATCTTCATAGGATGAACTCCCTTACGCTTTCGGATTGTTCGAGATCGTTTCGAGGTGGCCGCCGCGGCTCTGCTCGTGGCCGCGCAGATCAGCCGCGGGCGGTCAGGGCTCTCTGGCGCAGGTAGCCGATGAGGGAGAGGGGCAGCGCCAGGCCGCCGGTGAAGTACAGCTGCACGCGGGTGTCGGGCTGGCGGGCCATGAGGCCCAGGATCGCCAGCACTCCGGCCGGCGCCACCCAGGTCAGGACCGGGAACGCCCACATCTTCACGACCAGCTTCCCGGGTGCCTCCCGTTCCAGCCAGTCGGCGCATCCGCAGCTGGGCGGCGGTTCAGGCGCTCGCCGTCGTGGTGTGTACGGCGTCGGCCGCGGCCAGTGCGTCGGCGACCAGGTCGGCCGTGTCCTCCGTGCCCGCGGCCAGCCGGACCAGGCCCAGCGGAACCGACTCGGCGATCTGTTCCTCGCTGAGCATCCCGCGCCACATGGACGCCGGATGCACGGCCAGCGATTCCACGCCGCCGAGGCTGGCCGACCGGCGGGGGTAGCGCAGCCGGCCGAGGAACGCGTCGGCCATCTCGAAACCGTCGGTGAACTCGATGCCGAGCACCCCGCCGAAACCGCTCATCTGACTGGCCGCCAGCTTGTGCTGCGGGTGGGTCGCCAGACCGGGATAGTGCACCCGGCTCACGGCTGGATGCTCGTTCAACGCCTCCGCGAGCGCCTGGCCGTTGGCGTTGTGCCGTGGCACCCGCAGGGGCAGGGTGCGCATGCCGCGCAGCAGCAGCCACGCGTCGATGGGGCCGAGGGTGGCACCGGTGAGCAGGCCGACGTCCCAGATCCGGTTCAGGAGCTCGGCCGGCCCGGCCAGCACTCCGGCGGAGACGTCGGAGTGGCCGTTGAGGTACTTGGTCGCGCTGTGCCAGACGAGATCGATGCCTAGGTCCGCAGGACGCTGGTTCAGCGGAGTGGCGAAGGTGTTGTCCGCCATGGTCAGCACGTCGTGCGCGCGGGCCAGCTCCGCGACGGCGCGCAGGTCCGTGATCTGCAGCAGCGGATTGCTCGGCGACTCCACCAGGATCAGGCGGGTCCGCGGGGTCAGTGCCTTCGCGAACGCCTCCGGGTCGGTCTGGTCCACCAGGGTGGTCGACACGCCGAGGCGCGGCAGCAGGTTCAGCAACACCGACGCCGTGCCCCCGTACGTGGACCTCTGCCCGATGACATGGTCACCGGCGGACACCAGGGCCAGCACGGCCGTGGTGAGCGCGGCCATCCCGGACGCGGTGACCATGGCCGCCTCGGTGCCCTCCAGTTCGGCGACGACGGCCGCGACCTGTGCGTGGTTCGGGTTGCCGAAGCGGGTGTAGAAGTCCTTGCCCCGCGGGGCGACGGCGCCCTGCGCGAACGTCTCCCCGTCCTCGGCCCAGAACGCCGCCGTCTGGTAGATGGGCGGTGCCACGGCACGGCTGGGATGGACGTCGCGATCGGCGTGAACGGTGATGGTGCTCTTGCCTGGCATGGCTGCCCTTCCGTGGACCGTCGGTCTTACGCCATGAAGCGTGACCGACCATCGCTCCGAAGTGGGCGGATCCTGGCAACTTTGGTAGCAAATTGCGCTCAGGGCGGGCACAGGATTGTGGTACTCAATCCTGTAGAGCAATAATCTGCCACTATGGACGAGGTGGACCGGTCGATTCTGGCCGTGCTCGAAAAGAACGGCCGGATCAGTAACAACGAGCTGGCCGCCCGGGTCGGGCTGTCGCCGTCACCGTGCCTGCGGCGCGTGCGGCAACTGGAGGAGGCCGGGGTCATCCGCGGTTACCGGGCGCTGATCGATCCCGCCGCGGTCGGCCGCAGCCTGCGGGTGTTCGCCGGGGTGCGGCTGATGCGGCACACCCGCGCGGACGTGGTCGCGTTCGAGAGTGCGGTCACCGGGCTGCCCGAGGTGGTTGCCTGCCACCACATCACCGGCAACTTCGACTATCTGCTCCAGGTCGAGGTCGCCGACCTGCCCGCCTACGAGGACTTCCACGCCAACCAGTTGGCCAGCCTGCCCGGCGTGGCCACGGTGACCAGCTACGTCGCCATGAAGACGCTCTCCGCCGACACCGCATGACGGTGCCGGCTCCGCTGGTCAGAGAGTGATGGTGCCGCGGATGCAGATGAGGGCGGCACCGCTGACCCAGACGGTGCCGTCCGTATCGCTGCCCCATGTGGGGTCCTCGGGCACGCCCGCCCCGGGGCGAAGGTGCGCATCTCGAAGTGGTGCGGGCACCCGTGGGGGGAGGCCCCGATCGCGCCGACCATCGCGTCCGGGACGAGAGCCAGGTCGGGTTCCAGGGCGAGAACCTCCTCGGCCGTGGCCAACTGGACCACGGTCCAGCCAGGACCGTTGTCGACCCACTGGTGAGCCACGACTCGGTCACGCGTGATGCCGAATGCGGCGACGATCCGGTTCAGATGGTCGTCGTCGAGCGCGCCGTCGTCCGGCGAACGGAAGCTCGCCTCCCGGGGTGAAGATCCGCAGCCGGTAGTCCGCCTCCGGGACAGTGGGGGGCAGGACGAACGTGGTCTCGGACAGATTCGTCCAACGCGCCAGACGCTGCATCTCCTCATCGCTCAGGTCCGTCCCGTCCAGGACGACCGCGACCGGGTTGCCGGAGCAGGGGCTCGTGGAAAACACGTCGACCTGCGCGAACGAGCGTGTACGCGGCATGCACCCGTAGTGGTCCAGGGGCGAGCCGCTTGCAGTCGGCTACCGCGGGCGCTTGCGCCTGCGGTAGCCGCGCGTTCGGTCCCGACACCCGCCACGTTCCGCTTACCGCGTGCCGTTGGGTGTGACCAGGAGGCCGCCGACGAAGGTGTGCGTGGGGTTCAGGTCGCGCAGGGCGTCGCCGGGGCACTGAGCGGGGTCCTGGTCCCAGACGGTGAGGTCGGCGAGGCGGCCGGGGGTGAGGGTGCCGCGCAGGTGTTCCTCGCCGGTCAGGCGGGCGGCGTTGGCGGTGTGCAGGGTGAGGGCCTCGTCGTAGGAGATGGCGTGTTCGGGGCCCTTGACGCCGATGACGGTCTGCCGGGTGGTCATGCCCCAGACCGAGCGCATGGCACCGAACTGACCGACGGGGAAATCGGATCCGGCGCTGACCTGGGCTCCCAGGTCGACCCAGCCACGGGCGGGGAAGAGTCGGGCGACGCGTTCCGGGCCCCAGAAGCCCTCCTCCACCTCGGCAGTGTCGTGCAGCAGCGGCTGCTGGATGGTGACGGGGATACCCAACGCGACGGCACGGGCGCGCTGTTCAGGGCCGGCCAGGCCCCCGTGCTCCATCACCAGCGTGCCGGCGGGCAGACCGGGGTTGCGCTCAAGGACGCGTTCGTAGACATCCAGCAGGACGCGGACCGCCCGGTCGCCATAGGCGTGCGTGCCGACCCGCCAGCCCCGCCGGACCACCGCCTCGACCGCCTCGACCAGCGCGTCCGGCTCCCAGATCAGCATTCCGGAGAACGAGTGGTCGCAGGCGTACGGCTCCTCGGTGGCCCCGGCCTCCAGGCCGCCGTCGAGGCCGAACTTCACACCCCACACCGACAGCCACGGGTCGGAGTTGTCACGCCATTCCTCCATGACGTCGAGCAGGTCCTCCACCTGGGCCGCGCTGGTCAGGCCGAGCGCCGAGATCAGCACCCGCACCCGGGTGCTGAGCGCCCCCGCCTCACAGGCGGCCAGGAGCACCGCGTAGTCCTCAGGCGTGACCGCGCAGTCGCGCACGGTCCCGATGCCCGTGGCGGCGTAGTCGCGGCCAGCCAGGCGAAGTCCGTCGATGCGCTCGGCCCGGTCCGGGGCCGGGACCAGGTGCTCCACCAGGTGCAGGGCGTTGTCGATCAGCCGGCCGTCCAGCTTGCCGTCGCTGCCACGGCCGATGGTGCCACCCGGCGGTACGGGGGTGTCCTCGGTGATGCCCGCCAGACGGAGCGCATAGGTGTTGACGACGTCGTTGTGGCCGCCGCGCTTGACGAGGACCGGGTGCCGGTCGGTGGCTTGGTCGAGTTCCGCCGCGGTGGGCATGCGGCGCTCGGCGAGATTGAGTTCCTGCCAGTTGGTGGTGGTACGGATCCACTCGCCCTCGGGGGTGACGGCGGCCCGCTGCCGGATCAGGTCGAGGAACTCGGGGATGTTCCGGGCCCGGTGGACGGGGACGTCATGGGCGCCGAGCGCCGCGAAGATCAGGTGGGTGTGGGTGTCGTCGAAGGCGGGCAGCACGGTGGCACCGGGCAGGTCGTGCACCTCAGTTCCCGCGCTCACCAGGTGGTCGAGGCCATTGGGGTCGGCGGACACGGCGGCGATACGGTCGCCGCGCACGGCCAGTGCCCGCTGCGGGGTCTGACCGGGCACCAGGGTGTGCACCGCGCCGGCGCGGATCAGCAGGTCGGCTCCATGATCAGTCATCGTCTTCTCCCTCATCTCGAAGGTGTCGGATCCCGAAGGTGTCGTTCGGTGACGAGACTGTTGTAGGAGCCGTGCGGGCATTCACCGCCATACTGAAGTTCTCTGCGTAGGAAACACGCCAGCGCCTCCGCCTATCATGCGGATCATGCGACAAGTGCTCGACGAAACCGATCGGCGGATCGCGGCCGCCCTGGTCGCCTCGCCGCGTGCCTCCTGGCGCGAGGTGGCCCGCTGTCTGGGCCTGTCCGAGCGCACCGTCGTACGCCGTGTCGCCCTGCTCTACGCCGACGGCACCCTGCGCGCGACCGTCGTACGCAACCCGGCGCGCTTCCCGCACCTGGTCCCCGTCGCCCTGCGCATCCGCTGCCGCCCCAACAAGATCCGTCAGGTCGCCCAGGCGCTGGCCCGCCGCACCGACACCGTCTGGGTGGACATCCTCGGCGGCGGCGACGAGATCTCCACGGTCTTCTTCCTGGAAGGTCCGGAGGCCCGCAACAACCTGCTGCTGCGCGACCTGCCCGCCACCGACGCCGTCGGCTCCTGGACGGCCCACACCCTGCTGCGCGTCTTCCCCACAGCGTTCCGCTGGACCGCCGGTCTCCTCTCACCCCGGGAACTCGCCGAACTCGCCCCCGACCCCGCGTCAACGACGACGCCGACAGCGTCGTACACGCATCTCGACGTCGACACCGCGCTGATCGCCGCGCTGGCCGAGGACGGTCGGGCCACCTACACGGACCTGGCCCGCCGCGCCGGCACCACGGCGCTCACCGCCCGCCGACGGCTAGAGGCCCTCGTGGAGGGCCAGGTGCTGCGCCTGGCCACCGAGTTCGATCTCGCACTGCTCGGCGCGCAGACCGAGGCGTTGCTGTGGATCGCCGTACAGCCAGGTGCACTGCAGAAGACCGCGCAGACCCTGAGCACCCACCCGCACGTCCGGTTCTGCGCCGCCACCACCGGTCCCGCCAACCTGGTCGTCGCTGTCGCCGCCGCGAACCTCGACGCCCTGTACACCTTCCTCACCGACACCGTCGGCCCCCTCGACGGGGTCACCGCCATCGACACCACCCCGCTGCTGGCGACCGTCAAACGCACGGGCCTGATCCGTCACTGACGAAGGCAACGACGTCCGCGCATGCGGCGTGAACTCACCGTCCGATCGGCCACACCCGGTTGGGGATCCACGACAGAGATCTCTCAACGGGCATGTGGCACTGGACAACGGACAACAACAAACCCTGTCCACAATTTCAGCTCGAAGATCCACCCGTCGGGAAGGTCCCGCCGGTCGCTCAGCGTAGCGAGCACCGGCCGCGCCGCGAGCTCCACCAGGGGCGCGCCGGGCGCAGCCGCCGCCGCTGCCCGGCGGGCAGCGTGTCCAGGAATGCGGCCATCGCCGCCGCTCACTCCTCCCGGCCGTCGGCGGCGACCTGGGCGAGCGTACGGCCGGTGCGGACGGAACGGGCCCGGCGGGGGTCGGGGGTGCCGGTCCCCTGGGCCCGCCCGCCGCCGGCCTTCACCAGCAGCCAGGCATTGTCCTCGTCGTCCTTCCCTCGGATGCGGGTCAGGGCGTACTCGCCGCGCAGCTTCGTCCCGTGCAGCCGGAACCGCGCGTGCCCGCGCTCCAGCGACTCGGCGAAGCCGACCGGCCGCCCGTCCCGGTCGTGGCTCAGGGGCTCGTATGTGCCGTGGTCCCAGACGATCACCGTGCCCCCGCCGTACTCACCCTTCGGGATCACGCCCTCGAAGTCCTCGTACTCCAGCGGATGGTCCTCGGTGGGCACCGCGAGCCGCCTGTCCCGTGGATCCGCCGAGGGACCCTTCGGCACCGACCAGGACTTCAGCACGTCCCCGACCTGCAGCCGGAAGTCGAAGTGCATCCTGCGCGCGTCGTGGATCTGCACGACGAACCGGGGTTCCTCGCCGCCAGTGGCCCGGCGGCCCTCGGGTTCTCCGGTCCGGTGGAAGTCACGCTTGCCGCGGTAGTCCCGCAGCCGGTCGTCCTCACCCACCTACGACTCCTTCCCACCCACGCGGATCACAGACCCCGCAGCCTTGGGTACCCCACCGCCGGCACGCCCGACGCGGGGCGCTCGGTCAGAACTCCTCGTGGACCTCGGGATCCCCGCCCAGGCGCCGGTGCGGGCGGTCGGCGAGGGCTGTCATCTGGGCCGGGCCGAGTTCGAAGCCGAAGAGGCCGAGGTTCTCGCGCTGGCGTTCGAGGCTGGCCGACTTGGGGATGGGGATCGCGCCGAGCTGGGTGTGCCAGCGCAGGACGACCTGGGCCGGGGTCACACCGAGGGTCTCGGCGACGGTGACGACCACGGGGTCGTCCAGCAGCTGGGTACCGCGGCCCAGGGGGCTCCAGCTCTCGGTGAGGATGCCCTTGCTCTCGTGGAAGGCGCGCAGGTCGTCCTGCGGGAGCAAGGGGTGCAGTTCGATCTGGTTGACGGCGGGGAGGACCCCGGTCTCCATCTCGAGGCGCTCGATGTGGTCGGTTGTGAAGTTGGAGACGCCGATCGACCGGACGAGACCCTCCTCGCGGAGTTTGATCATGGCCCGCCAGGAGTCGACGTACTTGCCGACGCGGGGCAGCGGCCAGTGGATGAGGTACAGGTCCACGTACTCCAGGCCCAGGCGGGCGCGGGACTCCTCGAAGGAGGCGAGCGTCTCCGCGTAGCCGTGATGCCGGCCGGGGAGCTTCGTCGTGACGACGATCTCCTCGCGCGGGATCCCACTGGCGGCCACACCGCGGCCGACTCCGGTCTCGTTGCGGTAGTTCGTGGCCGTGTCGATGAGCCGGTAGCCCAGCTCCAGGGCTGTGCCCACCGCCTGCTCCGCCTGTGCGTCGTTCATCGGCCAGGTGCCCAGACCGAGGGCGGGGATCGTCGTGCCGTCGTCGAGCGTATGCGTCGGAATGCTGATCACCGTCGGACCTTCCCTTGACTGTCTTCTGCATCCAGCGTCACGGATGGGGCGAGGAATGATCAACCGGGACACGTGGGGATGAGGGCAGCGGACAGCGGGAGTCCGCGCTCTGAGTGCGGTTCCGACCGGATTTCCATGTGTGAAGGAGGTCAGGCTCTGTCGCCACGCCCGGCGTTCGCTGTCACGCTCTGATACGTAGGTGATGTTGCCGACCAGCGGAGTGCGTATGACGACGGACAGCCGTACGACGGACGAGGCGATGCGGGGTGCCGGAGTGGAGGTGAAACCGGTCGCCGGGTACATCGGAGCCGAGATCGAGGGCGTCGACCTGGCCGGTGGCCTCGACGACGCCCAGGTGGCCGCGATCCGGGCGGCGGTGCTGCGCTGGAAGGTGGTGTTCTTCCGGGGGCAGCGGCTCGATCATGCCGGGCACGTGGCGTTCGCCCGCCGGTTCGGGGAGCCGGTCGTGCTGGGCAGGCGGGGGAGCGCGTCACCTCCCGGCTTCCCCGAGATCGAGACGACCGCCGACCGGCTGGAACTGGGCGGGCGGTTCGGGATGGAGCACGACGAGTGGCTCCAGCGGCGCCGGCACACCCTGCTGCGCGGCTGGCACTGCGACCACGGCGCCCGCATCGACCCGCCGGCCGCGACGATCCTGTGCGCCGAGACCGTACCGCCCTACGGCGGCGACACCACCTGGTCGAACCTGGCGGCCGCGTACGCCGGACTGTCCGCTCCGGTGCGCGCGTTCGTGGACGGACTGCGGGCCGAACACCGGCTCGGCGTCGGCTACCAGCCACGCCCGGGAGACGACGCGTACGTCCGTCATCTGCTGGACCACCAGGTCGCCTCCGTGCACCCGCTGGTCCGCGTCCACCCGGAGACGGGGGAGCGGGTGCTGTACGTCAACGGCTACTACCTGGAGCAGATCACCGACGTGTCCCGGGCGGAGAGCCGGGCGCTCCTGGATATGCTGCTGGAGCAGGCCGTCCGGCCCGAGTACACCGTCCGCTTCCGTTGGGAGCCGGGCAGCGTCGCCTTCTGGGACAACCGGGCCACCATCCATCTGGCACCCAGCGACAACGCCCACCTCGGCTTTCCCCGGACCATGCACCGGGTGATGCTCGCCGGTGACGTACCGGTCGGCGTGGACGGCAGGCCGTCCGAGCCGGTGGCCGGGACCGAGGTGGGGCGCTGGTGACTCAGGCGGCGGGTCGGCCCAGTGCAGGGCCCAGCTTCGTCGCGATGTCGGTGAGGATCTGCACGTAGTCCTGGTGCTCGAAGGTGAACGGCAGCGCGAACGCCACCTCGTCGACCTCGCGGAACGCGGCGTGCGCGTGCAGGCGTTCGGCGATCTCGTCGGAGGTGCCGACCAGGTCCGGCGCGAACATCAGGCGCGCCGGGCCCTGGGGTGCGGCGGTGCGAGGGGTGCGCCCGGCCGCGAACTCCTCGTACTTCGCGCGCTGTTCGGGCGTGGCGGAGTCGGTCGGGATGACGACCAGGCCCTGGGAGACGCGGGCGTCCTCGCCGTCGGGGTGGGCGGCGCGGAAGGCGCGGATGTGGGACAGCTGGATCTCGGCGAAGTCCCTCGACTCGTCCGGGCCCTCGGCCTTGACGACGCTGCTCGTCAGGAGGTTCATGCCGTGCTCGCCGGCCCACCGCGCCGAGCGCCAGCTGCCACCGCCGTACCACAGACGGCGGCCCAGCCCCGGGGAGTGCGGCTGGACCCGGTCGGAGAACACCTCAAAGCCCTCCACCCCGCTGAAGCCGGTGACCGGCTTGCCGCGCACGCAGTCCAGCAGCCGCTCCACCCGCTCGTAGCCGAAATCCTCGGCGTCCGCGGTGTCCGGGTACAGCGCGCCCTTGACCTGGTCGTAGTGCATCGGCGGGCCGACGCTGACTCCCGGGTTGAGACGACCGCCGGACAGGATGTCGACGGTCGCCAGGTCCTCCGCCAGGCGCAGCGGGTTCTCCCAGCCCAACGGGATGACCGCCGTGCCGAGTTCGATGCGGCTGGTGCGCTGCGAGGCCGCCGCCAGGACGGCGACGGGGGAGGAAATGCCGTACTGGAGATGGCGGTGGCGTACCCACGCGCTGTCGAAGCCGAGCCGCTCGCCCAGCTCGATGATCTCCAGCGTGGACTCGTGACCCCGGCGCGGATCGGCCTCGTCGAACAGTCCGATGGTGAGGAAGCCCAGCTTGCGCAAGGGTCGTGAGGTGGGCGGCACGTGCTCCTCCATCGTCCACGGCGCTGTCGGCCGTACACCGGTTCTCTCTCGATTGTCGCAGGCGGTCGGCCCGGCGGCCGGTCAGACCAGGGGGATGATGACCTCGTCCTCCACCGGCGGGTCGACCTCCTGCGCGCGGTTGCCCGTCGCCGCGAAGCAGCGCAGCCGGACCGCGTCCGGAGTGACGTCCAGCCGCAGGAAGCACTTGAAGAACGGCGGGCTGTACGTCGCCGAACCCGGCGAGAACAGCTGTGTGTAGATCTTCCGCACGGGCAGGCGGAAGCGGGAGGTCCGGTCGGGACGGCCGCCCGCGCCCAGGAGGCTGGCGACCAGGCGGGTGCGCCAGGTGACGCGGGCGGACGGGCCCGGGGCGCGGGCCGGAGTGATGCCCAGCCGCTCGGCGACCACGGCGGTCGCCTCGGCCTCGGTGAGGGTGAAGAAGCGGCGCAGACGCAGGCGCCGACCGTAGAGGCGGCTGTAGAACGCGAGGGAGTCGCCGCGCAGCGGGTAGCAGCGGAAGTCCTGCTCGCCGACGTTCGCGACGGAGACACGCGGGATGGTGTGGGTGGCGTGCATGAACGCCCCGCCGCCGCCCGCGACCACGTACTGGACGGTCCGGCCGTCCACGTCCACCGGGTAACGCTGGTAGTTGTGGATGTCGCCGCCTATCGCCGCCACATAGTGGTGGTCGGGATCGCGGACGATGTCGTCGACCGTGCCGCCGCCCTCGATGGGGCAGGGGTGGTGCTCGCCGTCCACGTACAGGGGCGAGCCGGTGATGAGGATCTTCGGGCGGTGGCCCTGGGAGACTTCGTGCAGCCACGCGCCCTGCTCGGCGTCGATCGTGCCCAGCAGGCCCGTGTCGATGCCTATGATCCGCACCGGTCCGGCGTCGATCGCCCAGTACGGGCCCGGCTGGCCGGCCTGTTGGTCGGCCGCGGACCTCAACTTCCGTGCTTCGTCCAGTCGTTGACCGTCGTCGACACGCGGCCGGTGCCACAGAAGCTGCCGCAGCCAGGCCCGGGTCAGGGGGCGCGGCGCGGGCTCGGCGGGCAGGGGCGCGGCGTCGTCGCAGAAGACGCGCATGAACGCGCCGAGGTCCTCGTACCAGTCGTGGTTGCCCGGTATCGCGTATATGGGTGCCCGGTAGTCCTGATACGGCCGGAAGAACTTGCTGTTGTAGTCGTCGGCGCTGCCCACGGGGTAGATCACGTCGCTGGCTATGACGGCGAACCGCGTGTCCTGACTGGCCTTCAGGAATCCCGGCACGACGGCGTATTGGGGTTCGTCGCCCTCGCCGGTGTCGCCGATCACCATGAAGGAGAACCGCTCCGGATCGTCGCGCCGGATCACCTTGTCGGCGGGCGCCCCGGCCGCCGCCCGCTGGGCCGCCCAACGGCTGCGCGTGCGGCCCGTCGGATCGCCGAACCAGGAGGCCAGTACGCCGTTGCGGGCGGCCCACAGCGTCCTCGGGTTCAGCCACGACAACTTCTCGACCCTGGCCGGCATGAGCTGCTTGTACTCACCGCGTTCGGCGGTGCCCCAGCCCGCGCCTTCGGCTGTGTCGCGTGAGGAGTCAGACATCGGTGCACCGTAGCAACGATCTAGGAGCGGGCGGTCGGCGGCCCGCCCGGGAACGGCTGTTACCGTCGCCGCGACCCGGACCTCTTGCAACAGTTCGGGCACAACGGCCCTCAGGGAGCAGGCGGAGCCCCCCGCGGCGTCGTCGTACCGCACCCCCCAGAGGCACGTCCTCCGCCATATGGGCGCCCTTGACACTGTCCGGGTCCCGCGACGTAGGTTGAAGTGATCTGTCCCGGACCGGTGGAGGCCCCGATGCACGCACCTGGCGAGGCGTACCGCGTCGCCGGTCCGGGCACCTGCCTGATCACTCGTCGGCATGTCGACTACTGCCGTACGTCCTCCGCGGTCTGTCCTTCCGCACGCGTCTGAGATCCCGCCGCCGCCACGCATCCGCCCGGCGGCGTCACCACCGTGTGCCTTTGTGCCCCTGTGCCTTTGTCCCACATGCGCGTATGCCCACACGCCCGTATGCCCGCGTGCCTATGTGCCCGCGTGCCTACGTGTCCGTGCGCCCCCGTGCCCATGTGCCGTGTCCCGGAAGGACCCCCCGTATGTCCGGCCCCGCCCTGCATCTCGCCGTCGAAGCCGACGGCGACGGCGCCCACCCAGCGGCCTGGCGCCGCGCCGCCCATGCCCCTGACGAACTCCTCACCCCGCGGCGCGTGGGACGCGTCGCCGCGGCCGCGGAGAACGCCGGGTTCACGCTGCTCACCCTGGAGGACGGCGCACTGCCGCCCGGCGGCACACCGGACGTCGTCGGCCGCATCGGCGCGGTGGAGCGGGCCGCGTTCGCCGCCGCGCGCACCAGCACCCTCGGCATCGCCCCGGTCGTCCCCGTCACCTACGCCGAACCCTTCCACGTCTCCTCCCAGCTGGCCTCCCTCGACCACATCTCGGCCGGGCGCGCCGGCTGGGTCGTCGCGGAGGAAGCGCGCCCCGAGGCGGCCCGCGCCTGGGGCCGCCCGCCCGTCGCCGAACCGGCCGACCGCGCCCGGGAGTCCCGCGACGGCGTCGACGTGGTCCGTGCCCTGTGGGACTCCTGGGAGGACGACGCGGTCATCCGCTCCGTGGCCACGAGCCGCTACCTCGACCGCGAGCGGCTCCACTACATCGACTTCACCGGCGAGACTTACGCGGTCAAGGGCCCGGCCATCGTGCCCCGGCCGCCCCAGGGCCAATTGGTGGTGCTCGGGCGGCAGGGCTCGGTCCCCGACGAGCAGTTGGACGTGGCTCTCGTCGAGGGCCGCGACCTGAGGGCGGTGACCGAGGCCGCCCGGTCCGCCCGTGCGCCCCGGACCTTCGCCGAGGTCGAGGTCGCCCTGGACACCCCGGACGCCACGGCCGAGGCGCGCGTCGCCGCGCTGGAGATCCACGCGCCCTGGACGGACCGGGGGCGGCTGCGGCACGTCGGCTCCGCGGCCGGACTCGTGCGTCTGCTGGGCGAGTTGAGCCGCGTCTTCGACGGCGTACGGCTGCACCCGCTCGTCCTCGACGAGGACCTGTCCGTCCTCTCCCGCCTGGTCCTGCCCGACCTCGCCGACCAGCGCCTGACCGCGCGCCCCCTGCCGGGCACCTCACTGCGCACGGCCCTGGGGCTCGAGCGCCCCGCCAACCGCTTCGCCACCGCCGGCACCCGCGAGGAGACGACCCGATGACCCGCACCGACCCCATCGACGTCCCACGGCCGGACGCCCAGCTGCACTTCGGCGTGTTCTTCCAGGGCGTCAACCACTGGACCATCTGGTCCGACCCGGCGAGCGGCTCCCAGATCGACCCCGCCTCCTTCGTTCAGGTCGCCCGGACCGCCGAACGGGGCCTGTTCGACGCGTTCTTCCTCGGCGAGGGCCTGCGGCTGCGCGAGGTCGACGGCCTCATCCACGAACTCGACGTGGCCGGACGCCCGGACGCCATCACCCAACTGGCCGCGCTGGCCGCAGTCACCGACCGGATCGGTCTGGTCAGCACCTCCAACACGACGTTCAACGAACCCGCGGACCTCGCCCGCCGTCTCTCCGGACTCGACCTGCTCTCCGCAGGGCGCGCCGGCTGGAACGTGGTGACCACCGACAACGCCTGGACCGGGGCCAACTTCCGCCGTGGCGGCTACCTCGATCACACCGACCGCTACCGGCGCGCCGAGGAGTTCCTCACGCTGGCCCGCGCGATCTGGGACGGCTGGGAGGGCGGCGCCGTCGCCGGCACCGCCGCCGCGCCGACCTGGTCGGTTCCCGGTGCGGTGCACCAAGTCCGCCACCAGGGAACGCAGTTCGATGTCGAGCTCGCGCCGACCCTGCCGCGCAGCGCTCAGGGCCATCCCGTCATCTTCCAGGCCGGTGACTCCGGCGAGGGACGCGACTTCGCCGCCCGCAACGCCGACGTCATCTTCTCCGCGCACGGCAACGACTTCGACGACGCGCTGGACTTCGCCGACGACATCAGGCGACGGCTGCGTGCTGTCGGCCGACCCGACGACGACCTGCGCATCCTGCCCGGAACGGAGATCATCATCGGTGCCACCGAGGAGGAGGCCCAGGAGAAGAAGCAGTGGATTCGCCTCCAACAGGTCACCCCGGCGACCGCCTTGGGCATCGCCGGGCTGCTGTGGGGCATCGATCTGTCCGACCGCGACGCCGACGGCCCCCTGCCCAAGGAGGACCCGGTCGTCGCCGAGAACGACGGCTCCTTCGGCGCCCGGCGCATCGCCGACCCGCGCAAGGTGGTGGCCGAATGGCGCGAGAAGGCGGAGGCGGGTGGCTGGTCACTGCGTGAGACGGTCATCGCCCTCGGCCCGCAGCGTGGTCACGTCGGTACGCCGTCGGGCCTCGCCGACAAGTTCGCCCGCTTCGTCCGGCACGGCGCGGTCGACGGCTTCAACGTCACGCCGTACCTGATTCCCGACGGTCTCGACGACATCGTCGACCTGCTGATCCCGGAGCTTCAGGAACGCGGCGTCTACCGCACCGAGTACAGCGGTACGACCCTCCGCGAGCACCTGGGCCTGCGCGAGCCGCTCACCCACCGGTCCGCGCCCGGCCGGCGGCAGGCGGGCTGACCGGACCGGAGAGGGGAGCGGCCCGCGGGGCGCGGGGCGCGGCGGGCGGGGGCGTGGTGGGCCGGTGCGTGGCGGACCCGTTCCACTCGCCCTCGCCGAGCACGAGGAGCGGGTCGAACATCACCACCACACCGGCCAGTACCAGGAAGATGACCGGCCCGACGAGCATCGGGAGCAGCAGCGAGGTGGGTGCGTCACCGGCCCAGGACCCCGTCGTGCCGTGCACATGGACGGTGACGGCGGCCATGGCCGTGTAGTGCATTCCGGACACCGCCACGCCCATGGCCAGACTGGCTCCGAGGCTCGCCAGGAAGCCGCGGATGGTGACGGCCGCCCACAGGGCAGCCGTCGCGGCGACGATCGCGATGAGCACGGAGAGGGCGACGGCCGACGGGGCGTACCGGATCGTCCCGTTGACCTGGATCGCCGCCATGCCCAGGTAGTGCATGCCGGCGACGCCGAGCCCGGTGACGACTCCGGCGACGGACAGGGCTGCCCCGCCCGCGCCGAGGTAGCCGACGAGGAACACACCCACGCCGACCACCACGACGGCCACGACGAGGCTCAGCACCGTGAGGGTCACGTCGTAGCCGATCCGGGACTCCTCGACCTGGAAGCCGATCATCGCGATGAAGTGCATCGTCCAGATGCCGCAGCCGATCGACGCGGCCCCCAGCCCCAGCCAACCCGGCTTCCACGACTGCGCGTCGAGCAACGACCGGACGATGCAGCGCAGCCCCAGAGCGCCACCCAGACATGCCATCAGATAGGCCGCCACCGGGGTCACCGCACCATAGCGGAACCCGTCAACCGTGCCTTGCACTTCGCCAACTCCCCCCAGAGCACTGGCTGTTGTGGAGCAAGGTCTACGTGTAAAGGTCGGGTAAGGCAAGGTCTCACCATGAGTGTCAGGTGAACTCTTGACTACCGGAACGTCACCAGGGCCGCACACGGTTGATTTTCGGCCGACGGCTTCCGGGCACTCCGGCGCCTCCGGGTAGGTGTCACGTGCACAGAGGGATAACCCTCGAATGCTCCTGATCTAGCTGACATGGCTCGGTCAACCCTGTCATTCTCGCCCCTATCGCTGCACAGAACCGGCACAGCCCCTTCATGCAGCAACGGTCCCGCACAACTCGGCTCGTCCCGGACAGCACACCCGTCTGCCCGGTCTGTCACCGGCCGCGCCCCGCGGCCGCCGCAGTAGGAGAACGAGTGAGACGCATCCCCCGCAAGCGGACCGCGGTAGGAGCAGCCCTGCTCTCCACCGCCGCCTTCCTCGCCGTCGGCATCCAGTCCGTACCGGCGTCGGCACAGCCCGCATCCCCCCACCCCAGCCCCCTGCGCGCCGGGGGCCTCCCGGCCGATCTCACCCCGGCCCAGCACACGGCGCTGATCAAGAGCGCCGCGCAGAAGACCACCGAGACCGCGCAGAGTCTCGGCCTGGGCGCCAAGGAGAAGCTCGTCGTCAAGGACGTCGTCAAGGACAACGACGGCACCGTCCACACGCGTTACGAGCGCACCTACGACGGTCTCCCGGTCCTCGGCGGCGACCTCGTCGTGCACACGCCGCCGGCCTCGCAGGCCTCCGGCACGGTGAGCACCACGTTCAACAACAAGCGCACCGTGAAGGTGGCCTCCACCACCGCGACCTTCACCAAGGCGGCGGCCGAGACCAAGGCCCTGAAGGCGGCCAGGTCCCTCGACGCCCAGCAGCCCGCCACCGACAGCGCCCGCAAGGTGATCTGGGCCGGCAGCGGCACCCCGAAGCTCGCCTGGGAGACCGTGATCAGCGGTCTGCAGGACGACGGCACGCCCAGCCGGCTGCACGTCATCACCGACGCCACCACCGGCGAGGAGCTCGGCAGCTTCCAGGACGTCAAGACCGGCACCGGCAACACCCAGTACAGCGGTTCGGTGACGCTGAACACCACGCTGTCCGGTTCGACGTACCAGCTGTACGACACCACCCGCGGCGGTCACAAGACGTACAGCCTCAACAACGGCACCTCCGGCACCGGCACGCTGATGACGGACGCCGACGACGTCTGGGGCACCGGATCCGGCTCCAACACCCAGACCGCCGGCGCGGACGCCGCCTACGGCGCCCAGATGACCTGGGACTTCTACAAGAACACCTTCGGCCGAAGCGGTATCAAGAACGACGGCGTCGCCGCCTACTCCCGCGTCCACTACAGCTCGGCGTACGTCAACGCCTTCTGGGACGACAGCTGCTTCTGCATGACCTACGGCGACGGCTCCGGCGGCACCCACGCGCTGACCTCGCTGGACGTGGCCGGCCACGAGATGAGCCACGGCGTCACCTCCAACACCGCGGGCCTGAACTACTCGGGCGAGTCCGGCGGTCTGAACGAGGCGACCTCCGACATCTTCGGCACCGGCGTGGAGTTCTACGCGAACAACAGCAACGATGTCGGCGACTACCTCATCGGCGAGGAAATCGACATCAACGGCGACGGCACGCCGCTGCGTTACATGGACGAGCCCGACAAGGACGGCGGCTCCGCAGACAGCTGGTACTCCGGCGTCGGCAACCTGGACGTCCACTATTCCTCGGGCCCCGCGAACCACATGTTCTACCTGCTCTCCGAGGGCAGCGGCACCAAGACCATCAACGGCGTCACCTACAACAGCCCGACCTCCGACGGCGTCGCCGTCGCGGGCATCGGCCGGGCCGCCGCCCTGCAGATCTGGTACAAGGCGCTGACGACGTACATGACGTCCAGCACCAACTACGCGGGCGCGCGCACCGCCGCGCTGAACGCCGCGACGGCGCTGTACGGCGCGAGCTCCACCCAGTACGCGGGGGTGGCGAACGCCTTCGCCGGCATCAACGTCGGCAGCCATGTCACCCCGCCGACGAGCGGCGTGACCGTCACCAACCCGGGCAGCCAGTCCTCCACCGTCGGCACCGCGGTGAGCCTGCAGATCTCGGCGAGCAGCACCAACAGCGGCTCCCTTACGTACGCCGCGAGCGGCCTGCCCACCGGCCTGTCGATCAACAGCTCCACCGGGGCGATCACCGGAACCCCGACGACGGCGGGCAGTTACAGCACCACGGTCACCGTGACGGACAGCACCGGCGCGACCGGCACGGCGTCCTTCACCTGGACCGTCAGCTCCTCCGGTGGCGGCACCTGCACCTCGGCGCAGCTGCTCGGTAACGCCGGCTTCGAGTCCGGCAACACCACCTGGACCGCGACCAGCGGAGTCATCACCAACTCCAGCAGCCAGGCGGCCCACGGCGGCTCGTACAAGGCCTGGCTGGACGGCTACGGCTCCACGCACACCGACACGCTCTCGCAGTCGGTGACCATCCCCAGCGGCTGCAAGGCCTCGTTCACCTTCTACCTGCACATCGACTCCGCGGAGACCACCACCAGCACGCAGTACGACAAGCTGACGGTCACCGCCGGATCGACCACGCTGGCGACGTACTCCAACCTCAACAAGGCCACGGGGTACACCCAGAAGACCTTCGACCTGTCCTCGTTCGCCGGCACCACCGTCAGCATCAAGTTCAGCGGTGTCGAGGACTCCTCCCTGCAGACCAGCTTCGTCGTGGATGACACCGCCGTGACGACCAGCTGACCCCCCCCACCATCGAACGACATCCCGCACGCGGGCTCCCTCCGCGTGCGGGATGTCCCGTTCGGCCGAGGGATCAGCTGAGCGGGTCCAGTGTCAGGTACGCCTGCTGGGGATTGCCGTCGTGCACGAGCGACTCCTGGTTGCCGACGTCGTCGAAGGCGAAGGCGTACGCCTTCCCGTCGGCCATCTGGGCGTGGATCTTGCGGGCGTAGTGGTTGGTCACTGTGTCCTGGTAGAAGTTCGCCGTCGTGGTGTCCGGCTGGTTGGGATTGACCAGGAGAGTCGAGCGGTTGAAGCCCGCGCACAGCGTGCGGGAGATCGGGCCGCGCACCGCGTCGTTGGGGGCGTCCAGCAGCTTGTGACAGCCGAAGATGCTGTCCGCGTCCGGCTTCTGGAAGCTGGTGACGACCGCGCCGGAGGCGTTGGTGAAGTTCATGACGTTGCCCGACACCCGGCCGTAGTACTTGGTGTCCGGCTGGTCGGTGAACGGCGTCACCGTGAGTGTCGTCGTCGCGTACTTCTGCCAGACGCGGTTGACATAGTCGTCCATCACTGACGCCGGAAGCGCTCCGGTCTCCAGTCCGTATCCGGGTGAGAGCGCGCGCAGAACGGTCCCGTCGGAGCGCGTCTGGATCAGGTTGGCCCAGCCGCCGGGCTGTCCGCGCAGGGCGGTGAAGAACCCGTTGTAGCCGCCGGACTTGAGGTGTCCGGTGCTGCTCACGCTGCCGTCGGCCCGCTGGACGCCGACGGCGTAGGGCGCGGAGAACATGTCGACCTGGGTGCTGTTGAGCCACAGGCCGGAGTCGTTGAGCGTGTACTCCGACCAGTTGAACAGGATGCTGCGGTTGGGGTCGCTCGGGTTCTGCACGGCCGGCTGCACCAGGCCCCCGGTCGTGAGCTGGAACACGAGCTTCTGTCCGTAGGAGAAGTAGATCCGGCCTGAGAACTTGGGGATCCGGATGGTCTTCGACTGCCCGGCCGCCGGTCCCGTGATGGACGCGTCGGGCGCGGGGGTCGGCGGGTTGCCGCCGGCCGGCCATGGATGGAACGTGCCGTTCTCGTCCGCCCAGCCCTGCTGGCCGGTCGTCAGCAGGGTGCCGAGGTTGTAGACGTAGACCGGCTCGCCGAGGCCGGAGTTGTTGGTCACCTTGAGCGGGATCGTGGCGGGCACCGCGGCCTCGGCCGGTGCCCCCAGAGTGAACAGCGCGCCGACGAGAGCGGCCGCTCCGGCCGCCGCGGCTACCTTGAATCTGAGTCCTCCGAGCACTCTCCACCTCCATGCGGGTACAGCTGTGGGGTTGGTCCGTACCTTTTCTGAGAGCGCTCTCAAATTTGCATCGGGGTGCGTACATGTCAATAAGAAGGACGAGGATGCCCACGGCGGCCGGGGCGGCCGCGGGCGTCACCGGATCAGAAGGTGCGCTCCAGCAGGTCCAGCAGCGCCGCCCAGTGCCGCTCGTCGCCCTCCTTCTGGTACGAGGCGGTGTCGGCCTGGGTGAAACCGTGTGGTGCGTCGGGGTAGACCTCGCAGTGGTGCCGGACACCGGCCGCGGTCAGCGCCTCCTCGAGGCGCTCCCTCTGCTCCGCGGGCAGGGACGGGTCGTTGTCGGCGTGGCCGAAGTACAGCTCGGCGGTGATGTGTCCGGCCGCCAGGTGAGGACTGTCGGGCGCATCGGTCGCGAGCTGCCCGCCGTGGAAGCCGGCCGCGGCCGCCACCCGCTCCGGGTACGCGCCCGCGGTGCGCAGCGTCAGCCGGGCGCCCATGCAGTAGCCGGTGACCGCGACCGGCCCGTCGGCCACCAGCGGGCTGTCGGCCAGCCACCGCAGATAGGCGCCGGCGTCCCGCATGGCGAGCTCCGGCGTCAGCGCCTGCATGACCGGGGAGATCTGCTGCCAGATCTCCGGGCGCGTCCCGGGATCGATGAACTCGGGCAGATCGAAGACCGGCGTCCGCCCGTGCCGGTAGAACACGTTGGGCACCAGCACCGTGTAACCGGCTGCCGCGAGCCGGTCGGCCATCGACCTCAGGTGCGGGCGCAGCCCGAAGGCGTCCTGGTAGAGCAGGACGCCCGGACGAGGGAGCCCGTCACCGGGATGGGTCAGGTAGGCGTCGGCGAGGCCGTCCTCGGTGGGGATGTCCACGGCTGTTCCCTGTACGGAGGTCATGAGGGGTGCCTCTCTGCGCGGTCGACGGCGAGCAACTCGTCGGCCCGGCGGGGCCGGGCCGCGATCATGCTTTCATGTACCATCCAACCGCCTGTGAACGGCCCCCGCGGCACGCAGCACGCCAGGCGGCCTCACTCGAACCGCGTGATGTCACCCGCCCCGCGCCGTACGATCTCCGCCTCACCGCCGGAGAAGTCGACGACCGTCGTCGGCTCGGTGCCGCAGTCCCCGGAGTCCACCACGCCGTCCAGTACATGGTCCAGCCGGTCCTTGATCTCCCAGCCCTGCGTCATCGGCTCGTCCTCGCCCGGCAGCAGCAGCGTGCTGGACAGCAGCGGCTCACCGAGCTCGGCGAGCAGGGCCTGGGTGACGACGTGGTCGGGGATGCGCACGCCCACGGTCTTCTTCTTCGGATGCTGCAACATGCGCGGCACCTCCTTCGTCGCCGGGAGGATGAAGGTGTAACTCCCCGGGGTCGATGCCTTGACCGCCCGGAACACGTCGTTGTCCACTCGCACGAACTGACCGAGCTGCGCGAAGTCCTGGCACACGAGGGTGAAGTGGTGCCGGTCGTCCAGGTGGCGGATGGACCGGATCCGGTCGATGCCGTCACGGCTGCCCAGCCGGCAGCCGAGCGCGTAGCAGGAGTCGGTCGGGTACGCGATCAGCGCGCCCGAGCGGACGCTGTCGGCGACCTGGGCGATGGTGCGCGGCTGCGGGTTGTCGGGGTGCACGTCGTAGTACTTCGCCATCCGACGAGCTTATGCCGATGCGAGCGGGACGCCGCGCAGGCCGATCCGGTGACGCATCGGAAGGCCTCGCGCGTGGTACCCGCTCCCACGGGCGCAGCCGCGCCGAGGCCCGCCCGGTGGTGAGGTAACGTCACCGACGAGGAAAGCCGAGGTCAGTGGCAGAAGGAGGGGAGGCCGACATGACGGGCGGCGACACCTCGACCTGGGCGGAGGAGCTTCTCGACCATCTGCGCCCCTCCGGACGTGACGTCCGTAAGGTCGTCGCCTGGCTCGCCGTCGCCGTGGACGCGACCGTGTTGCTGCGGGACGACACCGGCACCCTCCTCGCCGGACCTCCCACCCCCCTCGACGAGTCCCTGGCCGCCGACATCGTCGCCGGACGCATCGCCTCCGCCGCCTGGGAGGGGCAGGGCCGCCATCTGCGGCTCGTCAGGGTCGAGCTACAGCACCACGCGTCGGCGGGCCTGCTGGCGGTGGCGCGCACCGCCCCCTTCGACCGGCGCGCCTCCGACATCGTCACCCGCACCGCCGCCGTCCTCGAAGTTCTGCTCAGGGCCCGCGAGACGACCACGACCGGACGCCGGCTGAAGCGCGCCGCCGCCGATCTGCGACTGGCCATCCTGCAACTGCTCATGGTGGAGGACATCGTCTCCGCGCGCCGGGTCGCCGCTGGGCTCTGGCCCGGCCTGCTCGACACCGACAGCGCCAGCGTCTACGTCATCGAAGGCTGCGCCGAGGAGCGCGACGAACTCGCCGAGCAGTGCCTGGTCGCGACCGGGGAGCAGGCACTGCTCGTCCGTTGCCCCGCCGTGGACGCCCACCTCATCGTCGTCACGCCCCGCGAAGCCACGGGCGAGAAACTGCGCGAGCTGATCACCGGCCGCCCCGACACCTACCTCGGCGGCAGCACCCGGCAGAGCCTCGCCCGGACCGCCACCGCCTATGGGCAGGCCGTCAGCGCCCTCGCCGTCGCCCGCTTCCGCCCGGACCAGGCGGCGGTGTACGCCGAACGCACCCACCCCGAACGCCTGATGGACCCGGCCGCCCTGTGCACCTGGACGTCGGAACTGCTGCGCCCGCTCGACGCCCTGCCGCACCACACCCGTGCCGAACTGCTCGCCACCACCCGGCTGGGCCTGGAGTTCACCGCCGTCAACGCGGCCAAGGTCCTCGGCGTCAGTCGCAACACCGTCCGCGCCCGCATGGAACGCGTGGAAGCCCTGCTGGGCACCGACTTCTCCGCGCTCACCGTCCGCGCCGCCGTCCACCTGGCGCTGAACGCCCGGGTCTGCCTCCCGGCGGACAGCGCCACCCCGCAGGCAGCCCACGCCGGCCTCGGCGACCTGCTCGCAGGCCCCGCGCTGCGCACCTGGGCGCACGACCTCTTGGGCCGCCTGGACACGGATGCCCGCGACCTGCGCCGCACCCTGCGCGCCTGGCTTGCCGCCGGGGGCAACGCCGAACGGGCCGCGCAGTCCATCGGCGTCCACGCGCAGACCGTGCGGGACCACGTCCGCAGTGCCGAACCGGTCCTCGAACGCCGGCTCCTGGCTGCCGGCAGCGACCTCTACGAAGTCGTCCTGGCCCATATGGCGGCCGGAGACCTCGACCAGTCGGCCCTTCGCCGGGAGGAAGCGGACCATCCGGACTCACTTGTGCACGGGTGAGCCCTCCGGGCCGCGCACCGGGCACGCACGCGATTCACAACCCGTCCGTCGTACACATAAGTTCGACGGGCCGCGGGGGCACGACCGGAACGGGGGACCGGTCGCGCCCCGGCGTGCGGATCAGCCGCGCAGCCGGACCGGAATCTCCTGCCAGCCGAAGGCGATGAAGGACGGCACCTGCCGCAGCTCGTCGTCTCCGACGGCGAGGGCCAGGTCGGGGAACCGGTCGAACAGCGCGGGCAGCGCGGTCAGGGCCTCCATCCGGGCCAGCGGCGCGCCGATGCAGCGGTGCACGCCGATACCGAACGCCAGATGGTCGTCGGCCCCGCGTGCGGCGTCGAAGATGCCTGCGTTCGGCCCGTAGTGCGCGGGATCCAGTCCCGCGGCCGCGTACGTCGTGATGATCGCGTCGCCGGCCGGGATCGTCACCTCGCCGACGGTCAGGTCGCTGACGGCGAACCGTAGTGGCAGCGAGGCGATCGAGGGGTGCGCACGCAGCGTCTCGTCGACGACCGCGTCCCAGCCGATCTCGCCCGACCGCACCGCCGCCAGCTGCGCGGGGTCCCTCAGTAGCGCGGCGACCGCGTTGCCGATGAGGTTCACGGTGGTCTCGAAACCCGCGCCGATGACCAGCAGCAGCGTGTACAGCAACTCCTCGTCGCCGAGGCGGTCACCGTCCTCGTCCCGCACCCGGATGAGCTCGGTGGTCAGGTCGTCGCCCGGATGCTCACTGCGGTGCGCGATGAGCGATCCCAGCACCGTGCCGATCTGCTCCTGCACGAAGGCAGCGTGCTCCGGACTCGGGTCGGTGGTGTCCATGATGGCCGCGATGAGCCGGCCTGTGGCGTCCCGCAACTCGTCAGGCACGCCGAACAGTTCGCAGATGATCCGCATCGGCAGGGGGTGCGCGAAGCTCTGCTTCACGTCGACGGGCTTGCCGTCCGCACCGGCGGAGTCCAGGGCGTCGAGCAGCTCCGCCGTGATCGCCTCGACCCGGGGACGGAGCGCCTCCGTGCGCCGGTGGGTGAAGCTCGGCGCCACCAGCCGGCGCAGCCGCGTGTGGTCGCCGCCGTACGTGGAGAGCATGTTGACCACCCCTACCCAGCCCAGGATCCAGCCCCAGGAGGGGTGTTCGCCGATCTCCGGCCACAGCCGCCAGTGCAGCCGCGGGTCCTTGCTGACCTGCGGGTCGAGGATCAGCTGCTTGAGGGTGTCGTAACCCGTCGGCGCCCAGGCGGGGATGCCGCCGGGTAGCTCCACGGGGACGACCGGGCCGAGGGCGCGCAGCCGGGCGGTCTCGGCCGGTATGTCGGTGCCGAACGGGTCGAGGGCGATGCGGCCGGTGACGGTCACGACGGGTCTCCTGGCTGGTCGGGCGGGAGAGGGGGGCTGAAGCGGAGGGGCAGCGCGGTCGGAGAGCGGTGAAATGTTGGACAGCAGGTTCGCGGTCCGCTGGAAGCCGGCGCCGAGTGTGAGGAACACCTGCCGGGTGACCTCCTTCGGGGGCAGTCCGGCCGGGTGGTCCGGGCAGAAGAGGGTCTGCACCAACTCGGGTTCGTCGAGACGCTGTTGGAGATGCAGATGCGCCAGCTGTCCTGCGGCGGCGGACAGTGGCGCGCCTCCAGGTGCTCGAACTCGGCGGTGAACGCCTTGGAGCGGCCCTCGAGTTGGGTGTGCAAGGAGGTTGTCTCCATGCGCTGCTCGGTCTGTTGGCGTTGTGGCCGCGGCGGCGCGCCGCCGCGGGCGAGCGCGGACAGGGTGCCGGCGGTGAGGCCGCCGGCACCCTGTCCGGTAATTCGGTCATCTAATCGATTCCAGGGGAAGTCGGGCGGGGCGGGGTGTCCGAGCCCCTCTGTCGAGGCGCGCTCGCAGCACAGTACACACTGTCATCGCCCGCTCTCGCGCGGTCGAGTGCGACTTCGCTCCGAAACTGCCCGGCCTCTGTTCGATTCTGTGCCGAGTGTCTGAATTGCTATGAGGGAGCCAGGAGTTGAGGGTCACCCGTGGGGGAGGATCACTGCACGTCCGTTGATGCGACCTTCGTGGAGTCGCTCGTAGGCGAGCGGGGCCTCGTCCAGGGAGAACGTCTCGGTGTGCACCGACACGGCACCCGAGCGGGCCAGCGCCAGCACCTCGATCAGCTCGCTGCGGCTGCCCCAGTAGGGCGCGTTGACCGACACCTCGAAGGGCAGGCTGCCGAAGCCGACGGGCAGCGCCCCACCGCCGATGCCGACGAGGGTGACATCGCCCTCGACGGCCGCGACGGCACCGGCCGTCGTCACGGTGGGCTGTGCGCCGACGAAGTCGAACACGGCCTCCGCTCCGACACCACCGGTGAGTTCGCGCACCGCGGCCGCGGCACGCGCGTCCGACAGCACCGCCTCGTGCGCGCCGACCTCCCGGGCGAGCCGCAGCTTGTCCTCGCTGACGTCGAGGGCGATCACCCGGGCCGGCGTCATGGCGCGCAACAGCTGGATCGCGACGTGCCCGAGACCGCCCGCGCCGATGACGACCGCGGTCGAACCCGGCACAAGCTTGGGCAGCGAGCGCTTGATCGCGTGGTACGGCGTGAGCCCGGCGTCCGTCAGCGGAACCGCCGCCACCGGGTCCAGCCCGTCCAGCGGCACCAGGTGCCGGGGGTCGTCGACGAGCAGGTACTCGGCCATCGAGCCCGGGGCGCCGAGCCCCGGCGGACGGATGCCGAGCTCCTCGGCGCGCAGGCAGTAGTTCTCCTTGCCCTCCGCGCACTTGGCGCACGTCCCGCAGCCCCAGGGGCCGTAGACCGCGACCGCGTCGCCCTCCTGCACCCCGGTCACACCCGCGCCCAGCGCGGCGACCGTGCCCACGCCCTCGTGGCCGAGGGTGAGCGGAAGGTCGTACGGGAAGCCCTCGGCGGGCCAGCTCATCACCGCGATGTCGGAGTGGCACACGCCGGCGGCGGTGACCTTCAACAGGACCTGGCCGGGGCCGGGTTCGGGATCGGGAACGGTCACCACCTCGGGCGGGGCGCCGATCGTGCGGTACTGCAGTGCCTTCATGACGGAACTCCTTCCCGCTGCTCAGACGGCCGTGTAGGCGCCGTCGACGAGGTGGTAGCTGCCGGCCACGAACGAGGCCCGCTCGGACAGCAGGAAGACGATCAGCTCGGCGACCTCCTCGGAGCGGCCGAGGCGGCCCGCCGGGTGCAGGCCCACCAGACCGTCGTAGGCGGCCTGGTCCATGCTCTTGAGCAGCGGCGTCTCGATGAAGCCGGGACCGACCGCGTTGACGCGGATGCCCTTTGCGGCGTACTCGGCGGCGGCGGTCTTCGTCAGCCCGACCACGCCGTGCTTGGCGGCGACGTACGCGCCCGAGCCCGCGAAGGCGACCGAGCCGAGGATGGAGGCGACGTTCACGATCGCGCCGCCCTTGCCGCCCGCCTCGATGACCGGAAGTTCGTAGCGCATCGAGTAGAAGACGCCGTCGAGGTTGGTGCGTACGACACGGTCGTAGGCGTCGATGTCGTACGCGCCCGTCGGTGCGCTCGGCCCGCCGATGCCGGCGTTGTTCACGGCCAGGTCCAGGCCGCCGAACGTGTCGACGGCGAACGCCACCGCCGCCTCGACGGACTGAGGCCGGGTCACGTCCAGCTCGACGGCCGCGGCCTTGATGCCCTCCGCCTTGAGCTCGGCGGCGGCCTTCTCGGCGCCCTCGGCGTTGTAGTCGGCGATGACGACATTGGCGCCGCCGGCGCCCAGACGGCGGGCGGTGGCCAGGCCGATGCCGGACGCGGCGCCGGTGACGAGCGCGGTCTTCCCGGAGAACTCGGTGGAGTAGTCGGTGACGGGGGTGGTGCTCATGTTGTGCTCACTCTTCGGTAGTGCTGTCGGCGGCCGCGGACGCGGCCTCCGAGATCAGGGCGTCGTAGGCCCGCTCCACCAGGGCGGCGAGGTCTGCGGCTCCCAGGTCGTGGTCGGCCGCGCCGCGCGCCCACAGGCGCAGCGCGGCGGTGAGGACTCCGGCGGCGGCGTCGACCACGACGGCCGGGCGCACGTCCCGGACGTCGTGGGTGCCGAGCCGCTCGGCGATGACACGGATCGACTCCTCCTGGGCGTCGACCCGGATGCGTTCGTAGGCGGCGAACAGGGCGGGCTCGCGGTCCAGCAAGGCCAGCAGGCGCCGCATCTCCGGGCTCAGGTGCCAGGCCGGGTTCCCCTCGTCGGCGAGCCACTGCCGTACGGCCCTGCGGTAGGCGAGCAACGGTGGTTCGGCGGTGGGGCGGGCGCGCAGCCGGGCGTTGATGGCGTCGCCGTCGCCGCGGACGAAGTCGAGGGCCGCGTCCTCCTTGCCGGTGAAGTGCCGGCTGAAGGTGCGACGCGTGACGTCGGCCCGCTCCGCGATCGCCTCCACCGTCGTGGCCGTCAGGCCGCGCTCCAGGATCAGTTCGAGGGCGGCGGCGGCCAGTGCGTTGCGGGTCTGCCGCGCCTTGCGCTGCCGCCGGTCCTCGGGGGCGCCGCCGGGCGGGACGACGGGGGGCTCCGTTGCCTTCATGGGGGCGAGGCTACACCCTGTGATGTCCCATTGGGACATGTGACCCGCCGGGACTCCTGTCCCAGTGGGACGGTAAGGGGGGCTTCCGGCGTCGTACCGACGGCCCTATAGGAATGTCGGACGAGTGGACGAGCGGATGAGTGGATGCGGCCGAACGGGGGGCGCGCCCACCCGACCCGGTGAGCGCCGGGGTGCGCACGTACCACCGAAGCGGGCCCGGCGTTGCTCCGGCATGGACCGAACTTCCCTCGCGCTGCGTGGCTCGCTCGGGAGCGAGGTGACTCCCGGGCCCTGTAGCGAACCGACCCACGGCCCCTGGTGCCGCGCCCCGATCTACGCCGGGCTCGTCGCGGAGTGGCGGGCCCGGGGGCGGACCGTGCCCGCCCACCCGGACGTGCATTGGGTGTCCTTCGCCGGCTTCGCGGCCGGGCCACGGGCGGTCGGCGACGAACGGTGCTGATCGCTCAGTCGCCGCAGACCGGCGCCAGTGCGGTCAGCCTGCCGTGGGCCTGACGCAGCGCCGTTTCCAGCGTGGCGGGCTTGTGCAGCGAGCCGGTGCCGTCGGGCGGGATGAGCCACTCGAGGAACCGGCCGGGCCGGTACGGCGGGGGTACAGCGATCCAGGAACCCTTGCCCGCGTGCCGCAGACCGGCGCCGATCCACCGGCTGTCCGGCTCGGGCGGCAGGAAGAAGCCCACTCTGTGGGCCGCGGTGTCGACGAGTGTCGGCCCGGGGACGGGCAGGTCCGGCTGCCACAGCAGGTCCAGTGTGAGCAGACCGAGGCGGTCGGGCACGCTGAGCACGTCCCAGAACCGGCCGGCCTCCAGCAGTGCGATGCCCTCACCCTGGTCCCAGGCCCGCTTGCAGGCGCGGGGGTCCGAAGCCGCCGCCGCGAGCCACTCCACGCCGTATCCCCACATCGCATCGATCATGTCCCGCTCCGGGTGGTCGCTCAGGCCCGACAGGGCGCAGGAAAAGCCGGCGCCGGGTGCGGGTCGTCCGCGGCCCGCCGACCCGGCATTTGAATGCTGGTAGATATTTCTACGTGGCGGAAGGGGTGGCGAGGCATGGCGTTTGAGCTGATCTGTTCGAGTTCCGGCCCGGTGTTCGGGCGTGGGGTGAGTGCTCGTCCCGGCCGTGTGTTCTCGCGAGTGACGGGTACCCGATCGGCTCCCGCGCTGCGTCCGGAGACGTACATCCAGGATGCCGAGCGCGAGAAGGACACCGAGTTCGTCGACCTGTTCCGCGAGGCCCGGGCGGACAGCCGCAAGGGCGCCGAACCGGGCAGGCGACTCCTTCGCGCGCGGTTGAACGGCGGCGGCTGACGCGGCCCACGGGTAAGGCCCGGCCCCAGCCGTACCCGGGTCCGGACCTTCCGCATGCGCTGCCGCTCTCGCGGCGGACGTCAGTGGTCGTTCTGGAGGTGGAGCTTGAGCAGGTCCACGCCGTAGTCGCCGCCGTTCGGCGTGCGGATGATGGTGTGGATGTGCTGCTGCGTCGGCGTCCCGTTGGGGCCGCCCATGCCGCCACCGCTGCTCTTGTTGCCGTACGCGAGCGGGGACTGGGCGTCGTACTCGATCAGCACGACCGGGCTGTGCACGCGGTAGTAGAACGCGGAACTGTCTTTGGTCTCGCCGATCCAGTAGAAGTACGTCTCGTCCAGGTGGTCCTCCACCTCCTTCAGCTTCACCGCGGCGTGCCCCTCGTTCAGGTAGCCGACGTACACGCCGACCAGGTCGAGCAGGTTCTGCTGCTGCGCGGCGGTGAGTTCGGAGCCGACCAGGCCCTGGTAGGCGAGCTTGAGGTTGTCCTGGCCCGCGCCGGCCTTCAGGTTGTCGCCGGCCTTCGTCTCCGTGGAGATCACCTTCTTGCGCTGGGCGTCGGTCAGCGAACGCAGCAGCGTCAGACCGGCCTTGGTCTCCGGCTTGAAGAGAGTGATCTTCTCGCCGTTGTACGTCGCCGAGGTCGGCTCCGAGCCCATGAAGGTCGGTGTCATGACGACCTGGTCGCCCAGCACGAAGTAGTTGATGACGACGTGGTGACCCTCGTACTGGAACCCCCACGGCTTCGTGGTCGACGGGGTGCCCATGAAGGTGAAGAAGTAGGCGCCCTCGGTGAGGGTCTCCCTGCCACCGCCGTTGTAGTCGCCCAGGAACGCGTTGAGCTTCATGATGTTGCGGGTCTGGGTGAGGCCGTCCGCGGACAGGGCCTTGCCGAGCAGGGCGTAGCCGAGGTCGCGCTGCTTGTCCGTGATGTCGCCCATCCGGACGCCCTTGCGTGCGTACCCGTCGACGTTGCTCCAGGCCAGCCACTCGTCGTCGTCCACGTCGAACGTGCAGGACTTGCGCTCCTTGGCGGAGAGCCCGTCCAGGAACGCCTGCGCTGCCTTGACCACCGCGTCGGTGGAGACGTCGGTGGAGTGGATCGCGTACAGGTCGTCGGCGACCTTGCCGTCCGTGGTGACGCCCACGAAATCGGCGTACTTCACCTCGCTGGCCCCGGGACCCATACCCCCGGCGCCTCCGCCCGGACCACCGGAAGGGCCGCCCGAGGGCATGCCGTTCGGGGCGCCGGAAGCGGCGGAGGAACTCGACGAACCGGAGGAGTCCGAGGAGCAGCCGGTCATGGTCGCCACGGCGGCGACACCGCCGGCGAGCAGCGCCTTGTTCATGAACCAGCGGCGGCTGCGCTCGGTTTCGGGAGTGCGTGATCGGTGTGCGTGCATGCGCCTCAATCTCCACGACGGAGATAAAGAACCGTTGGGCGAAGTCTGTGAGTGGCCGGTGAACGCGCCCGGCGGCAGCGGCGGCCCGTGGCACTGAGTACTGTGCGGCCGCTGTGCTGCCCCTGTCGGCACGTCGACCTCGCACGTAGACTGGCAGATCACCGACGTGCGGGCGTGGTTGACGGGGGGAGCCGACATGTCCGGGGACTGGTACGGCACGCATCAGAACGACTTCGTGGTTCCACCGATGCCGTCGGCACCGCCGCCCGCTCCGGCGGACGGTGCGCGGGCCGTAGCGGTGGCCGTGCTCAACCTCAGCGGCCTCGGCCTGGGGTACGCGCTCGTGCGCAAGTGGCTTCCCATGGTGGCGTGCTGGGTCGCGACCGTGGTGCTGTTGCTCGTGGCGCTGCCCGCCGACCCGGACGGCATACCGGGGTTCGCGCTCATCCTCTACGTCCTGTTCCTCCTCGCGGCGGCGGCGCACGGCGCGATCGTGGGCCTGCGCACCCGTCTGGCGTGGCCGCCACGCGCGCCCCTCGCGCTCGCGCTGGGACTGGTTCTCCTCGCCGTACCGGCCGGGGGCGTCGTGCTGTACGACAGCGCCCGTGACGAAGCCGTCGAACAGATGCTCCTCGACCGCCTCGACGAGGCCGACCAACTGGTGGCGGCCGGCGGCAAGCAGCCGTTCAGTACCGCGCAGACCGACTACCGCAAGGCGCTGACCGTCTACCGCGACCTGCGGACCGACCACGCCGGTTCGCGGGCGGCCGACCAGGTGCCCGACCGGATGAAGACCTTCTACACGACGGTCGGCGCCACGTACGGAAACGGCGACTACTGCGACGCGATACCGCCGCTGACGTACCTGCGCACCGTGCCGAAGAGCATGTCGGGAACCGACCTCGGTGACCTGGCCACCTGGCCCGACGACCGCCTGGCCACCTCGCTGTACGAGTGCGCGTCGGACGAACTGGCGGGCGGCGAGGCCACCTGGACGAACCGGTTCGGCGACCTGCTCACCACGTTCCCCGAGTCGGAGCAGGCCGCGAAGGTCGAACCGGCCGTGGCCTCCGCCATCGGCACCGCGGAGAAGGACGTGCGCGGAGACGAACCGTGCGCCGCGGTCGAGCGGTTGGGGACTCTCGGCTCCCAGATCGAGGGCCTGCCGGGGGAGAAGGCGGGCATCGCCCAGGCCCTCGCCAAGGATGCCCAACGGGCCCAGGGGAGCGCCGACTCGGGCACGTACACGTGCGGAGTCGACCAGTACAAGGACGGTGACTTCGAGGCGGCACAGACCACCATGACCGAGTTCGTCGCCGCCCACAAGAACAACAAGAACAGCGCGCTGGCCAAGAAGATCGCCATCGCGGCGGAGATCGCCCAGACGGTGCCGGCCGCCGGAAAGCGCCTGCCCACCACCCGTTCGGGCGGCAGCATCTCGGTCACCGTCAAGAACGACAGCCCCGACGAGATCACCGTTCTCTACACGGGCCCGGTCACCGGCAGCTTCACCCTCAAGGCCTGTGGCAGCTGCAAGACGTACTCCCTCAGCAGCACCCTCGCGCTGGGCTTCGACCCCTGCAGCGACAGCGGCAAGAAGTACCCGCAGCGCACCATCAGCCTCCCGACCGGAACCACGTACTTCGTGCACAAGCCGAAGAACGACAGCATCTCGTCGCCCGGGTCCGACACGGCCAAGCTCGAGTCCGGCTACATCTACACCGAGTGCGCGTACACGACCGAGGGCCTCGGGACCGGTTCTTCCTGAGCGGGCTCCGGGTGGGCTTCAGCGGGCTCTGAGCAGCACGTCGGTGGCGGTTGCCGTGCGGGCTCCGCGGCGCACGCCAGCGGCCGGCGGCGACCGGGACCGGCCGTCCCGACGTCTTGCGGGAGCGCTCCCATGAGAGGCAGGATGCCCATCATGGATCACCAGCCGAGGGTGCGTCCCTACCGCCGGTCGGACCGGGACGGGGTCGCGGACGTGTGCGTGAGAACGGCGCACAACGGAGGTGACGCGCGGGACGTCTATCCGGACCAACAGCTCATGCCGACCCTGTTCGCCGCCCCCTACTGCCATCTCGAACCGGAGCTCGCCTTCGTCCTCGACGACGGCCGTGGCGGCGTCGGCGGCTACGTCCTCGGCACCGCCGACACCGAGCGGTTCGTCCTGGACTTCCGCAGCCGTTGGATCCCGCGTGTCGCCGACCGCTATCCGCCGCTGCCGGGCCCGCCCACGACACCGTCGGAGGAGATGATCGGTCTGCTGCATCGTCCCGAGCGGATGGTCCTCCCCGAACTCAAGGCCCACCCGGCGCACCTGCACATCGACCTGCTCCCCGAGTGGCAGCGACGTGGCTACGGCAGGCAGCTGATGCACACCTTCCTCACCGCCCTGCACGAGCGCGGCGTACCGGCGGTGCACCTGGGCATGGTGACCGTCAACACCGCCGCGCGCGCCTTCTACGACCGGCTCGGCTTCCAGCCGATCCCGGTGCCGGACCCGGGCCCCCTGACCTACCTCGGCCGGGACACCGCCCTCGCCCCCTGACGGCGCGTCCCGAACCGGACGGGGCCCGCCTGTGATCAGTGGTAGAAGTTGCGCGGCCACCGGTGCTCGGCCAGGAGTCCGAGCACTTCACCCGACAGCGGGCGCCCATCGCTCAGCGCGGTGTTGCGCTCGACGTTGCGCACGGAGCGCATGCCCGGGATGACGGTGGACACGGCGGGCTCACTCAGCACGAACCGCAACGCGGTCTCCGCCATGTCCTCCGGGGCGATGCCCAGGTCCGCGGTGATCGCGGCGACACGCCGCTCCACCTCTGCGGGACGGTCGTCGCGGAAGTAGCGGTTGCGGAAGTCACCCTCGGGAAACGACGTCCCGGCCGTGATCCGGCCGGTGAGCCCGCCCTCGTCGAGCGCGACACGGACGATGACGCCGACGCCGTGTTCCCGGCAGGAGGGGAACAAGTTCTCGGCAGGCGCCTGGTCGAAGATGTTGTAGATCACCTGGACGGTGTCCACGACGCCGCTGCGCACCAGCTCCACGGCGCTGTCCGGCTCGTGGTCGTTGACGGAGACGCCGAACAGACGGATCTTGCCCTCCCGCTTGAGCGCGTCGATCGTCTCCAGCCAGTCCCCGCGGCCGACCCACTCGTCGTTCCAGACGTGGAACTGCAGCACGTCGAAGTGGTCGAGGCCGGCGGCGCGCAGGCTGGTCTCGAGGCTGCTGCGGATGTGCGTGCCCGGGAAGGCGTCGGCCGGATCCACTCCGTCCGAGGCGGGCCACTGCCCGTTCTTCGGCGGCACCTTGGTCGCGACGTACACCGGGTCCCCGGGCCGGCTCCGCACCACCCGGCCCACGATGCGCTCGCTCTCCCCGTACCCGCGGGCCGTGTCGATGAGATTCACGCCGAGGTCCAGGGCACGGTTGAGGGCGCGCTCGGACTCGTCCTCGGTGGCCCCCACCCACGCCGACTCGCCGATGCCCCAGGCGCCGTAGCCGATCTCCGAGACGGACACCCCGCTGCGTCCGAGTTCCCGACAGTGCACGATTCGACCTCCAGGGGCACGGTGATCCGGCGCCGGCGCGGTGCCGTCCGGCGCGACGACCCTAGGCGAGGACCCGGCCCGGAATCACCAGGATTTTCGAAGCGCTGTGGCCCATACCACGTCGCGGAAGAGGTTTGGGCCACATCGAACGACACGGTCCGCGGGCTACGGTTCTCATGTCCCCCGTTGCTCCATGCCTCTGTTCCCCTGTTCCCGAAAGTGTCTCGGACGGTCCGGCAGTGCACGAAGATCTCTCCCCGCTCATAGCGGCGACCGCTCAGTGGCTGACCCGCGCCTACCCCTCCTGCGGCGGCGCGCTCGCCTCCGCGCTGTGCGAGGTGCAGGCCCGGCAGGCCGTGACCGTCGCGGCATGGCTGCGCTACCCGACGTCGATGGACGCCTCCCTGGTCGGGATCGCGGGGCCAGGGGGCGCCGCTCGGCTTGACTGGATCACGGGCGCGGACGGCGCCCAGGGCGATGACCCCGATGCGGATGCCTGGCGCACCTGGGTCGACGAGGTCGTGGCGAGCTGGGCGGCCTGTCTGCTCGTCGACCCGGAACTGGCCGGCCTCGCGGTGGCCGCGGTCGCAGGAGGCGATCACACGGCCGGTACGCCGGCGGAGTTCCGTCGGCTCGTCGCGCCCGACGAGGCCGACCGGCGCGCGGCGGCACTGCTGCGCCACCCCGACCTCCTTGCCCCCGTGACCGAGCTGCACCACTCCCAGCTTCTGGACCGCCTCACGCCGGGACAGGCCCTCATCGCCTGACGGCGCCGGCCCCCCGGCGCAGCAACGGGCCCGTTCCCACGGAACAGGAGACCTCCGCCGCGAAGGGCCAGGCCCCCCGCTCCACGAGGTCGAGCACGAGCGCCGCGATGTTCCAGGCGTCGTCCGCGCCGCTGTGGTGCCGTCCTTCCAGGGGCAGCCCGACCAGGCGCAGCGCCTGCGCCATGCCCGGCCTCCTGCGCAGCCCGTAGGCGTCGGTGAAGAGGGCCTTGGCGTTGATGTGGTGACGCTCGGCGGGGTGGCCGAACGGATACGCCACCGCGTCCGCCTTGCACTGCAGGTCCACCACCGTCAGTCCGACCTCGATGACCTCGCTCCGGGCGGCGGCTGTCCGTCCCAGCAGGTCGCCTCGAGGTCGATCACGTTCAGCAGCCCGTGCGCGTCCATGGTGTCCATGCCATCACGTTAGGGATGGACACGGGCGCGGATCACCTCGTTATTCCGACGGGGCGTCAGTACCGCTGCGCCTTCGCCAGCCGGGCGGTGAGCTGCATGCCGGTGGACTGCCTGCTGAAGGCGATGGGCTCCTTGCGCGCGCCGGGCGCGAGGTTCTCCGCACCGACGTACCTGGTCTCCACGACCTTGCCGTCGGCGTCCTCGAAGTCGATTTGCACCGCGTACGAGGCCTTCTTGTCGGTCTTGTTGGTGATGCGGACCAGAACGGCCAGGACACCCCCGGTCTGCGCCTTCGGCACCCCGCTCAGGCCGACCTCGGACACGGCGTTGCCACGTCCCTTGACGCCTTCGAGGGCCTTCTTCGCGGTGGCGCTCGCCCGAGCGGTGTCCGCGTCGACCGATGCCTCGAACTCGGAGGCGCGGGCGGCGGCGGAGGACGCCGCCGCGGATGCGGATGACTGGGCGGAGGCGACGGCGGACGCCGCGGAGGACGCCAGCGCGGACGGCGTCATCCCGGAGAAGGAGCCGGTCACCGGTGCGGACGTGCCGGTCGCCGTGGTGCCCGTGCCGTTTCCATTGTTGCCTCCGCACCCGGCGAGCGCACCGACGGCGACGACGCAGGCGAGCGCGACAACTGACAGGGCGAGGCGACGCGACGCGAAAGGACGCGACCTGGGGGCGGCTGCGGTGTGGAATCGGGTCATCGCGGTGTCCTCGGCGGTGGTGGCGAAGGGGTCCAGCCCATCGTCGACGCGCCGTGCCGGGCCCGCGACTCGGCCGCGCCCGTTCGGATCACCTCAGGCTGCGGACTGCGCGGCCCGCAGCGCCCGGGCGGTCGCGGCAGGATCGTAGTCCTCGGGGACGCCGTCGATGAGGAGGACGTCGCCGTCGATGTGCCGGGTGCGCAGGGGCAGCAGCTCCTGGTAGGCGGGGGAGTGGTACCAGGCCTGTGCGTCGGCGTAGGAGGGGAAGACGATGATGACGAGGGCCTCCGGCCAGGAGCCCTCGGGGACCGTACGCTGCGTTGCTCCGTGGACGAGGAACCGTCCGCCGAAGGGGTCCAGGGTGTCCTGGACGCACTCGATGTACGTCAACGTGTCTTCGGGCAGGTGCGTGGGGGGCCGGAGGTTGCCGATGGCGTAGGCGGACATGCGATCTCCCTCTTCGTCGTGACGCTCGGGGCGGACATGCTGCGGTGGTTTCGCCGGCGGCCTCGTCCCGGGCCGCCCCCGCACCAACAAGACTGCCGGGCCGAGCGGTCGGGGTCGATTACCAGGGAGGTAGTCGCCGCGCCGCCTTGCACGACACAGCCATGTGATCCAGATCTCTTCGCGGCGCCGATGAGTCGCGTCGGCGAACGGGGTCCAATCGTCGGCCAGTAACCCGAACGGAACGGAGACGAGGACATGACTCAGAACGCCAAGGGCCCCGCAAGCTACTTCCCGTCGATCGAGAAGAAGTACGGCCGCCCCGTCGCGGAGTGGAAGGACCTGATCCGCCGCTCGCCGCTGACCCGGCACATGGAACTCGTCGCCTGGCTGAAGACCGAGCACGGCCTGGGGCACGGACACGCGAACGCGCTCGTCGCGCACACCCTCGCGGAGGGCGACGGCAGGGCGTAGCGACCGCCGCCGGGGTCACTCGCACGGACCAGCCGGGCCCCCGGTGACGTCCCGCTGTGGAGGGTCCTTGAGATGCGGTCCCGAGCGACAGCGGGTCAGATGGGTTCCGTGCAAAGACCCATATACGCGGCGGTCGGCCGCGTCCCCCTGCTCGTGACCGGCATCCTGGTCGGCGCGTTCTCACTCCTCCAACCCCCTTCCGCTTCCGCCTCGTCGACCGACGACCCGCCCGAGCGCGGCCTCGCCCACATGGGCATGGGAGTCGTGGCCCACGACGGTCAGGACGGTTTACCGCCCAGCGCCAAAGCCACGCAGACCGAGGGCGTGGACGTGGCCAGCTACCAGGGCAACGTCGCCTGGTCGACCCTGTGGAACAGCGGGGTCAGATGGGCGTACACCAAGGCCACGGAAGGCACGTACTACAAGAACTCGTACTTCACCCAGCAGTACGACGGCTCGTACAACGTCGGCATGATCCGCGGCGCGTACCACTTCGCGACCCCCGACACCACTGGCGGCGCCACCCAGGCCAACTACTTCGTCGACCATGGCGGCGGCTGGTCCAAGGACGGCAAGACGCTGCCCGGCGTGCTGGACATCGAGTGGAATCCGTACGGGGGCGACTGCTACGGCAAGACGAAGAGCGCCATGGTCTCCTGGATCCGCGACTTCCTGACGACGTACAAGGCCCGCACGGGTCGCGACGCCGTGATCTACACGGCGACCAGCTGGTGGACCCAGTGCACCGGCAACTACAGCGGCTTCGGCGCCACGAACCCGCTGTGGATCGCGCGGTACGCGTCCGATCCGGGCACGCTGCCGGCCGGCTGGTCGTTCCACACGATGTGGCAGTACACGTCGTCGGGGCCGACGGTCGGCGACCACGACAGGTTCAACGGGGCCCTGGACAGGGTGCAGGCCCTCGCCAAGGGCTAGTGCGGCACCGCCCCGGCCGGGGGTCCGGGGGTTGTCCCCCGGGGCAGCGCAGCAGCGGGGCCCTGGACAGGGTGCAGGCCCTCGCCACCGGCTGACGCGTACGCCTCGGGACGGCCATGTCCGTCCCGAGGCGTACAAGTGCCCGTACGGCTTGACCCGTTACGGGAACTGAGTGACCTTCGACGGTACGGTGTCCGTCCCCGATGTGGGCGCGCCCGTGCTGTTCACCACGTGGGCGTACTGTCCCTTACCGCCCAGGGAGATCACCAGCAGGTCGTGCAACTTGATGCCGGACTTGACCGGCACCTGGAAGCCGTGGGCCTGGACGATCGTCGGATCGGCCGTGTAGTTGCAGTAGCTGCCCAGACCCCAGGCCTCGTGCTCGTTCACCGAGTCGGCGACCTTGTAGGCCGCGTACCCGACGATGCCGTCGTGTGTGATGGCGGCGGCGTTCGGCGCGTCGTAGGCCTTCTCGTTCTGGAAGAAGATCGTCCGGCCGCGTTCGCCGCTCCACAGCACGTCGTACTTGTTGAAGTGCTCGACGAACAGTCCGGTGGCGAGAACGTCGTCGCCGTTGACACGCAGTCCGTAGTCGGCCCGGTTGGTGTCCCAGCCGACGCCGTCGCCGTGGTCGGCGCGCCAGATCCAGGTGTGGTCGACGATGACGTCGTCGCTGTTGACGACGACGGAGTTGGTGGCCAGTCCGGGACCCGCGCCGCCGATACGGACGAACACGTCCTGCATGGTGGTGGGGTTGGCGGAGTGGTCGGCGCTCGCCCCGGACGGCCCGATCTGGAGCAGTGTGTCGGAGTTGGCCGATCCGGCGTCGATGAGGAAGCCGGCGAGCCTGACGCCGTCGACGTCCGCCACGTGCAGGGCGTCGACGCCCCCGTCGGGCACGAGGGTGGCGAGGCCCAGTCCGAGCACCACGGTGTCGGCGCGCGTCACGTCGATCGTCCGGTCGAGGTGGTAGACGCCCGGCGTGAACAGCAGGTTGAGGCCCTGGGCTAGCGCGGCGTTGATGGTCGCGGCCGTCGCGCCTGGCTTGACGACGTAGAACTGACTGAGCGGGAGCGACGTGCCGCCGGCGTTGGCCGGCCAGGACACCCCGCGGGCGTTGGTGCGCTTGCCGGGCACGAACACCTTGTACTCACTGCCGTCGAGGTAGAGGAACGGCTTCTCGCGTGAGACCGGGGTGGTGTCCAGGGTGGTGTACGGGCCGGTGTCGAAGTCGGTCGCCGGAGCGCCCTGGACGCCGGTGAAGGTCATGTTCCACACGCCGTTGGTCCAGCCGCCGACCGAACTGTCGCGGGTGTACCACTGCTGCTGCGAGTACGGGCCGACGGTGCCGTCGATCTTCGAGTCGGCGATGTAGCCGCCGGATGCCCAGCCGTAGCCGTTCGGGGCGAGGTTGAGGCCGCCCTGGACGTGGATACGGCGGAACGGCGCGGCCTGGGCGACGGCCCATCGGTCGGTGCCGTTGACGGGCTTGATGGCGAGGTTCTCCGCCGAACGCCAGAAGTTCTGCGTGGCGTTGCCGTTGAACCAGCCCGCGTCCACCGTGATGTCCCCGTTGATCTGCGTGTCGTCGGGGTTGAGGCCGAGTCCGGAGATCGAGGTGTAGAAGCCGAGTTGGGCGTTGATGCCGTTGTACGTTCCCGGCTTGAGCAGGAACTGGTAGCGGCCGCTGCCGAACTGGCTGGTCTCCTGCTGGGCGAAGACCTCGTCGAACTTCTGCTGGAGGTTGGGCGTGGAGGGGTCCACGACGATGACGTTCGGGCCCAGGTCGCCGCCGCCCTGGACGGGCGGACTGCCTGCGGAGCCGGTGTGCACGGCGACCTCCCACAGCGAGTAGCCGTAGCCGGTGGCGCGGACGGTGCCGTTGACGCGGAGGTAGCGGCCCGAGCCGCTGACGTCGTAGGAGGCCGAGCCGCCGGTCGCGCCGGTCACGCTCCTGAGGGTGCTCCAGGTCTGCCCGTCGGCGGAGGCCTGGATCTGGAACTCCTTGGCGTAGGCGGCCTCCCAGGTCAGATCGACCTTGCACAGGTCCTGGACCGACTCCAGGTCGACCTGGACCCACTGCGGGTCCGACGCCTGGCTGGACCAGCGGGTGCCGGTGTCACCGTCGAAGGCGGCGGAGGCGGGAGTGCCGGCGTTCTCCGTCGAGGAGGCGGAGGCCGGCCTGCCCTTCGCGGCGTCGGCGGTGTCGCAGGAGGCGGTCGGGGTGTCGGTGGCGGTGCCGAAGACCTGCAACTCCCAGAGGGAGTAGCCCCATTGGGTGGCGCGGTGCACGCCGTACATCCGGACGTAGCGGCCCTGGCCGGAGACGTCGAGGGTGTCCGTACCGCCGTCGCCGCCGGTGACGGTGCTGAGGTCGCTCCAGGTGCTGCCGTCGGGGGAGATCTGGACCTTGTAGTCCTTGCCGTAGGCGGTCTCCCAGTTGAGTACGACCTGCGTGACGGAGGCCGTGGCGCCGAGGTCGACCTGGAGCCACTGGTCGTCGCTCGCGCCCGACGACCAGCGTGTCCCGGCGTTGCCGTCCACGGCGTTGGCCGCGGGCGTGCCGGCGTTCTCGTCGGACGACGACGTCACCGCCTTCCCCTGCGACAACGGGGTTTCGGCCGCGGCGGCCGGTATCTGTGCGGGAAGGGTGACCAGCGCTGCCGTGGCGGCGAGCGCGACACCCAGGGATCTGAGTCTCATGGGTTGGCTTTCTGCGGGTGCGATGAGGGGTAACCCGCCTACTTGGCGGCTTAGTTCAGGCTTTGATTTAAGTGGTGAGGCAATACGGAGGCAAGACCTCGGTGCGGAAATTCCCCTCCAGGGGTGGCTGCTTGCGCGGGTCGGCTCGCGAGAGGCGCGTGATGAATTGTGTGAAGTGGCTCACATCGGGATGGTTTTGGCTCATAGTGGTGAACCGGCGGTTGCCCGAGGGGGAGGCATGATGGCGTTTTTCCTGTTGCTCGCCGTGATCGTGGTGCTGTGGTTCGTGGTGACCGCGGTGCGCGGGAAGAGGGAGGCCGCCGCGCCGCCCGCCTGGACGCCGGACGAGGAACCCGTGACCGGGCCGGTACCGTCACGGCACGTGGCCGGGGCCGGGGCCCGGGACATTCCGTCGCTCTACCCCGACTTCTACCACGGCGTCCTGTTCGCCGTGGGCAAGGAGGCGTCTCCGCAGAACCTGCTCGCGCTGATCGAGTACGTCGGACAGATGGTCACCGCCAACGCCGTGGGATGGTTCCACCAGACCGGGGACATGCAGGCGTACGAGCGGTTCATGGACCGCTTCCGCGGGGGCGGCGGCGACGAGCAGAAGCTGGAGACCATCCCGGACGACATGATCGACTTCCTGTGGGCGTGGCGGCCCTCGACCCATCAGGCGCTGCGCGACTGGATCCCCGAACTGCAGGACGCGCTGACCGGACCCGACAGCAGATTGTGGCGCTTCCCCGGCGAACTGCCCTTCGGCATCTGGAGCATGGAGGAGTGAGGCGTGCGGGACGCGCAGTACGGGGCCGAGAAGCTCGACCCTCCGGCGGCGCTCCGGCGCGTGCGGGAGCGACTGGAGCGGTTCCGCGCCGGGGACGCGGCCGCGGTGCTGTCCGCCGACGCCGCCGAGGAGGCCGCCCGGGCCGTGTCCGGCACACCGACCCCGGAGCGGGTCGCCGCGGTCGCCTGGCTCTACCAGTACCGGGCCCTGGCAGTGGGTGAACTGACGGGGGAGGACGGACAGCTGGCCTTCGCCCTGTTCGGCAAGATCGCCGGCGTGCTGCCGGACGAACTCCCCACGCACGTGGCATCCATGATCGCCCTGAGCCAGGCCCGCGCGGACGATCCCCGAACCCTCCTGTGGCAGACCATCGTCGAGGCCGAGCGGCTGCTCGAAGGAGGCGAGACGTCCATGGATCCGGTGATGCTGGACCGGGCGATCGACCTGCTCACCCGCGCGGCCGACACCCCGGAGGGCAGGTCCAGGCGCCAAGACGTCCTCGGCCTCCTCGGACGCGTGCTGCGCCGCCGGTTCGCCTTCGAACCGGAGCGGACCGGGTGGCTGGATCGCTCCGTCGCCGCTCTCGAGGAGGCGGTCGCGGCCGTCCCCGCGAAAGACCTGGTCGGTCACACGCTCGCCCACAACCTCGGCGCGGCGTACCTCGACCGTTACGAGGCGACCGGCGACCTGCGGGATCTGGACGGTGCCGAAAGGGCCAACGAGACGGCGCTGCGCCTGATCGTGGCCGGTGACTCCCAGCGCCCTCGGCTCCTGACCCAGCGCGCGGACCTGCTGCGCGCCCGCACCACGGCGGGAGAGGGAACCGACCGCCTGGAAGAGGCCGCCGAACTGTGCCGGGAGGCCGTCCGCACGCTCCTGCCCGGCAATCCGGCCACCCCGTACGTCCATGCCGCGGCCGCCGGTGTGCTGGCCGACCGGTACGTGTTCACCCACGACCCGGCCGTACTGGAGGAAGCGATCGGCCTGGCGTCCCACGCGGCGCGGGAGATTCCCGTGGCGGACGACCGGCACTCGGCGCTCGCCTGCTACGGCCGTCTGCTCATGCTCCGTGCCCAACGCACCGGAGACCCCGCCGACTTCGACGCCTCGGAGCGGGCACTGGCCGAGGCCGTCGAGGCACTGCCGGCGAACCACTCGGCACGGACGGCGTACTGGGGCGACCTCGCCGACGTGCTCTACGAACGCCATCGCGCAACGGGCGACGAGAACTGTCTGCGCGCCGCCCTCGACCACGCCCGGCGCGCCGTCGACGCGGCCCCCGGGGGGGACACGAGCACCCCCATCCTGCTGGACACCCTCGGGCGGGTGCTGGTCAGGTGGTACGCCACGACCGGTGACCCGCGGGACCTGGACGCCGGAGTGCGGCGGCTGGCGGAGGCCTTGGACCTGGCACCGCCCGGCAGCCGGATGAGGGCCATGGCACTGCTGCACCTCGCCAACGGATTGATGGAGCAGGCCGCGCTCATCGTCGGGGCGACGCCGCGCAGGCAGAAGTACGCGGAGGCCCTGGCCCTGACGAATGAGGCCGTGCGGGCGCTGCCCGCCGGTCCCGACAGGCTCCTCGCGCTGAACAACCTCGGCACCCTGCTGCGCAGGCAGCGCGGCGAAGACCCCTCGGACGAGCGCCGGGCCGCCCAGCGGATCTTCCGGGACGTCCTCGCCTCGACCACGCCCGAGGACCAGGCGCATCAGCTGGCGACGCTCAATCTGGCGACGAGTCTGCTGGACGAACACGCATCGACGCCCGACGGGGATCGCCTGCTGACCGAGGCGGAGAACCTCCTGCGCACCGCGCAACGGAGATACGCTGTCGGCCAGTTCGCCTACCCCGCCCTGGTCGGTGCCCTGGCCCGCTGCCGGGCCCTGCGCGCCGCCGCCGACGGCCGGGGCCGCCCCGACGCCGAATCCGTCGGACTCCTGCGGTCGGTCATGGAGGCCGGCGACGCCAGTCCGGTCGGCACCCGGGTCTCGGCGGCCGTCCAGCTCGGAGGCCTGTTCGCCGACGCCGGAGACTGGGCGCAGGCCCGGCACGCCTACGCCGAGGGCATCGAACTGCTGGTCCGGGCCGCCGCGCCCGACCGGGGGCGCGCCGTGCAGGAGCGCAATCTCAGCGCGTTCTTCGGCCTGGCCTCCCAAGCGGCCGCGTGCGCCGTCGGCGCGGGCGACCCGGCCGGTGCGGTGGAACTACTGGAGCGCGGCCGAGGGCTGCTGATGCCCGCCCCGAGCCGGCCCGCTCCGGCCGACCGGACGCAGCGCACCACGGGTGGACGTACGGTCGCCCTCGTCAATGTCAGCAAGCACCGCTGCGATGCGCTGTTGGTACGCGACGGGACAGTCACGGTCGTTCCTCTGCCGCGCCTCGACCACGCTTCCCTCAACCGCCAGGCCGGGACCTTCCTGTGGGCCGTGCAGCGGGCGCAGGACCCCGACTGCCCGCCGGAGGAACGGTACAAGGCGCACCAGGTGGCGATACCCGCCGTACTGCGCTGGCTGTGGCACACCACCGTGCGGCCGGTGCTCGACGCGCTGGGGCTCACCGGCCCACCGGCCCCGGGCGCGCGGTGGCCCAGGATCTGGTGGTGCCCCACCGGGATGATGTCCTTCCTGCCGCTGCATGCCGCGGGAGAACACGTCTCGCTGTACGACCCGCTGCACGACGGTTCCGGCGCTCACACGGCGCTGGACCGCGTCGTGTCCTCGTACACGCCCACCCTGCGCGCCCTGAACGAGGCCGCTCGACGCGCGGCCGACGTGCCGGGGTCCGGGAGCGGTGGGCTGCTCGTCGCGGCGCCGCAGACGCCGGGTACCCCCGAACTGCCGCAGGTGGCACAGGAGATCGCCGAGATCCGCGCTCGCCACCCGCACAGCACCCTGCTGCTGGGCGCGGACGCGACGAAGGAGCGGATCCTCGACGCGCTGCGGCACCACGCCTGGTTCCACTTCGCCGGTCACGGAGTGCAGAACGTCGAGGTCTCCGACAGCGCCCATCTGCTGCCGTACGACTACGGGACCACCGGCGAGCGTATCGGCCTGTCCGACCTCGGCCGGCTGCGCGCGGACGGAGCGCAGCTCGCCTTCCTCTCGGCCTGCCGGACGGCCGTGGGGCAGCTCACGCTGGCCGACGAACACGCGCACACCGCCGGACTGTTGCAGGCGACGGGGTTTCCGCACGTCGTCGCGACGCAGTGGACGGTGAGGGACGGTGTCGCCGCTGCGGTGGCCGCCGCGTTCTACCGGCTCACGGCGGCCCGGCGTGGCGGGGCCTTCGACCCCGCGTTCGCACTGCACGCCGCGCTGCACGAGACGCGCAGATCACGTCCCGATCCCTACCTCTGGGCGCCGTTCGTGCACTTCGGGCCGTGACCCCGATGGGTCAGGAACCGGAGTCGAACACCATGGCGGGGTCGTCGGAGCCGCGGTAGACGTAGGCGGTCAGCCGCAGACCGGCGGCCCGCTCCGCCGCCGCGTCGGGCGGCAAGGGGTGGCGCAGGGCACGGTAGAGCTCCTGACGGTGCAGGTCGAAGGAGGCCTGCAACAGGATGCCGTAGTCCAGGCAGGCGCGCGGCAGCAGCCGGCACCAGGCGCCGTACACGGCCGGCACGGCCAGCAGGGCCCACGGCGTCCAGTACCCGGCGGGGAGTACGAGAAGTGACCACAGGCCCGCGGTCACGGCGTTGTCCAGGCGCTGCCGGGCGGCGCCGAGGTCCTGCCGCAGCGACTCGGGCAGCACCGTCCACAGATGAGGCCAGAGCAGCACCGCGTCCAGCCCGTACTTGTGCAGCGGCTCGGCCTCGGCGGCGCGCAGGATGTTGCCCACGCGCGTCGGCATCGCCAGCTCCGGCTCACGCGGGCTCCAGCGGAGTGACGCTTCGAGCCGGGCGTACCCGAGACGTTCCACCGCGGTGAGGGGCGGGAGTCCGGCGGCCGAGGGTGCCCCGACCAGCCGGGCGTGCAGAGCGTTCCAGGCGAGCGAGTCGGCGGCACGCCGTTCAGCGTGCCGTACGGACAGCCGGGTGCCGACGGGCGCCAGGAACCGGGGCCAGTACCCCTCGAGGAGGCGCAGCGTGGGCATCGTCAACTGCCGTATGAGCAGCCCTGATCCGCCGAGTCCGACCAGCACGAGGAGCAGCAGCGTGATCTGTTCGCCGGTGCGCATCGTGCCCACCGAACCGAGCGCCTCGGCCAGGGACTTCCTGGGGTGCGTCCGACCCAGGGCCCACGCCGTCAGCATCACGAGCCAGTAGACCGATGCGGCAAGCCCCGTCGCGAGCCACCGCTCGACCAGCTTCCCGGCGGCGGCACCCCAGAACGTCGTCACCGCGCCTCACTCGGAGGCACGGCTGAGGGGACGGGTGCATCCCGAGCAGCGCGGGACCGCCTCTCCCAGGAAACTGCGCCACCAGGTGTCCCGCTGGGGGCAACTCGGGTTGCGGCACTCGAACTTGGTGGCCTCAGCGGCGCCGATCGGATTCCCGGCGAGCGGCTGGTACCCGTAGCCGGCGGGAGGATCGGTCCGCCCGGAGCCCTCGTCGAGCCGCTGTTCGACCCAGGTCCGGACCCGGACATCCGAGCGCAGCGCCTGACGGAGGGCTTCTCGTCTCGAACCGGGGTCCGACAAGGACAGGGCGCGTTCGATCGCCGCGGTGATCCGGGGAGCGTCCGTGCCCACGAGCCGGGGCAGCTGGGCCAGGATCTCCCGGGCCGCCTCCTCCGTCGCGCTCTCGTCGCTCATGTCCCACCCACCTCGCGTACGGCGCCAGGAGTCCCGAGTTTCGCACGCAACGGCCCTGCCAGGCCCCAGGTTTCGAGGAGTTCGCACACCGACGGCAACGTGCCCCCGCATACTGGGCCGACGGCCGTTGTGCGCGACGGTCGCAGACGTCACAGCGAGGGGGGAGCGCTGCCGTGTCCCGGAGAAGGCCTCAGGCCGGACCTGCCCTTCGGCATCTGGAGCCGCGACTGACGAGCGACTCCGGGACAGGGCGCCCCAGCCGGGTCTCAGGCGGCGCGCAGGGTGCGCTTGGCGAGTTCGAGGGCCGGCAGCATCGCCTCGTGCTCCTCGGTGTCCATCCCGCCGAGGTGGAGGACGACCGGTCCGTCGGACGTGGAGACGGCGAGGGCGCTCTCCTTCTTCGTCTCGTCCAGGAGCTCGCTCGTGTAGAGGTACTTCACCTCGATGCCCTCAAGGCCACCCGCCTTGAACGTGGCGTACTTCTCCGCGCTCACCTTTCCCTCGTCCGCGACGAAGGCCTCCAGGACGGAACGGGTGGTGGCGTCGCCCGGGGCGCCGGTGAAGACGCGGAGGAAACCGATGTTCCCGGCCGGCTTGGCGTCGATCTCGCACACGGCGGCGACCGGACCCTGGCGCAGGATCATGTCGCCGAGCTCCTCGCTGCCGGCGGCTCCGTTGTCGATGGCCTCCGCCTTCCACTGCCGGGCGAGATCGAAGGTGACGGGCAGCTCACAGGCCGATCCGTCGGCTCCGATGGTGCCGCCGCTCTCGGCGACCGTGCCACTCGTACCGCCGGACTCCGCGACCGCCGACGACTTCGCCGAGGCCTTGCTGTTCTTCTCCCCGTCCTGGCCCTGGCCGCACGCCGTCAACGCCCCGACCAGCACCAGCACAGGGGCCAACCCGTGCCACGCCCGCTTTCCCGCCCCGACCCGCATTCCCGTGTCTCCCCTCGGTCCAGACGCGACAGCGTATCCGAGGCGAGGACAGGGGCCGGGGGCCGGGCTAGGGCTGCGCGGGTGGCTCCCCGTCCGCCCGCAGCCACGTGGTCAACGCCCACCACCAGTGCAGCGCGTGCACCGGGCCGGAGCCTCCGTCGGACGGGAGGTCGACCAGTGAACCGCCCGTGACCTGCTGGAGCCGGCCGAGCCGGTAGCGGATGGTGTTCGGATGGGTGAACAGGGCGGCCGCGGTCTGGTCCAGGCGGTGTCCGCAGTCGAGGAACGTCAGCGCGGTGATGGCCAGTTGGCGGTGGAAGCCGTCGGCGGGATCGAGTGCGCCGAGGAGGCGGCGGCTGAGGTGGGCGCTCAGGAGCGGCTGATCGGCGAGCGCGATCTCGGCGGCGAAGTCGGTGACGTCGTACAGCCCGTGCCGTCCCTGTCTCCTGCCGACGTCCACGGCGCGGACGCACAGCCGGTACCACGCGCGCAGCCCGGCCGGCGGAGCGGCCGGTGCGATCACGACGAGGCTTCCCGACGGGACCTCCTCGGCCCTCGGCGGGCGGGGGCACAGACCCGCCAGGTGTCCGTCCAGTCGTGCCGTGGCCGCGCGCGGGGACCGGGACGCGTGCGGGTGAGCCGGGTCGGCGACGAAGCAGTACAGCAGCCCCTCGGCGTTCGGCCGGATCCCTGCCCGTGCCAACTCCTCGTCGGCCGGGACGAGTCCGCCCACCAGCAGCTGCCGCAGCAGCCTTGTGCGGGCCTCCTCGGCTCCACCGTGTGCGGTGCCCTCCGCGGCGCGGTACCCGTGGACGACATGCCGCTCGACCGCGTCGCCGTACTCCTTCAGCCGCAGCACCACGAAGAGGAGTACGCCGTCGGAGACGCCCACCGATCGGCAGCGGTCCATGGTGATCTCCACCGCTCGGGTCAGCGCGGCCTGCACGCCCCGCAGGACGGCGGTCACCGGCACCCCTTGGACGGCGCGGTCCGCGCCCAGCAGCAGGGCGGCGGTGAAGTCCTGCTCCTCGACCGCCTCGACCCGGTCGAGCGCGGTGAACCAGGAACCGGCCGCACGGATCATCGCGGTGACGTGCGAGCGGGTCTCCGCCTCGGTGAGCCGGGCCAGCTCCGGCGAGCGGGTTCGGGCCGCGCGGACGAGCTCGCCGCACACGTCCGTGTCAGCGGCCATGGCCCGCAGGATCGCGGCGACCGGCTCGGGTCCGTGGACGACGGTCATGTGCCCCCTCTCCGTCCGGGCGCTGTCGCCGGGCCACAACGAAGCGGTGGTCACGTTGACGCCCGGCCACTACCGCAGTGCTGTGACGAGCTGGTTTCCTGTGGGCTACCGACGGTAACAGCGCGGTTCTCGGAGGAACAGCCTTTGCAGTCCCTTGAACTCCAGTGGCCCCCTTGACCTCGGACGCCTCTGTGCCCCGTCGTGTCTCCCGCCCGTCCCGTCCCGGAAGGCAGTCCATGGAGAACCCCGCACCCCCCACCGGGATCACCCGCCGCCGCGCCCTGACCGTGACGGGCGGGGTACTGGCCGGGGCGGCCGCCGCCGCTCTCGTTTCGGGCCGCCAGGCGGGACGGGCGGCGGCGGAGGCGACAGCGACGTAGGACGCTCGGCGCGGGGCGGTTCCTCCGGGCTGAGAGCGGCTCCCACGGGGTAGGACGTGTGACGCGGACCAACCCCCGGGGAGAGGAGAACGGCCGGTGGAGAGCTTCGTCGTGGGGGCGCTGTTCGTGGTGGCGGGGGCGCTCGTCTGGTGGGCACACTATCCGGCCCGTTGGGAGAAGTGGCGGTACTCGATATCCTGGCAGGGGCAGTACCGGGAGGCGCGGGCAACCCTGCGTGGGGCCCGCTCGCACCGGCATACGGTGAAGAGCGAGATCGCCCGGACACTGTCCCGCGCCAAGGCCGCCACGATGCGGGATGTCGGCCGGACGACGGAACAACTGCTCCGGCTCGAGCACCAGTACAGCGAGCTGGTGCGGTACGAGCCCGGTGACAAGGTCGACGATCTGGGGGAGTTGGTCCTCCACGAGCACGAACTTCGCTTCGTCGACGCACGGCTCATGGAGGGGGAGACGACTCAGGTCCTGCGCCGGACCGTGCGCCTGACGGGACTGACCGTCGAGCCACGCCCGCTGGGCCGCGAGTCCACCTTCCTGCGGGTGACCTGGGCAGACGGCATGGACGGAGCGGAATATCCTCATCCCGCCTACCGCAGGGGCCAGGTCGAACGCTTCGCGAACCTGATATACACCCAGGTGAAGAGGGACGAGAGGTTCTGGCGCGACCGCCGCGACGAAGCGGAGGCACTCGGCGCGACGATCCAGGAGCTCAAGGCGGCCCTGCAGCAGCAGCGGGCCGCAGGGGACCAGGAATACCAGCGCCTCGAAGAGGAACTGCGTCCCCGGCAGGACGACACCGACGCCGCATGGAAGGCTGCCCGCGAGACCTGGTCCCAGCTGGCTGGGCTGCGGCCCTGGCGCTGACGTTCTTTCAGCGGCCCCGCTCGTCCAACGCGTCCAGGATGCGTTCCGCCGCAAGCGTCGCCGTCAACTCCCCGTCCCGTACCTGCTGTTCCAGTCCGGGCGCGAGTGCGCGTACCACCTGGTCGGCGTGCAGGCGGCCGAGGAGTTCGTCGCGGACCATCGACCAGGTCCAGTCGACCTGCTGCTCCCGCCGCTTGGCCGCCAGCCGCCCGGTCGAGTCCAGCAGGGTGCGGTGCTGCTCCAGCCGCTCCCAGACGGTGTCCAGGCCGGTCGACTCGCGCGCGCTGCAGCTCAGTACCGGAGGCGCCCAGACCGCGTCCTTGCCGTGCATGAGCCGCAGTGCACCCGCCAACTCCCGTGCGGCCGCCTGGGCATCGCGCTCGTGCGGCCCGTCCGCCTTGTTCACGGCGATGACGTCGGCGAGCTCCAGGACACCTTTCTTGATGCCCTGGAGCTGGTCGCCGGTGCGGGCGAGAGTGAGCAGCAGGAAGGAGTCGACCATGTTCGCGACGGCCGTCTCGGACTGGCCGACGCCGACCGTCTCCACCAGGACGACGTCGTAACCCGCGGCCTCCATGACCACGATCGACTCGCGCGTGGCCTTGGCGACGCCGCCGAGGGTGCCGGCGGTGGGGGAGGGGCGTACGAAGGCCGCCGGGTCCACGGCCAGTCGCTCCATGCGCGTCTTGTCGCCGAGGATCGACCCGCCCGTCCGGCTGGAGGACGGGTCGACGGCGAGCACCGCGACCCGGTGCCCGAGCGAGGTCAGCATGGTGCCGAACGCGTCGATGAACGTGGACTTGCCCACGCCCGGCACCCCGCTGACGCCGATCCGCCGCGCCCGGCCGCTGTGCGGCAGCAGCTCGGTCAGCAACTCCTGGGCCAGCGCCCGGTGCTGGGGCCGGGTGGACTCGACGAGCGTGATGGCGCGGGCGACGATCGCCCGCTTCCCGTCGAGGACACCCTTCACATACGTGTCGAGGTCGATCGCCATGGGCTCAGCGGCCGTGCCCGAGATCGGCCGACAGCCGCTGCACCAGGTCGTACGCCGCGTCCGGGATCACCGTCCCGGGCGGGAACACGGCCGCCGCGCCCATCTCCAGCAGCGTCGGCACGTCCTGCGGCGGAATCACCCCGCCGACCACGATCATGATGTCCTCGCGCCCCTCCTCGGCGAGCTGCTCCTTGAGCGCCGGTACGAGGGTGAGGTGCCCGGCGGCCAGCGACGACACCCCGACGATGTGCACGTCCGCCTCGACGGCCTGGCGGGCCACCTCGCCCGGCGTCTGGAACAGCGGGCCGACGTCCACGTCGAAGCCGAGGTCGGCGAAGGCGGTGGCGATCACCTTCTGGCCGCGGTCGTGGCCGTCCTGGCCCATCTTGGCGACCAGGATGCGCGGCCGACGCCCCTCGGCCTCCTGGAAGGAGTCCACCAGCGCGCGGGTGCGGTCGACGGACGGGGACTCGCCTGCTTCGTTGCGGTACACGCCGGAGATCGTACGGATCTGGCTCGCGTGCCGCCCGTACACCTTCTCCAGGGCGTCGGAGATCTCGCCGACGGTGGCCTTCGCGCGCGCCGCGCGCACCGCGAGTTCCAGCAGGTTGCCGTCGCCCCCGGCGGCCCGGGTCAGCGCGTCCAGCGCGTCCCGGCACGCGCTCTCGTCCCGCTCCGCCCGCAGCCGCCGCAGCTTCTCGATCTGCTGGGAGCGTACGGAGGAGTTGTCGACCTTGAGCACGTCGATCTGCTCGTCGCTGTCGACGCGGTACTTGTTGACTCCGATGACGGGCTGGCGCCCGGAGTCGATGCGGGCCTGGGTGCGGGCCGCGGCCTCCTCGATGCGCAGCTTGGGGATGCCCGCGTCGATGGCCTTGGCCATGCCGCCCGCCTCCTCGACCTCCTGGATGTGCTGCCAGGCCCGGCGGGCCAGGTCGTACGTCAGCTTCTCGACGTAGGCGCTGCCGCCCCACGGGTCGATGACCCGGGTCGTGCCGGACTCCTGCTGGATCAGCAGCTGCGTGTTGCGGGCGATGCGCGCCGAGAAGTCGGTGGGCAGCGCGAGGGCCTCGTCGAGGGCGTTGGTGTGCAGCGACTGCGTGTGGCCCTGGGTCGCCGCCATCGCCTCGACGCACGTACGCGTGACGTTGTTGAACACGTCCTGGGCGGTCAGCGACCAGCCCGAGGTCTGCGAATGCGTGCGCAGCGAAAGGGACTTGGCGTTCTGCGGGTCGAACTGCTTCACCAGCTTCGCCCACAGCAGCCGGGCCGCCCGCAGCTTGGCGATCTCCATGAAGAAGTTCATGCCGATCGCCCAGAAGAAGGAGAGCCGCGGCGCGAACGCGTCCACGTCCAGGCCCGCCTCCCGCCCGGCCCGGATGTACTCCACGCCGTCCGCGAGCGTGTAGGCGAGCTCCAGGTCGGCCGTCGCGCCCGCCTCCTGGATGTGGTAGCCGGAGATGGAGATGGAGTTGTAGCGCGGCATCCGCTGCGAGGTGAAGGCGAAGATGTCGGAGATGATCCGCATCGACGGCTTCGGCGGATAGATGTAGGTGTTGCGGACCATGAACTCCTTGAGGATGTCGTTCTGGATGGTCCCGGCCAACTTCTCCGGCGGCACACCCTGCTCCTCCGCCGCCACGATGTACAGCGCCAGCACCGGCAGCACGGCGCCGTTCATCGTCATCGACACGGACATCTTGTCCAGCGGGATGCCGTCGAACAGCTGCCGCATGTCGTAGATCGAGTCGATGGCCACGCCCGCCATGCCGACGTCACCAGTCACCCGAGGGTGGTCGCTGTCGTAGCCGCGGTGGGTGGGCAGGTCGAAGGCGACCGACAGGCCCTTCTGACCGGCCGCCAGATTGCGCCGGTAGAAGGCGTTGGACTCCTCGGCGGTGGAGAAGCCCGCGTACTGGCGGATGGTCCAGGGCTGGTTGACGTACATCGTCGGGTACGGCCCGCGCAGATACGGCGCCATGCCCGGGTACGTCCCCAGGAAGTCCAGGCCTTCCAGATCACGGCCGGTGTACAGCGGCTTGACCGCGATGCCTTCCGGGGTCTCCCAGAGGAGGTCGTCCCCGCCGGCGGCCGTCTTGAGGGCGTCGCGCCACTCGTCGGCGCCGCCGTCGACAGTCGGGCTGCCCAGTTCGATCCCGGAGAAGTCGGGGATTCCCATCAGGACACTCCCATGCGGTCGAGGGTCGCGGACAGCACGGCCACGGCGTCGCAGCCCGCGAAGACGTACGAGTCGACCCCGGGATACTGCCCGGGGCGACCGGCGAGGAACACATGCGAGGCGCCCGCCGACCTGAGCTCTTCGGCCACGGCCGCCGCCTGCTCCTCGTACAGCGCGTCGCTGGAGCAGAGACAGACCTCGGTGGCGCCGCTGTCCGCGAAGGTCCCGTCGGTGACGGGCTCGATGCCGCCCGCCTGGAAGAGGTTGGCGGCGAACGTCGTCCGTGCGGTGTGGGCGGCGGCGGGCCCGATCGGGGCGAGGAAGACGCGCGGTCGGGACCCGGTGGCGGCGAGATGGGCGTCGGAGCGGGCGCGCAGCTCTTCGTAAGCCTCGTCGCGCCGTACGCGCGGCAGCCCGCCGGACGGCCGCTCGGGCGCGGCCTCGCGCTCGACGGGCCGCTCGGCGAGGTGGGGGAACTCACTGACGCCGGTGATGGGTTCGCGGCGCTTGGCGAGCCTGGCGCTGCGTGCTTCCCAGGTGGCGGCGAGTTCCTCGCCCAGCCGCCCGGAGCGCAGGGCGGCCGCCTGACCGCCGATCCCCTCGATCCACTGGAAGAACTCCCAGCCGGCACCGGCGAGTTCGTCCGTCAGCCGCTCCACGTACCAGGAGCCCCCCGCCGGGTCGATGACCCGCGCCAGGTGCGACTCCTCCACCAGGATGGTCGACGTGTTGCGGGCGATGCGGCGCGCGAAGGCATCCGGCAGCCCGAGCGACTGGTCGAAGGGCAGAACGGTGACGGAGTCGGCACCGCCGACCCCGGCAGCCAGCGTGGCGACCGTGGTGCGCAGCATGTTCACCCACGGGTCGCGGCGCGACATCATCACCGGCGACGACACGGCGTGCTGCACCTGCGCGCCCCCGCCCGGCGCCCCGCACACCTCGGCGACCCGCGCCCACAGCCGGCGCGCGGCGCGCAGCTTGGCGACGGTCAGGAACTGGTCGGCGGTGGCCGCGTAGCGGAACTCCAACTGCGCACAGGCCTGTTCGACGCTCAGCCCCGCCTCGGTCAGTTCGCGCAGGTAGGCGACACCGGTCGCGAGGGAGCAGCCCAGCTCCTGCGCGGCCGAGCCCCCGGCCTCGTGGTACGGCAGCGCGTCCACGGTCAGCGCCCGCAGCCCCGGGTACTCCTCGGCACACAGCCGCGCGAGCCCGGCCACGGGGGAGAAGCCGAGCTCCTCACCCGTACGGGCCTCATGGCCGAGCGGGTCCGCCCCCAGGCTGCCGCGCGCCGCGTCCTTGGCGACGCCGCGCTCGCCGTACAGGCGCAGCAACTCACGTGCGGCCGGCTCGACCTCGCCCCCCGCGTCGAGGGCGACCGGAGCCAGGTCGAGAAGGACACCGTCGAGCACGTCGCCGAGCGACTCCACGGGGACACCGCCGTCACCGACGGCGAGCCACAGCGAGGTGACGCCGTTCTCCAGGTCGGTGAGGACGGCGGCGTTGTCCGCCGTGGTGTGCCGTTGGCGTACGTCCCAGCCGCCGGTGGTGTTCCCTTCGGCTCGGCCGCCGCGTACGAACGGCGCGAACCCGGGGAAGCCAGGATCCGGCGCGGCGTCGCGCGCGGTGTAGAGGGGCCGGGTGAGCAACCCGTCCTCGAGGGCGGTGGACAGGGTGTCCTCGGCTGCGTCGCCCGAGACGTCCTTGCCCGACTTGCGCAGGACACCCGCCACCAGGCGTTGCCACTGCTCATGTGTCGCGTCAGGGAACTCGGCGGCCAGCGAGAGCCCGTCGTCAGGCAGGACCGTCATGCTCGGATGCTAGGCCAGATCAACAAAGGAGCAGCAGGGGGCACGGCTGTGACCTTGCCCTCGACTGGAATGTGACCTGGCTCTCCTGTGTGTGGGGGCGAGGCAGGTGCCCGGCCGCCGTACCGGCGAGTCTGGCTTGTTCGAAAACATCCCCGGCGGGGCACGCTAGAACTGTGAGTAACACCAATGGTGTGAATTGAGATATGATGACCGTTTCTGATCAGGGATCTGGTCACTATGTGTGGTCGCCCGACGTTGCCGCGGCCACCATGAGCCTGGAGGGCATCGTCACGGGGTGGAGCGAGGCGGCCCGGCGGCTGCTGGGCCATCACGCGCCGGAGGTGGTGGGACGCGCCGCCGCGGACCTCCTGGTCGCGGGGAACACCCCCGAGGTGACGGGATTCTCACCGGCCGGATCCCACGAGTGGACCGGCAAGGCGGTACTCCGGCACCGGGACGGCCACCACGTAGAGGTGTCCCTGCACGTCCATCCCACGCTGGGTGCCGACGACACAGCCGAGGGGTTCCTCGTGACCGCCACCACCGCCGCGGTCGTGTCGGAGCGGGACCGCACGCTCATGGAATGGGCCTACACCCAGTCCTCAATCGCACTGTCCACCTATTCCACCGCCTCCGGCGCATGGCAGCCGAACGCGGCGGCGTTCGGCACGTCGCCGTATCCGGACCCGGCCTACGCGAGCCGTGCCGACCAGGGGCTCCTGCGCTGCGTACGCAGGGTCGCCGAGGAGGGGCAGCCGATGCGCTACGAGCGCTCCGCCCCGGCTCCGCCGTCCGGCCGGCGTAGTTCCTGGATCATCGAACTGTGGCCCGTCCGGGACCCCGCCACGAAGCGGGTGGTAGGTGTCGGCACGGCGGCGTTCGACAGCAGCGAGCAGCGCTCGGCCCGGCAGCGCCTGGCCCTGCTGAACGAGGCAGGCAGCCGTATCGGCACCACGCTGAACGTCACCCGCACGGCCCAGGAGCTCGCCGACCTGGCCGTTCCGCGGATCGCCGACTTCGTCAGCGTGGATCTCCTCGACACCGTGGCCCGCGGACAGGAGCCCGCCGCAGGTTCGGTCGCCGCCGGCGTGATCCTGCGCCGGGTCGCGCACCAGTCGTCCACCGAGGGCGTACCCGAAGCCGCCATCGAAGTCGGCGCGCTCGACACCTACCCCGCGTTCTCACCCCCCGCTCGGGCCCTGGCAGGCGGGAAACCCTTGATCAGCGGCGTGCAGGACCCCGATTTCGGGCGCTGGATCGCCGACCACGCGACGAGGTTCGTCCGCGTTCAGGAGTACGGCATCCACTCGGTCATGGCCGTCCCGCTGCGTGCGCGAGGCAGCACCCTCGGTGTCGCGGTCTTCATCCGCATGGAGGGCTCGAAGGCCTTCGAGCAGGACGATCTGTCCCTCGCCGAGGAACTCGCCGGCCGGGCGGCCGTCGCCGTGGACAACGCGCGCCGCTACACCCGCGAACGCGTCAACGCACTCACTCTCCAGCACAGTCTGCTGCCCCGCGACCTCCCCAGGCAGGCGGCCGTCGAGGTGGCCCACCGCTATCTGCCGGCCGGTACGGGGGCCGGAGTGGGCGGTGACTGGTTCGACGTCATCCCCCTGTCGGGAACCCGTGTCGCCCTGGTCGTCGGCGACGTGGTCGGTCACGGCATCCATGCCTCCGCCACCATGGGGCGGCTGCGCACCGCCGTGCGCACCCTCGCCGACGTGGACCTGCCCCCGGACGAACTGCTCACCCATCTCGACGACCTGGTCACCCACCTGACCTGGGGCAGCGACAGCCTCGCCTGGTACGAGCCGGACAGCGGTGAGGTCGGTGCGACCTGCCTGTACGCCGTCTACGACCCGGTCTCCCGCGTGTGCACCCTGGCCAGCGCCGGCCATGTCCCGCCCATCGTGCTGCTCCCCGACGGCACGGCCCAGGTGCTCCGGCTGACCCCGGGACCGCTCCTGGGCGTCGGAGGCCTGCCCTTCGAGTCGACCGAGCTGGAACTGCCCGAGGGAAGCCTGCTCGCCTTCTACACCGACGGCCTGATCGAGTCCCGCGGCCACGACATCAGCCTCGGTCTGGAGCGCCTGCGTGAAGCCCTGAGCTCCTCCATGTCCTCGTTGGAGGTCACCTGCGACGGCATCCTCAAGGCCCTGCTGCCGGAGAGCCCGGTCGACGACGTGGCCCTGCTGCTCGCGCGCACCAGGGCCCTGCACGCCGACCAGGTCGCGGTGTGGGCCCTGCCGTCCGACCCCGCGGTGGTGGCCGACGCCCGGGCCCAGGCCACGCGTCAGCTCGCGATCTGGGGGCTCGAGGACGCGGCGTTCATCACCGAACTGGTCGTGAGCGAACTGGTCACCAACGCCATCCGCTACGGAGCCGTCCCCATCGGGCTCCGCCTGATCCGGGACCAGACCCTGATCTGCGAGGTCTCCGACGCCAGCAGCACCGCTCCCCACCTGCGCCGCGCCCGCACCTATGACGAAGGCGGACGAGGACTGCAGTTGGTCGCCCGGCTCACCCAGGGCTGGGGCACCCGCCAGACTCCCCACGGCAAGACGATCTGGGCCGAACAACCCCTCCCGGTCGGCTCCCCATGACAGAGCGCACGGGGCGCGGCCCCGGCCGGGGCACCACCGCCGACGCGGGGGCGCGCTGAACACGCCCGGGATGTTCTGTAGGCCGGCCGGTGCGGTCCGACCTCACGGAGTTGGCGTGCGAAGCGCCCCTTCGTCGAAGTAGTGACCTCCGTCGAGGTCCGGAATGAGCGCGGGCTGCACGGGACGCCAACCCAGCAGCTTCTGGGTGAGCGTGCTCGACGCCGGGAAGTCGCCCGACGCGAAGTGGGCGAGCCAGCCGAAGTGGGCGTCGGCCTCTTCGCGGGAGATGCCCACGACCGGCAGGTCCAGGTGGCGCCCGATGACCTCGGCGATGTCCCGGAACGGCACACCCTCGTCACCGACCCCGTGCAGGCGTGCACCCGCCGGCGCGTCTTCCAGGGCCAGCCGGAACAGGCGCGCCGCGTCGATCCTGTGCACGGCCGCCCATCGGTTGACGCCGTCGCCGATGAAGGCCGAGACACCCTTCTCGCGCGCAACGCCGATCAGGGCCGGGACGAAGGCGTGGTCGCCCCGGCCGTGCACGGATGGCGCGAGACGGAGGACCGACGACCGCACCCCGCGCTCGGCCAGCGCGATCGCCGTGTTCTCCGACGCCACCCGGTGTGCCCCGGGCGACCTAGGGTCCGCGGGATCCTCCTCCGTTGTCGCGCGCCCCGGCGTGACCGCCAGCATTGCGGAGCTGACCACGAAGGGCTTGCCGGAGCCGGCGAGGGCGGTTCCGATCGTCTCGATGGCACTCAGATCGGCTGCGCCCGCGCTCGCGAGGGCGGCGAAGTCGTGCTTGAACGCAAGGTGAACGACGCCGTCCGAGGCGGTCGCTGCGCTCCTCAGGCTGTCGGGATCGTCCAGGGAACCACGATGGACCTCGGCCCCGGCTTCCCTCAGTGACGCGGCGGCCGTGTCCGAGCGGGCGAGGCCGACGACCTGATGCCCGGCGCCGATGAGCTCGCGCACAACGGCGGAACCAATGAACCCGGTTGCGCCGGTGACGAAGACACGCATGGTGCACTCCTTGGATGAACGAAGACGTGGGCCGGCTCCGGACCGGCGTCTTCGCCAGGCGCCGGGAGCGGTGACTCCATCGTCCGAACGGGAAGTGGTCCGCGTCCAAGGCCTGTTCCGCAAGGAGCAATGCGTTTCAGGCATCACCCAAGGTCAGTGAGCATGTGCAGCGGCTGTCCCCGGGCATCGGGTCTAGACTCCGCGCATGCCCGAGTCAGCTCCTGTGCCGGACCTCGATCTGCGCCTGGTGCGGTACTTCACCGCTGTCGCCGAGCACCGGCATTTCGGTCGCGCGGCCGAGGCCCTGCACATCGCCCAGCCGTCCCTGAGTCGTCAGATCCGGCGTCTCGAACAGCAGGTGGGCGCCCGCCTGCTGGACCGTACCCCGCAGGGCACCCGGCTCACCGAGGCCGGGGAAGTCTTCCTGCCCCGGGCCAAGGCGCTGCTGCGCTCGGCTGCCCAGGCCTCCGCCGCCACCCGCGCCGCCGCAGAGCCCAGCCGGATCACCATCGGGTACACGAAGGGCCTCATCGTCACCGCGGCCATGCGCGAGCTGCGACGCCGGCACCCGGAGGCCGACGTGCAGTCCTCGCACCTGTCCTGGAACGAACCGCGGGCGGCCCTTCTCGACCACCGGGTGGACGCGGTAGTGGCCCGGCTGCCGTTCCCCACCGACCGACTGCACGTGACGGTCCTGTACGACGAGCCCCGGGTGCTCGTCATCCCCGTCGACCACCGCCTGGCCGGAAAGGAATCCGTCACCCTCGACGACATCGCCGAGGAACCACTGCCCCGGGCGACCGACCCGCTCTGGGACGCCTTCTGGCGCGTCGACCCCCGACCCGACGGAAGCCCGGCCCCCGACGGACCCCTCGTGCAGGCCATGGAGGACAAGTACGAACTCATCGCCGCCGGAGACGCGGTGGCCATCGTGGCCCGCCCGCTCGGTGACAGCCTTCGCCCCGACCTCACCACGGTCCCCCTGCACGGCGTCGAACCGAGCCACGTCGTCCTGGCGACCCGCGCCGACGACCGCAGCCGCCTGGTCGCGGCCTTCCGCAAGCTGGCCCCTGCCCACCTCACGGGCCATCCGTTCCAGACCGGGTGAGGGGCCGGCCCATGTGGTCCGACCCACATTCCCACTACTCCCAGTAACATGATGATCTTGTCGCTTGGATGTGCCATCCAGTCAACCGGCGCCCTGTGACAGGCGCGCCGCCCCCATCCGGAGAGCTGTATGCCTACACAGAGCGACGCCCTGCACGAAGCACGCGTCAACTACGAGCACCACATCGGGACGTGCCGTCAGTGCCATGTCGACACCACGCCGTGCGCCGTCTCCAAACACCTTCTGCGTATCTACAACAACGCGCGGAGGTCCCAACCGGGCGCGACCGGCCGCTGAGCGCACCCTAGGGTGATCCTGGTTCGGCGGCTACCTCAGGAGGTCGTGCTGCGGCTGAACCACCGTCAGACGGGCGTGGGCGGCGACAACTGCGCCCGCCGGCCGACGTCGGAGTGCCGGCCGCGGCGGCTTTCGCTCGCGGAGCCCGCCGCGGTGCGGGATCAGTTCCACAGGGGGTACGTGACCACGCGTGCGTACCCGGCCGGCCTGGCGTCGGTGTAGACCAGGCTCATCTGGGCATAGTGCTGCGTCCGCGTGTGCTTCTTCCACGCCTTCGGGTTCTCGAGCAGCACGATGACCGGGTACGAGTGGAACTTGCCCGCCGCACAGTACGGCTTGCAGTCGTTCACCCAGTTGAAGCCCCTGGCCACCGCCGATCCAGGATCCCAGTGCGTCCACTGAAGCGAGGCGAGGCGGCTGTTGCCGTCACCGCAGGCGAGGATGAAGTTACTGGGGCGTACCTGCGCTTTCCAGAAGCAGTCGACGAGTACGGTGTCGCCTGACTGCTGGTTCACGGTGTGCGTCGCTGCGGGCGACTCAGCGGGGGAGGCGGAGGCCGTTCCCAGGGCTGTTACGAGTGATGCAGCCGCACAGAGCGTGACCGCTGCTCTCAGTGTGTGTCTCAGCATGTCCAACTCCCCGCCGCCTGTCGTTTCCGCGCCCCGTCGGTCTCTCTATCGACGCTACGACCGTCTCGGGTGATGCACCACTCGGACGGAGTCGCAACGGTCTCACAACTCGATGGTGACGAACCCGTCCTCGGCCTCCGGCTCGGGCGTCGTCACCGTGTAGCCGAAGCGGTTCTCCAGGGCCTTGAGGTGCCAAGGGGCCGCGCGGTCCCGGTAGTTGAAGACGATGTCTTTCGCGGGGCCGCCGTGTTTGAGGATGCGGGCCATGGCGATGTCGTCCGGGTGGCCGTGCCGCGATCCGTTCGTGGAGATGAGATAGCGGTCGCAGTCGAGGAGGTCGAGGAGGTTCTTCGAGAGGTTGTGGGCGCTGCCGTGGTGGGCGACCTTGAGCGCGTCGAGGTGCAGCCGGCCCCCTGCGGCCTCGGCGCGTGACCGCAGTGACGCCACGAGCCGGCGGTCGTCCGCGTCGCCGGTGAGGACGATCCTCCGGTCCTCGAACTCGAAGAGCAGGCCGATGCTGGTGAGGTTGGTGGGCGACCCGTCCGGATCGAACGCCGTCTCGGCCAGCTGGTCCACGTTCACGCCGCCGAAGTGCTCGAAGCCGAGCACCGGGGCGACCTCGTCGGGGTCCCGGCCCGGTATCAGGCCGTTGCGGGCGCACTCCTCGACCCACTTGGGGGCCAGCTTCTCCAGCTGACCCCGGTCGGGGGAGAGCACCTCCAGCGCGGAACCGTCGTCGAACCAGGCGAACTCCCGTCCGACCTCGACGCTGCGCCCGCCGAACGCGTCGTTCCACGGCACCTTCTGCGCCAGCAGCGAACTGGTGAGCTTCTCACCGTCCTGGGCGCCGAACCCCTCGGTGTCGAGGAGGTGGTCGAACCCGTTGAACCAGACGTCACCGAACTCCACCGGGCGGTCGTGATCGTTCAGCAGAGCGAGCACACCCAGGATGTGGTCCTGGTCGACGTGGGTGACGACGAGCAGGTCGACGAAACCTTCGAGGCCGGAGAGCACGGACTTGACACGTGGATACGTGCCGGTCCGTCCGCCGTCGACGAGGATACGGCGTACGAAGCCGCCGTCGCCGTATTCGAGGAGGAGGCAGTCGCCGTCCTCGCCGGGCATCATGGTCAGTCTGATCATTGCTGCCTCCCGCGCAGGGCGACGATCACGAACGGTTCACGGTTGTCGACGTGCCAGGACAGCCGGCGCGCCTGGTCGAGTCTGCGGGCGCAGACCGGGTCGTCGGGGAACTCGGAGAGCCCGTGGACGAGCCGGCTCAGGCCCAGGGTGAACAGCGGCACTCCGCGGTCGCAGGCCTCGATCAGCGCGTCCCGCGCCGCCAGGTGCTCCTTCTCGGTGTGCGCCCGGCGCAGGTGACGCATGGCCCACAGCACCGAGCCGTCGCTGAGCCAGTCGAACCCCTCCCGCAACTGGTCCAGCCACGGGTCCCAGCGCTGCGGCCGCTCCGTGAGCTCGCTGCCGACCAGAATGTACGCTCCGGCGACTGCGGCGAGGGTGTTCTCCATCCTGCCGTAGAGCAGCTCCTCGATGTCCCTGACCAGGGCCGCCGCCGCGTCGAAGGCCCCGCGGGCCATGTACGCGAGGGCGGGCCCTACCCGGCTGTCGCGCACGGTCACCGAGACGGCACTGCCGGTCGGGCTCTGACGTTCGTTGACGAGCACCTCGATCTGGGCCGAATCCCATGGTGCCGGCAGGGTGACGAGGTACTCGGTGCCCGCCAGCGAGACCACGAGGAACTGCCTGTGGCCGGTGGGCCCGCCCAGGGTGGGCTTCCCCTGCTCGTCGACCGGGCCGTGCGGACCGAACCGGTACAGCCGCGCGGCCGAGTCGCCCAGTTCGAGACTGGCGACGGAATGGGGCGCGGACCTGGCGATGCCCAGCGCGACCGGCTGCCGGCCGGGCGACTCGGCCAGCGTGAGCATGGACGTGAAGTGCCAGCTCGTGGGCTTCGGGTCGCCGATCCACACCGCGTGCCCCGGGGGGATGAGTCCGCCCTTGTCCCAGACACCGGAGCGAGACCCCTGGGAGCGGGGCACCGGGATCTTCTCCCCGTCGTGATAGGCCCCGTACGGTTCGATGTTGCCCATGAGGTACTGCCAGGAGTGCGACTCGTAGGGCGAGGGAGCCGTGCGCAGCGTCACCGGTGTGTCCGCGCCCTCCGTCGCCTCGGCGTCCTTGGACAGGACGACACCGGAGGGCAGTGTGGCGGACACCACGTAGGGGCCGGGGGTGACCTCGTAGCGCGCCGGTTCCGCCGAAGTCCCGCACGGGAAGACGACGTTGCGGTGGGTGGCGCCGCTGCCGTCGGCGGAGTAGATGTTGCCGACGACCCTGGCGCCGTCTGCCAGGTCCGCCTCGTGGAGGCTCAGGGCGACGGTCACGCTCAGGGCGGCGGTCATGACTTCCCCAGATGTATCCGGCGGAACACCGGTCGTACGGTGATGGATTTGGTCCGCACGTCCTGGTCGCCGAGCCGTGCCTCGAAGTCGTAGTTGCCGAAGCGCAGTTCGATGGCCCACTCGCTCTGCGGGTCGGCGTCGTCCGCCTGACCCGCCAGGCGGCGCAGCCGTTCGTGTCCGCCCTCCCGGCACACGAACTCGGCCGCGGCGTTGTCCTCCGCGCAGCCGCATCCCACGTACACCGGCACAAGCGGCGGTCCGGGCAGCCGGTGCAGGACGAACACCGGCAGTTCGCCGACCGAGGGGACCTGGACGCCCACGACGGCACCGGCGAAGCGCCGCTGGTGCATGAAGTGGTCGATGGCCTCCAGCAGATTGGAGGTGTTGATCAGCCAGTCGCCCTCGGGGTCGTCGCTCGCCGCGCCCGCGAGGCTTCTCAACAGTGCCTCGGTGAACAGGCTGACCTGCCCGGGCCTGGCGTGCGAGCGGTCCCCGGCGAGGGTGGCGTAGTACGGGACGTGGAACCGCCGCGGCAGGTCGAGCGGCCGCGTTCCGGCGCCGAGCGGGGTCTGCCCGGCGAACCGGTTGCCGGAACTCTCGATGAGCACATCGGAGTTGGACCGGCAGGCGTCGACGAAGAACACCTGCTCGGTGGCCTTGCACCGTTTCAGCCCGTTCATCAGACCGGAGAAGTCCAGCGCGCCGTTGAGGGGGTTGAAGCGGTCGCTGAAGATGTCGGCGGCGAGCAGGGCCATGTCCTCGCCCTGCGAAACTCCATGGCCGCAGAAGTAGAAGACGAGCCGGTTGTCGACATGGCTGTCGCCGCGGTCGTACCACTGTCTGACCGCCGCGATGACGTTGTCGATGGTGGCCACCTCGACGTCATGGCCGGTTCCGGTACGGGGATCGACGTACGGGGTGGGCTGTTCCTCGCTCAGCAGTAGGGCGAGACTGCCGAGGGGCTTGTGCGGCTCGTTGTACTCGGCCAGCAGCCAGGTCGCGAAGGCGCGCGCCGACACCGGCGGTGAGCTGAGTTGCTGCATCCCGTCGGAGTCGGGCACCGGCGCCTCGCCGCCCGCCAGATGCGGGTACTTGCCGACGCCGACGACCAGTGCGTGGGTGCGCGGGGAGCCGGTGTCCTGAGCGTCGTGAATCACGGCACCGGCCATGGTTCCTCCGGTGACTCGACTGTTCCTGAGCATGCTTGAGGAGACGCTTTTCACCCAATATAACCCTCAAAGAACCCTGTATCCTGATATGTGAAGGTGATCGCATCCGCCTCGGAACGCGGAGCCCGCCATGCCCAAGAATCTCGTGATCTGCCTGGACGGCACGGGCAACCAGTTGAAGGCGAAAGGGAGCACGAACGTGGTCCGGCTCTTCGAGATGCTGGACCTGTCCCATCCCGACGTGCAGATCGCCTACTACGACCCCGGTGTCGGCACGTTCTCCGCCGCGGGTGCCTGGACACCCGCCAGCCGGTACCTGTCCAGGCTCTTCGGACTCGCCTTCGGCTCCGGGATGAGGGCCAACCTGGCGGAGGCGTACACGTATCTGATGCAGCATTACCAGCCGGGCGACAGGATCTACGTCTTCGGCTTCAGCCGCGGCGCCTACACGGCCCGCGCGCTCACCGGCATGCTCAGGGCGGTCGGCCTGATGCGGCCCGGCATGGAGAACCTCGTCCCGTACGCCGTGTCCGTGTATGCCAGGAACAAGGACTGGTCCCGGCAGGACTGGGACCAACTCCACCGTTTCGCGGGTGCGTTCAGCGGCGCGGTCGGCGGTCGGGTCGGCATCCCCGTCGAGTACCTCGGGATCTGGGACTCCGTGAAGGCGGCCGGTGTGCTGCGCTGGAACCTGCGGTGGCCGTACACGCGTCAAGCCGGCAGCATCCGCCGGGTCCGCCACGCCGTCTCCATCGACGAGAAGCGCAGGCCGTACCGGGAGTACCTCGTCACGTCCGGCGGCACGGAGCAGGCGGTGCCGGGTTCCGTCGAGCAAGTGTGGTTCGCCGGGGTGCACTCCGACGTCGGCGGGACCTTCGAGGACGATCCCCGCCTTGCCACCCTCGCCCTGAAGTGGATCGTGGACGGCGCCCTCGCATCGGGCCTCCTACTGAAGGCCGGGGCCTACGCGCGCCAGTTGACCGTCGTCCCCGAGGACGCCCTGGGTACGGTGCACCGGATGGGCTGGGTCTGGGCCCTGCTCACCTACCGCCACCGCAGGCTGCCCCCGGCCGCACACGTGCACGAGAGTGTCCGCGCCCGCCTGGAGAAGCACCCGGGATACGCGGACCGGATCCCGGACACGGCCGTCTGGTCCGACGGCGACTGGCTGACCGGCCGCGAATGACGAGGGTGACATCCGTTGATGCACCTCGCTCGCGCAGGGTGTTGGCAGGGTGGCGCGGCGGCCATGGACCGCCGCGCCTTCTTGGGTGTTCTCGGGGATCAGGTCGCGCTGCAGGAGACCGTTGGCCAGGTCCAGTTGCCGTTGGCCTGGATGGTGACGCCGAAGTTGTTGCCGCTGCCGTTGGGCGTGGCGGTCAGGACTTGGGCGCTGGGGTAGCTCGCGTTGATGTTCCAGGTGGAGAGGATCTTCGCCGGGGAGGGGACGTTCATCGTCACGGTCCAGCTGCTGGAGCCGCTGACCGCGACGTTGAGGTTGTACCGGTCGCTCCACTGCTGGCCCGCGGACAGGGTCGCGGTGCACCCGCTGCTGCCGCCACCGCTCGAACCGGAGCCGTCCACCGTGATGTTGGAGCTCCCGCTGCTCTGGTAGCCCTCGGTCGCGAGGATCATGTAGTTGAAGGTGCCCAGGTTCATTCCGTGGCTGGCCCAGGCGTCGAAGTGGTTGCCGGTGGTGATGGTTCCGCCGGTCCTCTTCGACTGCCGGACGCTCCAGTACTGATCGAAGGTGCGAGTGCCCTCGATGGAGGGGGCGTTGTACCGCGTCGTCTTGTAGATGTCGTACGTACCGCCGTCGCTGGTGACGGTGCCCATGAACGTTCCCGTGGGCCGGTAGGTGCCCCAGTTGTCGACGATGTAGTACTCCACGAGCGGGTTGGTCGACCAGCCGTACAGGGCCAGGTAGGCGTTGCCGGACGGGTTGAAGCTGCCCGAGTACGTCACGCTCCTGCGTCCGCCGGTGGCCCAGCCCTTGCCGGCGACGAAGTTCCCGGTGTTGCTCCATGTGGTGCCGTAGTTGCCGCCGGAGCCCAGGTTCATGGAGACCGTCCCGGCGGAGTCGGTCCAGAACGAGTAGTAGTAGCCGTTGTTGGTGCCGGTCTGGTTCGTGGTGACGACCGTGTCGGCATTGGCGGTGCCGGGCAGGGTCAGTGCGGCCACGGCGACCAGCAGCATGGTGCAGACACTGCTGATGAGCAGCCTGAGGCGGCTGAGCGACCCGAAGCGGCCGCGGCCGCGGTTCGACGGGTGTGCGGGTGCGTCGTTCATGTGCGTGCTTCCTCCTCGTACTGGTGAGGCCGGTGGGGGCCGGGCAGCGCGACACGACTCTGGGATGTTGTCGTTGAGCAGGAGACGACGGCGACCGAGCGTCGACGCCGCGCAACACGGCCGGACTTGGCCGGTCGCGGTGTGCTCGGCGACCGGAAGACCGGGTCACGTGGCGACCCGGATCGGCAGGGGGGAGCCCTGTCAACGGCCAACAGTGTTGGTGTGTCCCCGTCAACTGTCAACTGTTTCGGCAATGACTCCGAAACATTCGCTCACCACTGGATTTCCATGAAGGGTAGGTTCCCAGGTCAGTGGCGAGGTGTGACCACCCCTGGCGAGACTGATCGTTTGCATTGTCGATGCCGAGATCAAGGGGCGGGGTCGGCTCATCGAAAGTTTCGAAGGTTTTCCGGATTACGTCGAGGCGGTGTGGTGGGGCAGGGTGGACCGGACGGCTCGGCGTCGCCACCCCCTATCCGCCCGTAATCTCACGATCATTAGCTAATGTCTCGGCATGCGTTCTTTATTCTGAAGGGGGTAATGTGCGCCAGGAGTGATCGATGCCTCATAAGCGCCCCACGGGCGACGCCGACGAGTTGCTGACCAGACTCGGGTCACTGACCGCCCAGGCGCGCGAACGCGCCGAAGTGCAGCGCTCCCAGGTCGAACTGGCGATCGCCCTGCAGCGCGACATGCTGCCCGGAGAGCTGCCCGCCGCCCCGGGATTCCGCGTGGCCGCCCGATACGTGCCTGCCTGCCACGGCCTCAACGTGGGCGGCGACTGGTACGACGCGTTCATGCTGCCCGACGGCCGCATCGGGCTGTCCATCGGCGACGTCCAGGGCCACAACATCGAGGCCGCCGCGCTCATGGGCCAGGTAAGGGTCGGCCTGCGTGCCCTTGCCTCCGTCACGAGCGAGCCGGGGGAACTCCTCGCCCGGACGAACGACCTGCTCCTCTCGCTCGGCACCGACCTCTTCGCCACCTGCAACTTCATGCGGCTCGACCCGGCCACCGGCGAGATCGAGAGCGCGCGGGCCGGACACATCCCCTGCGTCTGGGCCACGGCGGACGGAAAGTCCGGCATCACCGGTGACGAGGGAGGACCGCCCCTCGGCATCCAGGAGGGGATGGAATACCCGACGACCCGGTACCGGCTCACCACGGGCGGGGTGTTCGTCCTGCTCACGGACGGCGTGGTGGAAGGGCCCTCTCTGAACGTCGACGACGGGCTCGGTCACGTCGTACGGCTGGCCGGTATCGCCGCCGTCGCAGGCATGGACGCGGAGCCGCTGGCCGCAGCCCTGATCAAGGTTTCCGAGCTCGTGGGACACGAGGACGACGCCGCCGTGCTCGTCGTCCGCCACGACGGGCCTGGCGCTCAGCCGTAGGGCGGCACCCCGCGCCTCTCGCCTCGCCGACACGTTGGCGTCGGTGTCTGATGGCTGCTGTGGTGCGTACCCAGGACCTGCACCGGCCTGTCGTCGTCGGCCTCCAGACGCTGGCTGTCGCCGCCTGCTATTACGCGGGGGGACGGCTGGGACTCCTGCGGCAGCTCGTCGTCGAGGGCGCGGTGTTCACACCCATCTGGCCGCCCACGGGCATCGCGCTGGCCGGCCTGCTGATCTTCGGGCTGCGCTGCTGGCCCGGTATCGCGCTCGGCGCATTTCTCGTCATCATGTCCATCACCTCGTTCCGGCCCGTGGTGATCGGCAATCTGTTCGGAAACACCGCCGCTCCGGTCTGCTCGTGCCTCATGCTGCGCAAGGTGGGTTTCCGCCCCGACCTCAGCCGTCTGCGGGACGGCCTCGCGCTGGTGTTCCTGGGTGCCCTGGCCGGCATGCTGATCAGCGCGACTGTCGGTGTCGGCCTCATCGCCCTCAGGGGCAGACTCGACGCGGGCGACTTCTGGCCCGTCTGGCTGGCGTGGTGGGTGGGCGACGCGATGGGTGTCCTGATCGTCACCCCGTTCCTGCTCTTACTGCACGAGACGCGTCGGCCCCCGAACCTGGCGCGGTGGCCGGAAGCCCTGGGGCTGGCCCTCATCGCCTGCGTCATCGTCCCGCTGGCCACCCGCAGCACCATCAGCATGCTGTTCCTCGTCTACCCGCTGCTGATCTGGATTGCTCTGCGTTTCCAGCTCGTGGGCAGCATGCTGTGCGCCCTGTTCACCTCCGTCATGGCCACCATCGCGGCGACGGACGCGGTCGGCCCGTTCGCAGGGCTGACCCGTATCGAGGTGATGATCAAGCTTCAGGCCTTCAACGGAGCCATGGCACTGACCGCCCTGCTCCTCTCAGCCGTGATCACCGAGCAGCTCAACACCAGACGTTCCGTGGAACGGGCCTGCCAGGAGCTGGTCGAGGTCCTGGGACATCTCACCGCGGGGGACTCCCCGCACAACCGGCCGCCGCCGGAGGACGAGGGCCGACGGCAAGAGCGCGGAGCGGAGTGACCCACTCGGACGAGACCGAACCGGCTCTACCAGGGGCAGTCGGTTCACCCAGGTAGGCGACTTCACCCTCGGCTACCAATCCATGGAACCGGGCGCCGCCCCGCCTTCGTGCTCGTGACCGCTCACCTCGTCGTCGACGAGGTGGCGCCGCTGCTGCGGGCCGGTACCACGGCGTGTTCGCAGCCGGTGATCATGGACCAGACGTCGGGATCCCGCTCCAGCTGCTGGATCAGTTCCTCGTCCCCCGGGCGGGGGCGCGGTCGCGCCCGGACGGGCGGGTGCGGGGGAGTGGCCGCGCCGGGAGATCTGGCAGGACCGCTCAACCGGCGGCTCGGCCTCCCGGCGCCGAGCGGGAACCTGATGACCTACGACGCGACCTACACGTTCAAGACCTAGAACCAGTTGCCGGTGTCCTGAGCCCGTTTGCCGGCCGCCAGAGCCGGCACGCCGCGGTCCCGCCCCACGTTCACTCGGAGCCCTCGTGGTGCACATATCGCCTCGCCGGCTCTGGTCGGCGGGCCGCGGCGAGAGCAACTTCCCCGAACCCGAGCCGAGTTGACCCGTGCAGACGTCTGGCCCCAGGAACGTACCGACCGGTATACAAGCCGAACGTGCGAATGCCGCACCGGCGCCGGGGCGGGGCGCAGTCCTGGACCTTGGGGGAGTAGCTCATGAAGGATCACCGGAACCCGGACGCGACAGCCCTGCGGCGCCGCCGAGTCACAGCTGTAGGAGCGGCGGTGAGTGCCTGCGCCCTCGGTTTGGCTTCAGCGGCACCGGCCATGGCCACGCCCGATGGCGCGAGCCACGGCCGCGGTACGCACTACGTGGCCCTCGGGGACTCCTACACCTCGGGACCGCTGATCCCCCGGCAAGTGGACACGAACTGTGCACGCTCGGACCACAACTACCCCTCGCTCGTGTCGGCGGAGCGAAGAACGACCGTGTTCAAGGACGTGAGCTGCGCCGGGGCGACCACCGAGAACATGTGGAAGCCGCAGGGTACGAACGGCCCGCAACTGGACGCGGTGCAGCGCGACACCGACCTGGTGACAGTGCAGATCGGCGGCAATGACGTCGGCTTCGGCTCCATCATCGCCACCTGCGCCCGGCTCGGCGCGACGGACCTGACCGGCAACCCGTGCCAGCGCTACTACTCCTCGTCCGGAACCGACCAGTTGGTGCTCAACGTCCTCGACACGATGCCCAAGGTCGCCGCTGTACTGCGCGAGGTGCACGCCAGGGCACCGCATGCCCGCGTGCTGGTCGTCGGCTACCCGGACCTGCTGCCGGACGACGGCAGCGGCTGCTATCCGTCGGTACCCTTCGCGGCGAAGGACTTCCCCTACCTGCGGGACACCAGCAAGCGCCTCAACCTCATGCTGCGCCTGGTGGCCCGGGCGAACCGCGCGGAGTACGTCGACACGTACGGGCCCACGCGCGGCCACGACATGTGCAAGGCGCCCGCGGACCGTTGGATCGAGCCGCTGCAGCCGGCGTCTCCGGCGGCCCCCGCACACCCCAATGCCAAGGGCGAGGCAGCCATGGCGCGCGCGGTGACGGAACGGCTGGACCCGGGCCACGGGCGCCGCTGAACAGCGGAAGGGGCGCCTGCGGGAAGGTTCTGTGTGAGGGCCGTGTCTGGCAGTATCCGCCTATGACGATGCGTACCCGCGCCGAGGGTTCCTGGCGTTCGCTGTGGTCGAAGGACTCGGTGCTTTCCATCGGGTCGGTGGACTCGGTTCTCTCCATCGGCTCCGTGGGAAGCGCCCTGTCCGTCGCGTCGATCGGCAGCGTGTTGTCCGTCGGCTCCCTCGGCTCCGCCGCGTCCTTCGCTTCCGCCGGTTCCTGGCTGAGTACCGGGTCCGCGCTGTCCGCCCAATCCTCCTGGTCGGTCCTGTCGTGGCGCTCCCATGGCCGTCTGGCCGCGGCAGGAGCTCTGGCGGTGGCCGTCGCCGGCGCGGTCCTCCTGCACGCGCGCGCGGCGGAGGCCGGCTGAAGAGCTTGGACGGTAGGCGTCCGGACTGTCAGAGCTCCGTGTCAGGATGCTTGGATGCCCTCCTCTCGCAGTCGGCCGAGCATCGGTGACGCGCGCCTTCGTACCCAGCTTGTGGAGATGGTCGACGGTATCGACCCCTGGGACGAACTGGAGCGGACTCACCTGGAGACCGCCACGGAGTGGATCTCCAGCGGGGCGCCGGTGTACAGGATGCGCAAGCCCGACGTCCCGGCGATGCATCTGGTGAGTTACTTCGTCGTCCTGGACGAGGAGCGCGGGGTACTGCTGCTCGTCGCGCACCGCAAGGCGGGCCTGTGGCTTCCCACGGGTGGGCACGTCGAACCCGGTGAGACGCCGTGGGCTGCGGTTGAACGCGAGTGCCGGGAGGAGTTGGGCATCTCGGCACTCGCCTCGACGATCACCGGAAGGCGGCCCTTCTTCCTGACGGTCACCCGGACCCGAGGCCAAGGTGAGCACACGGACGTTTCGCTCTGGTACGTCGTCAGCGCCGCCGTCGACAGCATCGTTTCCTACGACGAGGAGGAGTTCACGGCGATCCGGTGGCTGACCCCCGAGCAGGTACTCGGCGAGCCGCTGAACTCCCTGGACCCCCACATGCACCGCTTCACTCGCAAGCTGGCGTCTGCGGCGAGCTGAGGCGGGTCGGACACCGGTCGTGTCCCGGGCGACGTACGGGGAGGGAACAACAGACTCAGCCGCACGGCCCAGTCGCGCAGCGGCGTGGCGTTCGAGGCGGGGTCCGCTGTGCGGTGAGGATGGCAGTCGGTGTTGAGTGCGGACAGGCTCCGCGTTCATTCGCGAGAGTTGGCTCGGAGGCAGATGTGACGGTGCGTCGTATCGGCTTGGTCGTTCACGGAGGACGCGGAGAAGCCGTGGACGCCGCTCGAACCGTCCGTGCGTGGTGCGCCGAAAACGCCGTGCAGTGCACGGACATCGACGTATGGCGTGATGGCGGGCGCCACAGTGCCCGGGAGGAAGTCGAGTCCGCGGGCGATCCCGATCTCATCGTCACATTGGGCGGTGACGGGACCTTCTTGCGCGGCGCTCGGCTGGCCGCCGAGCACGACGCCCTGGTTCTGGGCGTCGACCTCGGGCGGGTGGGTTTCCTGACGGAGGTCCCCGTCACCGTGGTGCGCTCGGCGCTGGACGCCGTACGGGAGGACCGGCTGACCGTCGAAAGCCGAATGCTGCTGACCGTGCGTGCCTCATGTCTTCTGGAGGTGCCCTCCGGCGTGCAGGAGCTGATGCGTTACGGCCGCGGCCCACTCCTGCCGCCACCGCGGGTCCGCACCGAGTGCGAGGCCGGTGGTGACTGGGGCATCGCGCTGAACGTATCGGCGCTGAACGACGTTGTCCTGGAGAAACTGGCGAGGGACCGGCAGGTGTCGGTCGGCGTCTATCTCGCCGGCAGGCTCCTGGCGTCCTACTCCGCCGACGCGGTGTTGGTCGCGACACCGACGGGCTCGACGGCCTACAGCTTCGCCGCCGGCGGCCCTGTCGTCTCCCCCCGCGCCGAAGCCCTCATCTTCACGCCGGTCGCCCCGCACATGGCGTTCAACCGATCGGTCGTGGCCGCGCCCGACGAACCCATCGCTCTGCGTGTGCTGGAACGGTCGGGCCAGGCCGCAGTCAGCATCGACGGCCAACTGCGGGGCGTGCTCGACCCGGGGGACTGGATCGGCGTGTACGCGGCGCCACGCCGCCTGCGGGCCGTCCGGCTGGGGCCGATGGACTTCTACGGCCGCCTGCGTGAACGCATGAACCTGACCGACGCCCCGGCCGCGGTCGCCGACGGTACCCCCGCCCCACTCTGGCCGGTGACGACCCCGCCGCCGGGTGACCTCGCGCATCTGGCGCTGCCTCCCGCTCCCGGCGACGAGCCGGAGACTCGGTGATCTGATCGTCCCGGTCATCTCCCCGTCCGGCGGCGGCGCGTACCCATGCCTTGCCCACGTCAAAGACCACTGATCACGCTGTTCTCCCCGTAGGCGACGGCAGCCTGGTGTCCGAAGAGCCCCGGCAGACCTCCCGTATGGACGAACACAGTCGTCCGGCCCGGTCGGATGCTGCCGTCTTCCACGGCGGCGATCAGTCCTGCCATGGCGCGGCCGGTATAGATGGGATCCAGGATGATCCCTTCCGTGCGGGCCGCGACGGTGAGCGCGGACTTGACCGCCTCCGTCAAGTTGCCGTAGCCGGAACCGACTTGGTCGCTGCGCATCTGCAGTTGCTCGGGTCGCACGGGTTCGGGTAGGAGGTCCGCCACGAACGCGGCCACGACCGGCAGGGGGTCATCGAGGGCGCCGGTATCGACTCCGAGAACGCGGTCAGGGCCGAGCGAGGCGACCAGCCCCGCCATGGTTCCGCCCGACCCCAGCGCCACGACCGCTCTTTCCAGGTCGGGCACCTGCTCGCTCAGTTCTTCTCCGCACCGGACGTAGCCCAGCGCCCCCACCGCGCTCGAGCCACCGAAGGGAATGAGGGCCGGACGGGCGCCCTGCTCGGACAGGTGTGCGCACACCGCTGCGGCTGCCGCGTCCAGAGCTGCCCGGTCAGCGGCGTCGGACCACACGACGTGGGCGCCCAACAGCCCGTCGAGTACCAGGTTGCCCGACTGTGACCGGCCCCCGGCCGCCGGGAAGACGAGTACGGAGCGGATGCCCAGGCGAGCGGCCGCAGCGGCGGTCAGGCGAGCGTGATTGCTCTGAGGGGCGCCCGTGGTCACGAGCGTGTCCGCTCCATCGGCGATCGCGGCGCCGACGGTCCACTCCAGCTTGCGTACCTTGTTTCCTCCTCCGCCCAGGCCGGTCAGGTCGTCACGCTTGATCAAAAGATCGTGCTGTCCGAGCCCCAGCGCAGCCGCGAGTCTGGGCAGTGGCTCCACGGGCGTCGGCCAAGTCCCGAGCGTGACGGGGGACGGAGAACTGAGGGTGACATGGGTGGTCTTCACGTGGGAAAGCGTCGTCCATCGACCGCGGGGGCGCGACAGCGGCCGACGCGCAGGCGCCGCGCGAGCAGGCTCAGAGCACCGCCTGGCACGCCGCGATGACCTCCGGCGACTTTGCCATTTCTTTGCAACCTGTTCCTTCGCTGCCTCGTCTCTCTGCACGATCCGTAACCCAGCCTGCCGGTCTCCCGGGTCGGCGGAACGACGAAAGAGAGCGATCCATGCGCCGAACTGTCCTCAGTACCATGGCACTTGCGTGCACAGCCGTGCTGGCGAGCGCGGTACCCGCGTTCGCCGACGGGACGAGCCCGAGCCCGGTCCCCACGGTTCAGCCGACCGCCGACGCCACCCCGTCCGCGGCCCCGGCCACCCCCACCCCGGAGCCGAGCACCGCCCCTACCCGGGCAGCTACCCCGAGCCAGGTCAGCCGCGTGCCGAACGGAGCCCCCGACACCGGCGTGGCGTCGGGGTCCGCGCAGTCCGGAGGCGAGGGCGGGCTGATCGGCGGCGGCGCTGCCGCGGTGCTCGCCGTGGGCGGCGCGGCGGTCTTCGTCGTACGACGCCGGCGGGCGAACGGGGCATGACCTCGCTCTCCAGGCGGGCGTTCGCCACCGCGGCGCTGGCCTCGGTGCTCGTGGGCTGCGACGGCCACGGCACCGGCCGGGCCACGACCGCACGATCGAGGAGCGCGCCACCGCCTTCGAGGCCCTCCGCACAGGCGAACACGGCGCCGGCCCTCGGGCGTTCGGTCCCGGTCAGGCTGCAGATCCCGGACATCGGGGTCGACACCCCGGTCATGCAGCTGGGGCTGGCCGCGGACGGCAGTGTGCAGGTGCCCCCGATCACGGCGCACGACCGGGCGGGCTGGTACCGGTACTCGCCGACGCCGGGCCAGGTCGGCCCGTCGGTGATCCTCGGCCATGTCACGGTCGGCGCTTACGGGGACGGGGTCTTCCGTCACCTCGCAGACCTGCACCAGGGCGACCGGATCGTGGCACGCCTGGAGAACGGCAAGGCGGCGGTGTTCGCCGTCGAGTCCGTACGGACGGTCGCCAAGGCGGACTTCCCGGCGGACCAGGTCTACGGGGACGTGGACCGGCCGGAGCTGAGGCTCATCACGTGCGGCGGTCCCCGTACCGGTGACGGGTACCTCGACAACGTGATCGTCTTCGCCGCGCCGAGCTCCGCGAGCCCCTGACCCGACACCGGATCCCGCCACCTGGATCGCGGATCCCGGACCGATGGAACGTACGCCACCGGCCCGGGGTCCTTCCATACGAGCCATACGAGCCATACAAGCCATACGAGTCCTACGAGTGCCGTCACGACCATGGAGAGCGTTGAAACGGTCCCGCGACAAGGCAGCGTCCGAGCTGTTCGCCGCCCTCTACCCACGCCTCGCCGGCTGGTGCCGCCGTCTGGTCGACGACGACGAGACGGCCCACGAGATCGCCTCGGAAGCGTTCACCCGGCTCTGGGCCCGCTGGACATCCGTGGAGGAGCCCCGCGGCTTCCTCTACGTCACCGCGGCCAATCTCGTCCGGGACCACTGGCGCAAGGTGGAGCGCGAGCGCAGAGCCGTGCGCCGTGCCACCTCCGAAGCCGCCGTCCGCCCGTACACCGAGCAGGCCGACCCCTCGGTCCGTCTGCTCGTGCAGTCGCTGCCGGAACGACTGCGCGTCCCGATCCTGCTGCACTACTACGCTGACATGCCGGTCCGGGAAGTGTCCGTGCTGACCGGGCGCAAGGAAGGAACCGTCAAGGCCGACCTCCACGCGGCCCGAGAACTGCTCCGCGCCCACCTGAGGAGAAGCCTTGATCACAGCCTCTGACGAGGGTCCGGACTTCGACCCCGACGACCCTCTCGCCGTCATCCTGCGGCCCACCACCGAGTACCTCGGCCCTCCCCCCGGTCAATACGAAGCGATCCGCCGCAGCGCCACCCGCCGCCGGCTGTTCCGGGCCGCGGCCGGGGTCGGCCTGACGTGCGCCGTCGCTGCCCTCGTCGCGCTCCCGCTCCACCTGACGGCATCCGAGGCACCCGCGTCCCCGACGATCCCCCTCGCTCCGCCGCCCGCGAGCAGTCCCTCGTCCGGGAGCAGTCCTTCGTTCGCGCCCACCCCTACGGCGACACCTGAGCCGGCCGGCCCGAGTCCCACCAGGAGTACCCGGACCGACATCTCCAGTTCCCCCACCGCCCCGGCCGTTCCGACTCGGGGGACGTCGGTGACACCGACCGCGTCATCACCCGGGCCCTGACGTGCGTCTCCCGGGCCGTCGGCCGGCGGTGGGTACCTGGCTGAAGCACTGCCTGCCTGTTGCAGTGGGTCTGTCCGTGGATCCTGCATCATTTGTATGCACTGCGCGGGTACCTGCCTGCACTACGATCGCCGCCGTGACTGACGCCATTGCCACCCTGCGGGATTCCCGGTGAACGGAAGCGGTCTGCCCGTCACGATGGTGAATGCGTGTCTGCGTGAAGGCCTCGGCGGCAGTCCTACCGCGGTCCTGGACGAGACACCCCTGAGCGATGACGAGCGCCGTGACGTGCCTGTTCTGGCGGGTACCTCCCACGCTGTCTTCATCTCTGCGAGCGGCGGCGAGCGCAACGGTGCCGATGTGTCGTTGCGCTTCTTCACCGCGGAGGGAGAACTGCCCGCGTGCGGCCATGGGACGGTCGCGGCTCTGGCCGTGCTGGCCGAGCGTGCCGGACAGTCGGAGTGTCAGGTCACCCTCAGCGCGGCGGGACGGATCTTCACCGGCCGTGTCGTCCGGGAGAACAGCCACTTCGATGCCGTCTTCGACCCGGGGTCGGTCGGCTTGCGTGAGCCCGCCGCGAGCGAGCATGGTGCCGTCCTCCGCGCCTTGGGTGTCACCTCGGACACGCTCGCTCCCGGTATGTGCGTCGCTTCCCTGGGACGACCGCGGCTGCTCGTCCCCGTGACCACGCGGGCCGCTCTGACCGGGCTGGTCCCGGACTTCGGCGCGCTTCGTGAGGCCTGCGACCGGCTCGGCCTGCTGGGCTGCTACGTCCACTCGGTGCCGACGGCCGACGCCCGTGTCGCCGCCCGCATGTTCGCCCCCTCGATCGGTGTCCCGGAGGACATTGCCAACGCCAACAGCACTGCCTGCCTTGCCGCCCACCTGGCCCGCCAGGGCATGACCGGCATCACCGTCGACATGGGTGACTCCCTCGGCACCCCCTCCGCCATCACGGCCGTCGCACGGTGCAGTGGGGCCGGTCCGCTGGTCCACGTCGGTGGCACCGCGAGAGTTGTGCGAGTCCTCCGCCTCCAGCACGCAGACATGAGTGCGACCGCTGACCGGAAACGGCCGAACTGGTGAGCGTGTCGCCGGCTGACCGGTCGGCGGGCCTGCGAGCGGCCAGTTCCGGGACGGTCCGGTCAAGAGCCACTCGTCGGCCAGGCCGGGCGGGCAGATCCTGACGCTCTCAGGCCGTGCTCAGCCTGGTCGGCCGGCCGCCCGCAACGGGCATCCGGTGCCGACACGCGCCGTCAGGTCGGCCCGCAAGGTGGTGAGTTCGGCCATGCGCGCGTCGATGACCTGGATCTTCTCCTGGAACAACGCGGACAACGCTTCCGCGGCGTCCGGCGCCTGACTCAGTTCCTCGCCGTGCCGCGCGATCTCCGCCAGGGTGAATCCGAGTGTCTGCGCGGTGCGGACGTACTGCAGCCAGGGCACCGCCTCGGGCGGGAAGTCGCGATAACCGTTGGCCAGCCGCCGACCTGCGACGAGGCCGATCTTCTCGTAGAACCGGATGGTGTCCTTGCTCAGACCCGTCTGCGCGGCCAGCTCCCCGATGCGCATGACCCTCCGTCGGATGATGGGCTTGACCTTGGAGCGTACTCCGCTGTTTACCGTGAGGCGTCGGTTGCCCGGAGCCCAACAGGAGCCTCACCGTGATCCGTCTCTTCGTCCCCGCATCCCCCGCCTATCTTCGCGTGGTACGCGCGAGTGCCTGGTACGACCTCGTCGTCACGGCCGGGTTCGCGACGCCGTGGACGTACGCGCTGGTGCACGACGCCCTGTCCACGTGGGGCGACGCACTCGGGATGGGCGGTCTGCCCGAACGCGACCCGATGCAGACCCTGTACGCGAATCTGATGGGTTCGGTCGTGGTCGTCTGGGCCGTCCTGCGACTCGTCAGACCGCTTTCGTCGCACGGCCTGTTCGACGGCGTCGCCCGCACACTGTTCGCGGCGTGGCAGGCGTACGCGCTGGCCCACGGTGCCACACGGCTGCTGTGGCTGTTCCTCGGGGTCGAGGTGGCTTTCGGCGTCGTCCAACTCGTGCCGTGGTGGTGGAACCGGCACGCCCGCCTGCTGGACGGCCCGGCCGGTGGGTCCACGCTCAACGCCGCGAGTCGGTGACCGGCATGAAGGGGCCTGCGCGCGCGATCAGGAGGGCGACGTCGTCGTGGTTGTCGGGGTGGCGGAGTTTCTGAAGGAGCCGGTCGCAGGTTTCTTCCAAGGCAGAGCCGGGTGCGTCGAGGAGATGCAGCAGGGTGTCGAGGCGTTCGTCGATGGGGTGGTGGCGGGTCTCGACCAAACCGTCGGTGTACAGGATCAGGTGGTGGCCCGGACCGAAGCTGACAGTGGTGGTTTCGAACGGGACACCGCCGACGCCCAGTGGGGTGCCCGTGGGCAGGTCGAGCAGCCGGGGCTGCTCGCCGCCGCAGACCACGACGGGAGGCAGGTGGCCGGCGCTGGCGATGCGCAGCTCGGCGCGATGGGGGTCGTAAACGGCGTACAGGCAGGTGGCGATGTACTGCTCCAGCCGTGATGTGATCGTGTCGAGGTGCTGGAGGACCAGGGCGGGGTCGAGGTCGAGTTCGGTGAAAGCGGCGGTGGCGGTGCGCAGCCGGCCCATGGCGGCGGCCGCGTCGATACCGCTGCCCATGACGTCACCCACGACGAGTGCGGTCCGGTCGCCCGCCAGGGGCAGGACGTCGTACCAGTCGCCGCCGACTTCGTAGGCTGCCTGTGCGGGCAGGTAGCGGGAGGCGACCTGCAGGCCGGGAAGATGCGGCGGGTGGTCGGGAAGCAGGCTGCGCTGCAGGGTCTCGGCGGCGTTGCGCATGCTCTGGTGCGTGCGGGCGTTGTCGATGCAGACCGCGGCCCGGGAGGCCAGCTCGGTGGCGGTGGCGAGGTCGTCCTCGTCGAAGGGCCGCGGATCACGGGCCCGGGTGAGACCCAGGAAACCGAGGATGGCGCCACGGGCGGTGAGCGGGACGGCCATGTACGAGTGCACTCCGGCCCGGGCCAGCAACGTGGCCGCGTCGTCGTCACGGGCGATTCGGGTCAGGTCGCCTCTCTCCGCGTGCCGGATCAGGATGGGCCGGCCGGTGCGCACGCATCGGGTGGCCAGACGGTCGGCGTCATACCTGGTGATCCGGCCGGGCGGATCGGCGGCGGTGAAGGCGTCGGTGGGGTAGGCGGCCTTCACCGCGAGGGCACGGAAGAGCGCGGGGCCGTTGCGGGAGACGGGGCTGTGTTCGTCGAGGACGGAGTCGAGCACGTCGACGGCGACGACGTCGGCGAACTCGGGAACGGTCACGTCGGCCAGTTCCCAGGCGGTCTGGTCGACCTCCAGGGTGGTGCCGATACGGGCGGAGCCGTCGGCGATCAATGCCAGGCGCCGCCGATTCTCGCCGGCCTCCATATCCGACCGGTACCGCTCGGTGACGTCCACGACCAGCTGCGCCACACCGAGAACGCGGCCCTGGGTGTCGTCGAGCCGGTACATCGAGACCGACCATGCGTGCTGATGCCCGGGGTCGGCCGGGGTACGCCCGACGATGGTGGACTCCTCGACCAGCGGGTTTCCGGTCCGCAGGACCTGCCGCATCGCGGCCTCGGTCTCTTCGAAGGCCGTAGCCCTCATGATCTCGCGGTAGTGGTGGCCGAGGTGGTCCGCCGCCGGACGACCGTGCATGCGCTCCAGAGCCGGGTTCACGGACACATACCGCAGATCGGCGTCGAAGATCGCCACCCCGACGGGCGACTGGGAGATCAGCCGGGTGGACAGGGCGACGTCCCGCTCCAGGTCACGCAGCGTGGGCGAGTCGGTGCCGAGTCCCAGGGCGTAGAAGTCGCCGCGGTCGTTCAGCAGCCGCATGTTGCGCAGCTCCACCAGCCGCGTACTGCCGTCCTTGCACCGGATGGGGAACGACCCGGCCCAGCTCTGGCCGGTCTCCATGACCTCGATGAACGTCTTGGCCACCCAGTCCCAGTGCTCTTCGTGCACGAGCACGCGCGCGGCGTACTGCCCGAGGGCCTCCTCCGAGGTGTAGCCGTACAGCTCCTCGGCCTGTGGGCTCCACAGGACGATCCGGCCCTCGGCGTCCAGCAGGACCGCGGCGACACCGAGGAGGTCCATCAGCCCGCTCGGCGGGCCGGTGTCACCCTGGCCGAGGCCGGCGGGAGGACGCTCGGGTTCCGTCATCGCAGGCACTCCTTCCGACCGCCGGAGAGGTGCCGTCCTCTGTCCGGCCGGGAGCACGGCCTGCCTGGGTTTGCAGGCGCCTCGGCTTCCATGGTCCCCCCAGAGGCTGAGATCACACACTTTGGTCCACGTTCACGGTCGGCCGAACTGCTGCTGGACCCGAACCCGGCCGGGCCGGCGGTGCTGGCTGCTCACGAGGTCGTCGACGCCGACGAACCGCACCTCGAGGTCGGACTCGGCGGCGAGGCCCTTGCTGCCGCCGGCCCCGTCCGCCGCCGCGTGGCGCGCCCTCCACTCAAAGGTCCCGCGGCTCAAAGGCCCCGCGGCGACTCCGAACAGGCAGGGCAGTGGCGTTCTTCTCTCACGTGACCATGCTTCAGTCTCGTACGGCAGCCGGAGTGTCTCGGGTGAGCGGATCCGGCATGGTACGTGTCGCCGTGGACGACCGTCGCGTGTTCGAGGCACGCCGGCTGCGGAGCAGCAGTCTTCTGGCCGGGCGCTCCACCGCCTCGTACAGGACCCACGACAGTCCCAGTGACGCGGCGAACACGACGGCGGTGGCGGCCAGGCCCCCGGGCACACCGTAGCGGGGGGTGCCGATGATGCTCCTGCCGGCTCGCAGTACCAGCAGGTGGACCATGTAGAAGGCGAACGAGAGCTCCCCGAGCCGTACCAGCCGCCGGTGCCGCCACAGGGAGGGCAGGCCGCGCAGGTCGGCGACGGCGGCCGCCGGGATGAGCAGGGCGAAACCGATCAGGGTGCAGGCTGTGGTCGGGTATCCGGCGGTGACCTGAGGTACGAGGAAGTAGCCGACGATCGCCAGGGCGAGTGAGGCCTCCAGACCCGGGCCGCGCCACCGGCCGAGGACCACCATGCGGGCCACGGCGGCACCGAGGACGAACTCGGGCAGACGGGCCGCGGGAAGGGAGTACAGCTGCTGGCCCAGCCGGCCGTGGGGGTCGTGCCAGGCCAGGATCAGTACCGCCAGCACCGATGCTCCGGCCAGGACCGCCGATCCACGTGTGCCCAGGCGGCGCAGGACGAGTGCCAGCAGCGGGAAGAGCGCGTAGAAGAAGGCCTCGCAGGCCAGCGACCAGCTGACCGGGTCCAGCGTCTGCCACCAGGGGCGCCACCAGGAGTGCACCAACAAGACGTTGGCCAGGCCCTGACCTGGGGTGGGCGTCGCCAGAATCCCCAGGGTGCATGCCATGAGCAGCGCGAGGGCGGAGGTGACCAGGTGTACGGGGTACACGCGGGCGATGCGCCGTCTCCAGAAGTCAAGGGCGCGGTCGCCCGGTCGGGCGGACCACATCAGTACGAAGCCGGACAGGATGAAGAAGAACGAAACCCCGGTGCCGCCGGCCCCGAACCCCCACGTCAGGATGCGGCCGCCGGTGCCGCCGAAGTAGCCGGCGTTGCGCACGTGCAGTCCGAAGACGAGCAGCGCGGCCACCCACCGCAGCCCGGTGAGGGACGGCAGCGAGGGCGCCGAGGCGGGGGGAGAGGCATCGGAATCGGTCGCTGAGGCGGTGTGCGGCGACGTCCGGGCCATCTCGGTCGCGGCCGTCGTGGTCTCACCTGGCAGGGGATGTTTCGTGCCGAGCATGAAAGGCAACCTTGCCGATTACGCACGGTTCATTCCGCCCTCGTGCGAAACATCACACGGACGCCGACGCGTATGGGGGTCGTGCCTTGTTTCGACGGTCGGGAGGCCACGGAACTTCTGATCAGCTGAAAATGTGCTCGGGCAGGGCGCGGTATCGGTCAAATGCTTCGCGGGCATCTGGAACGAACGCCTGATGACGCACCAGGTCGATCAGTTCGGACTCGGTAAGCCAGTCATGCCAAGCGATTTCTGAGGGGTCGGGCCGGGCTGGTTCCGTGACTACGACCTCATGCAGACCGAGCCAGTACGGACTGATCGCTCCTGAACACAGGAACTTGAACACGAACTGCGGGCGGCCTCGGACACCGAGCTCCTCTGCCAACTCTCGTGCGGCGGCGTCTTCGTACGACTCGGCAACGCCCACGGCGCCTCCGAGCATCCAGTTGAACTGCGCCGGGAAGAGGGGAGCGTCGTCCGGACGGCGGTGCACGAGGATCCGCCCCTCGGTGTCGCGGCACACAATCGTTGCTATGCGATGCAGCCATCCCTGGCGAATCGCGTCACCTCGGTCCACAACAGCCAGCACTTCGTCCTGCTCGTCAACTCGCTCAACCAGTTCACCCATAGGGCACACGATGGCAGAGCGCAGCGACGCCACGCCGCCGCATCTGACGCAGAGCGGCGCGCCCGTCGGGTCCACGAACGTCTCGCATGTGAAGGGTCAGCGCAAGCAGGTGCAGTACCGTCCGGGCCTCCGGGCCGGCCGATGGCGCCGCCGTGTGGCGGCCCAGGTCAGGAACCAGGGCGGCTTGCCGGACAGCTTGTCGTCGACCAGTAGGGGGACGTGCATGGTCCCGCGTCCAGCGGATCAGTGGTTTCGGCGTTCGTCGTGTGCTCGCACCACGTGCACAACAGGTTCGCGCCGCCACCGGCCGCCTGCAGGCGCTCCGCAGCCTCCGTGGAGAGGCCGATGTGGAGCAGTCGCCGGGACGGTGGTGTCGGTGGCGGATGACTTCGCGCAGTTGCCAACCATGGGGCGCGTCGAGGTCGCGCGGCGGGCGGGCGGCCGCGCGCCAGTGAGGCACAGGTCGCCCGAGACGGCGTACTCAACGGTCGGCGGCGCGGGCCAAGACGTCGGTGACCTGTTGGCGCACCGCTTCCCGGGCTGTGGCGGGAAGGGCGCCGACAGCCGTACGGGCCAGGGCGTGGAGGACCTGCTCGGCGTCGGCGTCATACGCAGTGCTCTCGCTCAGCACCTCGTAGCCGTCGCGGATGGCGACGCGAAGGGCGCCTGGTCCCTCACTGTCGGCGTGCACAGCCGCGGCGACGACGAGGGGCGGCGGTCCGCCCGCTTCGCCGGGCAGCTTGAGATATCCGCTGGTCACCGGTTCGTGCCAGCGGAGGCTGAGCAGTAGGTGGCTCTTCGCCAGAACCTCGGCCAGGTCGGTCTCGTAGGTCCTGTCCGGTTCCAGCACCACTGCACGGGCGTCCAGTACGAGCGCGGCGGGCAGCAGGCAGCGCAGCGTGCTGCCGACAAGGTTGCCGCCGACCGTGGCTGTCCGGCGCACGGCTCCGGTCCCCACCGTGGCGGCCGCCCGACTCAGCACCTCGGGCACCCGGCCGTCGATCCGGTTCAGCACCACCGCCGCTCCCAGCACCTCGCGCCCCATCACGTTGGCCTCTGGCACGTTGCGCAGCGACACGGCCTGTTCAGGGAAGCCGTCCCGCTGCCAGGTGGCCCACACGAGTGTCGCCCCGCCTATCGGCACGGCCCCCTCGGCTATGCACTCCTGTGCTTCGGACACGGACGTGGGCAGATGCAACAACACAGCAACCGACCTGCTTTCTCCGGCGAGTTGAGGATGAGGGGCTCGATACTCGTCGACATGAGCGCTGACTTTGCGCATACTGCCAGGCGCACGGAGGCGTATACAGGGCTCACGCTTTCGCCCTGTGCGCCCTGTGTACCCGTCGACCCGGGCAGGGTTGCAGGCACTGCTGGGCACGCTGGTGACAACGGCCGTTGGAGCGCTGTCTGCCACGATCGGTGTTCTGGTCGGGGGCATCGTCACGCACCGTGCCCAGGACCGTCAGTGGTTGCGGGGTCGGCAGCTCATCGCCTATCAGGAACTGGTCAGCCACTACGCCAAGTTCACGATGACGATCAGCCGAGCCCATGCCGGCCGGCAGAGATGGGACTACGACTGGGGCGAGTGGAGCGCAGCCCTGACGCGAGCGGGCCTGGTCGCCCCCGCGGACGTCGCGGCGGAGATCGACAACTTCGACCAAGCCATCAACGCGTTCCTGGACCAGGTGGCACGCGACGCGAGGACTGATCCCTTGAGCGAGGAGGAGTTTGCTCAGGCCAACAGGGCGCCCGCTCAGGCGCAGGTGCGGTTGGTCAATGCCATGCGACGCTCGCTGAGCAAAGACCAGGGGGAACTGCCCTTCTGGATAGGGGGATCCCTTGCGGGGCGTCCCGATGATCACTGACGGGCATGGCGGTTCGACTCCATCCGAGCGTCGCAATGTGTGGCACGGCCGCCCGCTCGGCCCGTCGCACGTGCCAGCCGGTGATCCCGCTCGGCAGGGTCTTCGAGCGTGCCACGATTACACCCGTTTGCCCTGCTGCGTGCGACATTGCCGCACTCGGCCGTCAGGGTTGCGGAGTGTAGAGCAGAACCCCCACGGTCACCGGCAAGGGACTCCGTGTGCTGTCGCTCCTCCCAGAGGATCGTCCATGTCTCCATGCGGCGAGGGCGACACCCGTCACGAAGAGGCACGCATGGATGAGATCCAGCAGTATGAGCGCTACATAGGTGGGAGCCCGGAAGCCGAGCGGCTGGTCTTCGAGCGGCTCGCACACGACCTGCTGCAGATCCAGCTCAAGCTGAAGAAACGGAGTGGCTCCGCCGCCGTCCAACGGACATTCCATGCCAAGGCGGTCCTCGGCGTGGAGAACGCGCGGCTGAGGTTCCACGACGACCTTCCCGAGGCTCTGCGGACGGGTTTCGCCAGGCCCGGAGCCGAGTACCCGGCAACGGTCCGGCTGTCCAACGCGAGCGGCGTCCGTCAGCCCGACTTCGCGCCCGACCTGCGCGGTGTGGCGCTGCGTGTGGAGGCGGGCCACGATCAGGCCCACGACCTGCTGATGACGAGCTTCCCGGTCTCCCATGCTCGTAACGCCCGCGAGTTCGTCGCCTTCGCGAAGGCCATGGCAGGTGCGGACTCGCGGCCCGCCAAGGCGTTCGCGTTCTTCGTCAAGCTGCCCCTCGCCGTCGGCTGGTCCACGGCCGCGCGCATGCGGCGCAACGTGATGGCGGGAGCCAGGCGCGCGGTGCGCAGCCTGGCGCTGGAGACGTACTGGAGCCGTGGCGCGATCCTGTGGGGCGACGCCGGACCGGTCCGCTATCAACTACGTCCCGCCACCGGTACCCCTGCGGCCCCGGATCCGTCCCGCACCGACCCCGACCACCTGCGGCGTGAGCTCTCGGACCGGCTGAAGCGGGCGGACATCGTCTTCGAGCTGTGCGTGCAGCGCTACGCGGACGCCAGGCGTACACCCATCGAGGACGGCTCGGTGGAGTGGAAGGTGCAGGACGCGCCCGTCGTGCCAGTGGCGACGTTGACGATTCCCCGCCAGGACATCACCGCCGTCGAGGCGCGGGCCGCCATGTCGCGGATCGACCAGCTGGCGTTCAACCCGTGGAACACCACCGAGGCCTTCCGCCCCCTGGGCAACCTCAACCGCGCCCGCAAGGTGGCCTACGAGGCCGGCAGCGCTCACCGCCTGGGCCACCGCTTCCTCACCGTCGAGCCGCGGCGCAACACCCTGCTCGGGATACCGCTGAGAGCCACCTTCCGCGTCGTGGACCGTTTCGTGCCGTGGCATCGGCTGCCCACCCGGCTGGGTCTGCTCAATCTCATCGCCCTCCGGCAGGTGCTCCGCCGGCACAACCTCATCGACACCGACATGCACGAGGCTCCGCCCACCGCCCAGCAGGCACCGTCATCCGTAGACGAGGAGCTGCGGGTCCGGCGTAGCTACGACGGCACCTGGAACGACCTCTCGGCTCCGCGCATGGGCGCCGCCGGCGCCACCTTCGGCCGCAACATGCCACCCCTCTATCGACCTGACCTGTTCGACACGCCGAACCCGGTCATTGTCAGCAGGGAGCTGCTGCACCGCGACAGGTTCATCCCCGCGTCGTCGCTGAACGTCCTCGCCGCCGCGTGGATCCAGTTCCAGGTGCACGACTGGGTCGAACACAAGCGTCACCCGGTCGGTGGGAAGTCGGTCGAGGTGCCGCTGCCGCCTGGCATGACCTGGCACAACACGCCAGGCGGGCCGCCGGAGAAGGTGATGCGGTTCGCCGAGAACGAGGTGGTGCAGCAGCCCGGCAGCAAGGAGCCGCCGATCCTGTTCCGCAACACTGTCTCGCACTGGTGGGACGGTTCGGAGGTCTACGGCGGCTCGGAATCCGTCGCGAAGTCCCTGCGCGAGCCCGGCGGCGGCGCCGAGCTGCGCCTGGAGGACGGACACCTGCCGATCGCGAACGGCGTGCCGCTCACCGGCTTCCAGAACAGCTGGTGGCTCGGCCTCAGCGCCATGACCACCCTGTTCGCCCGTGAGCACAACGCCGTCTGCCGGGCACTGCGGGACGAGTATCCGCACCTGGACGAGGACCGTATCTACCACACGGCGCGACTCGTCGTGGCGGCCCTGATCGCCAAGATCCACACTGTCGAGTGGACCCCCGCGATCCTCGCCACCAAGGCGATCGACATCGGCCTGAAGACCAACTGGCAGGGACCGCCGAAGACCTGGCTCGACCAACTGGGCACATGGCTGCTCGAGGCGCACGACCTGGGAGGCATTCCCAAGACCATGCCCGACCACCACGGTGCGCCGTACTGCCTCACGGAGGAGTTCGTCACCGTCTACCGGATGCACCCGCTCATCCCGGACGACTACGAGATCGTCGACCACCGGTTCGGCCACCGGCTCGACACCCTGGCGTTCCACGACGTCCAGGGGGCCGCCGCGGAGCCGCTCATCCGCAAGACCGGTCTGGTGGACACGCTGTACTCCCTGGGCATCGCCAACCCGGGCGCGATCACCCTGCACAACTTCCCGCGCGGACTCCAGGCCTTCGAGCGCGAGGGGGAGGTGATCGACCTGTCGGTGGTCGACCTGGCGCGCACCCGGCGCCGCGGCGTCCCCCGCTACAACGACTTCCTGGAAGGCCTCCACAAGCCGCGGATCCGGGGGTTCGAGGACCTCTCCTCCGATCCGGAGACAGTCGCGCGACTGAAGGACGTGTACCGCTCGGTCGACGAGATCGACACCGTGGTGGGGCTCTTCGCCGAGAATCCCCCCAGTGGCTTCGGCTTCAGCGACACCGCCTTCCGGATCTTCATTCTGATGGCCAGCCGACGGCTGCAGAGCGACCGCTTCCTCACGGTCGACTTCAGGCCCGAGGTCTACACGCCGCTGGGCATGGACTGGATCGAACGCAACGGCATGACGAGCGTCATCCTCCGGCACTGCCCCGAGCTGGCAAGCATCCTGTCCCGCACGGGTGGGGCCAGTGCGTTCGCGCCCTGGCGCGCAGTCCAGCCCGTCCGGAACCACAACGACGCCGTCCAGAGCTGACCGGGAACGGAAGAGCGACATGTCCGCACCCGAGAAAACCAGGCACGCCGGCCTCGAAGACCTCCTCGCCCGGCCCCTGTGGGAGACAGTCTTCAGACGGCGTACCCACCGGGTCAGCCGGGGAGCCTCCGTCCCGGCCGGCTCGATGAGCTACACCTCCCCCCATCAGTCGATGCCGCTGGGGGAGCTGGAGGAAGCGGTGCTCATCGCCCTCACCGGCTGCTCGGGGCTCAGCATGCCCGACCGGCCCTTCGAGGACCCGCGCGATCACAAGCCCATCATGGCCAAGCCGAACCTGAACATGGTGGGGCGTACGGCGGGCAGTCCCGACAACGCGCAGGGCACCCACTTCTTCCTGATCAACGACAGCGGTACGTACTACCTGAGGAAGCTGCCGCCTTCCCGGCAGGCGGCCTTCGACCCCGACGCGCTGATCGAACGGGCGCGCCAGTCGAAGGTCAGGGTGCTCGACCACCGCCTGGACGTCGCCGAGGGCATGCGCGACTTCCCCGCCTACCTGGACTCCAACCGCTTCTTGTCCAACCTTGCGGGCACCACACTGTTCCTGCCGGTCGTAGACCTCTCCCACCAGTACATCAACGCGTTGATGTACCTGCTCACCCAGCCCGACGGAGCCCGGCCCACGCTCGTCGACGACCGCAACTTCTACCGCCCGGCCGGGGTGCGGAAGTGGGTGAAGAACGGCTTCCTCAACCCCGACCTCAAGCTGCCGCTGGGGGCCCTGGGGCCGATGCGCACCCAGATCGAAGCCGATCTGCTGCTGCAGAACATGATGCTGGCCGCGGACGCCATGGGACTCGGCGCCTGGATCCACGCCTCGCTCAGCCCGCAGATAGCGCTGGGCGACCCGAAGTTCTCCCGTACCTACGGCCGCATGCTCGGCTTCGACTTCGTCACCCCGCGCTTCCGGCCTGCCGACATCCTGCGCTGGCAGGTGCCGCTGCCGAAGTACGCGGACCTGCGCGCCCACCCGGTGGGGCTGCGGGCCGGTGGCGAACACCTCATCAAGTGTGCCTGCCCACCGAACCACCCGTCGATGGAGGACGCTGTCGACTCCGTCGTACGGGGCAAGTTCGGGAAGGGCGGCATCTATGAGGACCAGGATGTCTTCACCCGTATCTACAAGAACGGCTACGCACAGCGCTACCTCACCGAGGCCGGCGAGTACGACCAGCAAGTGATCGACTGTGCACGGGACATCTGCGTGTACATCCACGCGACCCACGGGCGGTTCCCCGCGCATACCGACGCCATCCACGTGCCCGGCGTCTGGCTGCAGACGCACCACCTGGAGTCCGAATACTACGAGCGGTTCTTCCGTGACGGACTGACGGACGCTCACCGCCGGCACGCCTCGCGGTGGCACGAGTAGCACGTCCTTCCACCTTGGAGCGGGCTGTGCGAAAAAGGCTTGGACTCCGCGTGCGCCTTCGCGGGACACTGCGATTCATGGCCTGCCCGTACTCGCACGTCGGCGTCGCCGCGGGCTGCGCGGGGGCTCCGTCGTCGTGCCCGCCTGCCGGAGGAAGACCCGGGCGAGGGCACTCACTCGAACCGAAGCTCCGCACGGCCCTTTAGCAACGGCATCCCCGACAGAAGCACGTGACGGGCTGCACGACAACACGGGGTGGAGATGGGATCGTCTGAATCGCGCGAGGTCTCGTCGGGCAGGGGCCCGGTGCTGCTCGCACTTCGTTACTACGCACGGGAGTTGGCCCGGCTCCGGCGGCTGACGGTGCCCGCGGTGCTGCTGTCGGCGCTGGGCAACATCGGCTTGAACTACGTGGCGCCGCTGGTCGTGGCGAAGCTCGTCGGCCGAATCGCCGGCGACGCCGCTGTCACCGTCGGCTCGACGCTGCCCTACGTTCTCGCCTTCGCCGGCGTCCTGCTGCTCGCGGAGACGCTGTGGCGTATCGGCCTGCACTGCCTGAACCGCGTTGACGCCCTCGGCATCGAGCACCTGTACGTGATCGGCATGGACGAGCTGTTCGCCAAGGACGCCGCGTTCTTCCACGACAACTTCGCCGGATCGCTGACCAAGCGGGTGCTGAGCTTTGCCTCCCGTTTCGAGGAGTTCGTCGACACGATGACCTTCCAGGTCGTGGGCAGCTTCGTGCCGTTGCTGTTCGGGTCGGTGGTGCTGTGGCAGTACGATCCGCTGCTCGTGGTCGGGCTCTTGGTGATGATCGTACTGACGGCCTTCTGTGTGGTGCCCCTCATCCGTCGCCGCCAGGCGCTGGTCGACCAGCGCGAGGAGGCGATCGCCCGGGTGTCGGGCCACGTCGCCGACAGCCTGATGAACATGGACACGGTCCGTGCGTTCGCCGCCGAGGAACGCGAGGCCGCCGAGCACCGGTCCCGCGTCGCGGCGTCGCGGCGGCTCATGCTGAGGTCGTGGGACTACGGCAACCTGCGCATCGACACGCTGGTCGCGCCGATGTCCGTGCTGACCAACGCGCTGGGCCTGCTGCTCGCGGTCGCGCTCGGCGGAGGCGAGCACGGCGTGGAGGCTGTCGTGGTCGCCTTCACGTACTACAGCAACGCGACGCGGATCATGTTCGAGTTCAACCAGATCTACCGCCGACTGGAAAGCTCGATGACGGAGGCCGCGCAGTTCACCGAACTGCTGCTGAAGCCGCCGACCGTGCTCGACCCGGCGTCGCCGGAGCCGCTGCTGCCCCGGGCCGCCGACGTCCGCTTCGAGCAGGTGACCTTCACCCACGCGGGCGCGGAGCCGCTCTTCGAAGGCCTCGACCTGGCCGTGCCGAGCGGGACGAAGATCGGTCTCGTCGGCCGGTCCGGCGGGGGCAAGACCACGCTCACCCGACTGCTGCTGCGGATGACGGACATCGACGAAGGCCGGATCCTGATCGGGGGTCAGGACATCAGCAGGCTGCGCCAGGCCGACCTGCGCAGCCTGATCGCCTACGTGCCGCAGGACCCGGCGATGTTCCACCGCACGCTACGGGACAACATCGCGTTCGCGCGGCCGGACGCGACCGACGCCGAGATCCGTCGCGCGGCCGAGGCGGCGCACGTCACGGAGTTCGCCGACGCGCTGCCCGACGGCTTCGACACCATGGTGGGCGAGCGCGGTGTCAAGCTGTCCGGCGGACAGCGCCAGCGGGTCGCCCTCGCCAGGGCGATCCTGCGCGACGCGCCGGTCCTGCTGCTCGACGAGGCGACCAGCGCCCTGGACTCCGAGAGCGAGATCCTTGTCCAGGAGGCGCTGTGGCGACTGATGGAGGGGCGGACGGCGCTCGTGGTGGCACACCGGCTGAGCACGGTCGCCACCATGGACCAGCTCGTCGTCCTCGACCGCGGACGGATCGTCGAGCTGGGCACGCACCAGGAGCTGCTCGCGTCGGACGGCGCCTACGCGAAGCTGTGGAAGCACCAGTCGGGCGGCTTCCTCGACGACAACCCCGCGCGGGCCGACCTGCACTGAACCCGAGCCTGGTGGGAACGGCCTTGCGCCTGCCGACCTGCTCCCCGGCCGCCGTGGGCCGCGTCGTCTTGGAGATCGTCCAACGCACGCGGCTACGGCGGCTGCTTTCTCGACGGCTACCGGGGTGTCCCTGGCCTGCGGGGGGGGGCAGGCGTACGGTCGACCGGATCTTGGTCGACTTGCAGCCCTGATACGGGCCGATTAGCGTGATACTGCGGTTCGTAGTAGGGGCACGTGAGCGAACAAGGCGGTCCCTGACTGCGTGATCGAGCTGACTGCCATGCAGGATCACCACGGAAAACTCAGCGCTTCAGCCGCTGAAAGTGACGCCTGCCGCTCCCCCCACATGCGTTCGCCGAACAGGCACATCGCCAGGGTGCCTGAGCACCGGAGTTGACTCATGATTGTGACTGACTGGCAAGCGCGTCATGGCCTTACGGCGGCGGAGCATCAAGCCGAGTTCGACCGCCTCAGCGGGCGAGGGTACCGGCTGATCAAGATCTCAGGCTATGAACTGGGCGGCCGGCCTCGGTTCGCGAGTGTGTGGGCTGTGCAGAACGGAAGTTCGTGGCAGGCACGCCACGGCATCTCCGCCACCGACTACCAGGCTACGGTGACATCGCTGGGCGGCAGCGGCTTCCGACCCGTCGACCTGTCGGTGTTCCGGTCAGGGGACTCGCCCTTGTTCAGCGCCGTCTGGGAACAGGAACAGGGCCTGGAATGGGTCGCACGGCACGGCCTGACCAGCAATGAGTACCAGGCCCTGTTCGATGACCTGTCACGCCGGGGCTTCCGCCTGCGCTGCGTCTCCCCCTACGAAAACGCGGGCGGGGAGCGGTTCGCCTGTATCTGGGACCGTTACGCCGGCCCCGCCTGGTCAGCCCGACATGGCCTGACCAGTGACGAGTACCAGCGCGAATTCAACAGGCAACGCGATCTCGGGTTCCGGCTCGTGCGCGCCGTCGGTTACACCATCGGCAACGACATCCGGTACGCGGGCATCTGGGAGCAGTCGCCCGGGCACCCCGGGACGGCCATGCACGGAGTGACCCACAGCGACTACCAAGGCCAGTTCGACGCCAACTCCCGAGCCGGTCTACGGCTGGTCGACATCAGCGGCGCCCGCGACGGCGCCTCGGCACGCTACACAACGATCTGGGAGTCCACGCCCGAGGCCGACCTCAGCGGCGACGCCGCCACAGGTCTCGTGGTGCCCTTCATGCAGAAGTGGGCCGTTCCGGGTTTCTCCTTCGCCGTGGCCCGCAATGGTTCGGTCAGCTCCGCCCGCGCCTTCGGCTACGCCAACCGCATCACCCGCGAAATCGCCACGCCCGACCACCGGTTCCGCATCGCAAGCGTCAGCAAGCCCATCACGTCCACCGCGGTGCACCTGCTGCTCGAGCGAGGCCGGCTCGCTCTCACGGACCGGGTATTCGGACCGGGAGCCCTCCTCGGCACCACGTACGGGACGCAGCCCTACAGCGACCGAGTGCGGGCCGTGACGGTGCAGCACCTGCTGGAGCACACGGCCGGGGGCTGGAGCAACGACGCCAACGACCCCATGTTCCAGCAGACGGCGCTCGACCGGAACGCGCTGATCACCTGGACTCTCAACAACCGGCCACTCGAATTCGACCCGGGCACGACATGGAACTACTCGAACTTCGGTTACTGCCTGCTCGGACGAATCGTCGAGCGTGTCACCGGCATGTCGTACGGGGCCTCAGTGCTCCAGTCCGTACTCAACCCCAGCGGTGCCGGGCGGGCGTTCCTGGCAGGGGCCACGGCTCCGGACCGGGCGGCCCAGGAGGCGATGTACGTCGGCCTCGACAGCGCCGCTCCGTACGGCATCCGTGTCGACCGCATGGACGCCCATGGAGGCTGGGCCGCGACACCGGCCGACGTACTTCGGTTCTGCTTCTCGGTCGACGGTCTGCCGTCACCGCCCGATCTGCTGCAGCCGATGACACGTACGGCCATGACGACCGCGTCCGCGGCGCGCCCTGCCTCGGCGACAACCCCCGGCTACGCGCGGGGATGGGCCGTCAACACCATTGACACCATCTGGCACGACGGCACCCTGCCCGGCACCCAGTCCATTCTGGTGCGCCCGTCCAACGGCCGTGCCTGGAGCGCGGTCTGCAACGCGGGTCGTCCGGGCACGGCCCTCGCCGAGGAGTTCGACGCTCTCATGTGGAAGGTGCAACAGGTGGTGTGACGACCTAGGAACGCGTCCCTGCGGGAGAGGAACGCATCCCTGCGGGAGCGCCGCCAGATCCCCGAGGAGGCGTCGTCTCTGCCTGGAGGGCGAACGAGGCTGCCGACGACGGCCGTGGCGGTCACTGCCGCCAAAGGTGGCTGATGATGCGCTCCGAGCGGGAACGAGTGGCTCCGAAGCCGGTTTCGTGGTCCCACACATGGGTGCACGACGGGCACTGCAGGTGGAGCAGGCTTCCGGTGTTGGACAGGAGGTAGCGCCAGTGCTCGGAGCACGTACGCCGCTGCTCGCAGGCGACGCACCCGCGGCTGTCGGCGCAGCTCGGGCAGGGCACCCAGGCCCGGCGTCCGCGATCTGCCTGTGGATCAAGGGGCAGCACGGCCGCCTCCCCTCCGGGGAAGGACACCGGCCGAGACCAGGTCGTCGTACAGGCGTTCTTGTTCCTCGCTGAGGCCGGAGTACAACAGGTCGTACGCCGCGTCTTCGCCGCGCAGCGCCGCCAGGGGATCCCAGTCGGGGCCGAGAGCGTCCAGCACATGGGCGCGCCGCAGCATCTCGTGCGAGGTCAGGTCCACGGTGAAGTCGACCAGCGGGGCGTTGTCCGGTGGGCCTGCCTCGGGTCGGCGCGGCTCGACGGGCTCGTCCGGATCGTCGGGAAGGCGAGGGGTATGGGGGGACATGTCGCCGAACTTAGGTACACCTTCCTGGCTGGGGCAAGAGCAGGTGGGGGACGTCACATCAGGGTCGGCTACCCGGGTCCCGCGGCGCTGCTCCCACTGAGGCCACCGGCCAGGTGGTCGATGCGTGGAGTGGTCGGGCCGCAGTGGCACGTGTCGTGACACCGCGCGACGCTGCGGGGACGTCTCCAGCCGGAGGGCATCGGGAGCCGAGGCGCAGGCCCGCTTGCTGTTACCTGGCCAACGACGTCGGAAGGCCGAGATCGTCCGCTCATCGCCCCGCACGGTCAGACACACGTCGGGATGAGGGCGTGTCCGGGAAGGCCGTACGCGCCTCCGCCTTCCCCTGTCCAGGTGTTGGGAGATGTCACAGGCGGGGTTGCTGTCTCGTCGTACGAGGCGCAGGCAATTTTCGATCAAGGAGTGGACGATGAACCTCGCGCTGTGGATCGCTGCCGGACTGCTGGCCGCAGTAGCCCTGGTCGGCGGCATCACCAAGACATTCGTGCCCAGGGAGAAGCTGGCCGCGGCCGATGGTGGGGGATGGACCGCAGACGCCGGCGCCGGCTTCGTCAAGACCCTCGGCGTCCTCGAGCTCCTGGCCGCGGCGGGCCTGATCCTGCCCGCCGTGGTCGACATCACACCGGTGCTGGTGCCGGTGACTGCCGTCTGCTGGGTCGGGCTGATGGTCGGCGCGATGATCACCCATGGCCGACGCGGCGAATCCAAGTTTGTGGTGCTGAACCTGATCTATCTCGTGCTTGCAGCACTCATTGCGTGGGGCCGCTTCGGCCCCGAGTCCTTCACCGGCTGACCGGCGGCACCACTTCCCGTGGGTGCGTCTCGAGGACGCGGCGCGCGCTACCGTCCTGGCCGCGTGCGCGCGGGCGAAGTGGCCGATGCGCACCCGCAAGTGGCCGGTCCGACTGTTGGCCGGGGACATGGCGATGACGATGATGACCGAGGGGCTCGGCGTCTCCAACGCCAAGGTGAAGCGGAAACTCGGCCGGCAGCTGCGTTACCCCTCGTGGCGCCAGGGCTTCAAGGAGGAGCTGGCATGAACAGGACCGAGGAGTTCCAGGAGCTGCGGCCGCTGCTGTTCTCGATCGCCTACCGGATCCTGGGCAGCGTGAGCGAGGCCGAGGACGCGGTCCAGGAGACCTGGCTGCGCTTCGAGGCCTCCCCGACACAACCGAGGTCGGTCAAGGCCTTCCTCTCGGCCGCGGTGACCCGGATCTCGATCGACGTGCTGCGCTCGGCCCGGGTCCGGCGGGAGCAGTACGTGGGGTCGTGGTTCCCCGAGCCGCTGCTCGCCGACCCCTATGAGGATCCGGTGCGGTCGGCGGAGCTGGCCGACTCGGTGTCGATGGCGGCCCTGTTGCTGCTCGAGCGGCTCAGCCCGCTCGAGCGGGCGGTCTTCGTCCTGCGGGAGGTGTTCGGCTTCGGCTTTCCCGAGGTCGCGTCGGCGGTGGGGCGCTCGGAGGCGGCGTGCCGCCAGCTGACGGTGCGGGCGCGGCGCCATATGGCCGCAGGCCGGCCCCGCTTCGAAGCGGACCGCAAAGAGCGGGAGGAACTGGCGTCGCGGTTCTTCGACGCCCTCCGCGAGGGTGAGGTCGCCGGTCTGCGGGACCTGCTCGCCGCCGACGTATCGATGGTCGGCGACGGCGGCGGCAAGGCCCCGCAGCTGGCCAGGGCCGTCATCGGCGCCGAGAACGTGGCCCGGCTGCTTGCCTCCGTCTTCCCCCGGATGGCCCGGATCGACGTGACATGGGAGCCGCGCGAGGTCAACGGCCAGCCGGGCGCGATCTTCCGCGACCGGGACGGCAAGGTCCTCACCATCATGGCGCTCGATGTACTCGACGGGCAGATCCAGACGATCCGCTCGGTGATCAACCCCGACAAGCTCGGCCACGTGGGTCCGGTGGCGGACGCCTGGGCAATCCACCGCGAAGTAGGACAGGCACGCCGGCCCACGGAATGACCGCGACACCCCGTACCAGCAGCTCAACACCTTCACCGGCAGGAGCACTTCGCCATCCGGGGGAATGAGATGGTTCTTCTTGTTGGCGAGGGCGCCGGCGGCGTCGCAGGTCCACTGGTGGATCAGGGCCCGTGGCTGGGTGGAGACGTTGGAGACGTCGACGCATTTGCCGCTGTGGACGGCGACGAGCTGGTAGTCGTGGCTGTTGCCGAGCGCGGTGACGGGGCTGAGGGTGAACATCTGGTTGGTGCCGCCGGTGCAGGTGTACTGGGTGACGGCCGCGCCGTCGGCCGTGGAGGAGCCCGAGATGTCCAGGCACTTGCCGCTGTGCTCGTTGACGACGGTGTAGGTGTTGGTGCGGCCCGAGACCGGCTTGAGGTCGAGCATCTGCTGGTAGCCGCCCTCGCAGTAGTACTGCTGATACTGCGTGCCGTCGGCCTTGCTGAGGTCGGTGTCGTCCAGGCACTGGCCGCTGTTCTGGCTGACGGCGACCGTGGAGACGGTGGTGCTGGACGGTGGCAGCAGGGTGACGGTGTAGCCGTCCTTGGCGTTGGACCAGGGGATGCTCAGCGAGGCGGCGTTGCGCTGACGGTGAGGGTGGTGTCGGAGACGGTCTCCGGACCGGCCACCGCCGCCCCGTTGTTGTACGGGACGCGCTGGACGACGGCCCGAGCCGGCGAGGCCTCGCTCGGCGGGCATGGTGATCCCAAGTGGCTCTGTCGAACCGGTTCGCCGGAAGCTAGCACCGCCGGAAACGGAGCGGCAATACCCCCGACGCCGATCGAAGAGCGGCTATCGGAAAGTGAGCGCAAGGCATTGACACTCGTTCCCGTCGCTCCTAACTTCCCTTCATCGAACCGGTTCGACGTCCGGTTCGATGGCCGCTTCGGAATCGAACCTGTTCGACGAAGTTGACGAAGGAGTCCCGTGAACATCGGTGAGATCGCCAAGCGGGCCGGTGTCTCGCGGAGCACTGTGTCCTATGCCCTGAGTGGCAAGCGCTCGTTGTCGGAGGGGACCCGCCGCAAGATCCAGCAGGTCATCGACGAGCTGGGCTACCGGCCCAACGCGAGCGCGCGGGCTCTGGCGAACGGCCGGACCAGCACCATCGGCCTGGCGTTCCCGCCGGCCGGGAACCATTACACCGGCATGCAGCTGGACTTCATCGGCAGCGTGGTGGAGGCGGCCGCGCTGTACGACTACGACGTCCTGCTCTCTCCCAGTGGTGTGGACAGCGACCGCTCCTTCCAGCGCCTGCTCGCCGAGCGCCGGGTCGACGGCGCGATCCTGATGGAGATCAGGCTGGATGACGACCGGGTCGACCACCTCGGCGCACTGGGCTTTCCCGCCGTCTGCATCGGCCGCACCGCACACCCCGAGGGCAGCTGGTGGGTCGGCCTGGACCACACCGCGCTGGCGGCGGCATGCGTTCACCACCTCGCCGACCTCGGGCACCGCAGGATCGCCTTCGTCAACCGGCCCGAGCAACTGCTTCGAGCCGGCTACGAGTCCGCCCATCGGGGTCTCGACGGGTTCACGAAGGCGGCGGCGGAGCGCGGGCTCACCGTACGGACGTACAGCTGCGGTGATGACGCCCCCGCGGGCGAGGCGTGCGTGGAGCGGATCCTGCACGACGACCCGGCCACCACCGCCCTGGTCACGCTGAACGAGGCCGCACTGGGCGGCCTGTACCGGGGATTGGCCCGGGCCGACCGCCATGTGCCGCGCGACTTCTCCATCACCGGGGTCGTGGCCAGTCGCTGGGCGGAGACGGTGACCCCGCAGCTCACGGCAGCCGACGTACCCGCGGAGCAGATGGGCCGGCTGGCCGTCGACCTGCTCGTCGAACGGATCGACCGGCCCGACGCACCCGCCCGGCACCATCTGCTCGCGCCGCCGATCTCCCTGCGGGCGAGCACCGGGCCCGTCGGTACCCCGGCCCACGACTCCGACGGATACCGCCGCTGATCACCGCAAGGCGCTCCTGGTACGCCACTGCTCCCAGCCGACGTTCCAGTCGCCGAGGCCGTTGTTCAGGGCCACTTCCCCCTTTGTCTCCGCGCCCTTGACCTCGAACGGGTCGCCGATGCGGGCATTCTCGTAGAGCCATCGGGCGTCGGCGTCGCTCATGCCGATGCAGCCGTGGCTTCTGTTGGCCCTGCCGAAGTAGGCGGCGTTCCAGGGCGCGGCGTGTGCGTAGGTACCCGACCAGGTCAGGCGCATCGCGTAGTCGACCTTCTGGTCGTAGGCGTCGCCGAGGCCCACGGTCTCGGAGTTCATCCGGATCGTGCCCTCCTTCGCCATCAGTACCTCCGTGCCGCGCCAGGAGCCCGTGTCGGGGCCGGGCGTGCCGCCGGACACCGGGAAGGTCCGTACCGGCCGGCCGTCGCGCTCCAGGGTGAGCCGCTTGCTGTCGAGGTCGACCTTGAACACCTGCCGGGCGCCGACGGTGAAGCCGAGCCTGTAGTCGCGTACGAACCAGCCGCCGCCGGGCCCCGAGTCGGTGCCGTTCAGCCGGGCGTCCAGGGTCACCTTGGTGCCGGACTGCCAGTACTCCCTGGGCCGCCAGTCGACGCGGTCCTTGCCCGACCAGTCCTTCATCCAGCCCCAGGAGCCTTCGGTCCGGTTCGAGGTGGTGACCTTGAGCTGCTTCTCCACCGCCGCCTTGTTCCGCACCGGGTAGTCGAAGACCAGGGAGATCGGCTGGGCCACGCCGACCGTGGTGGTGTCGCCGGGCCGCCAGTCCACTTTGTTGACCTTGTCGGCGGTGGCGGTGGTGAAGGACGCCCGCTCGGTCCCCGCCGTGCCGCTGTCCGCGCGGGTGGCCGCCTTGACGGTGTAGGTGGTGCCGGGCACGGCGTTGCGGTCCGACGTCCAGGTCAGGCCGTCGTCCGACAGTGCGCCGGCGAGTGTGTCACCTCCGGCGTCGGTGACGGTGACCGAGGTGAGGGTGCCGCCGTGGGCGACGACCTTGACCGGCTCGCCCGCCTTCGCCCGGGCGCCGCGGGGCGTCACGGTGACCGTCGCCACCCGGCCGTTCGTGGTCCCGCCGCCGGCTTTCGCGTCCGACCCGGACGGTGTCGTGCCGTCGGCGGAGCAGGCGGAGAGGGCCGTGGTCAGCAGGACGGCGGCCGCCGCGACAGTGGCGGAGGCGCTGCAGCGGACCCGGCCCCTGCGTATCGCGACACGTATCTGGCTCAACGGGAAACCTCCGTGGACGTCGGGAAGACACCGGAACGTGGGGGACCCTAAGCCGCGAAAAACGCCGGACATCGGCATGTCGGCCGCATGACGGCAGTTGCAGAGGAACGGTCATCGTCCGGTCACACACGCCGCGCGAGACGGTCATGGACGGCTGTGAATCTTCCCCGCGTTGTGACCGTCCTGAGGAAGGGGATGTTCCTTGTCCGACACCACATCTCGCCCCGCCGCTCCGCGCCGCCGCCCCCTCGTCGTGGCCCTGCTCGCCGGCGCCGTCGCGTTCACGATCGGCGTGGCCCCGGCGTCCGCGGACACCGCCTCGTGGCGCTCCGTCGCACCGGAGGGCCTGAGCGATGCCATCCTCTACCACGTCTCCAGCGAGCAGGGGGCGACGTGGACGGCCGGGATCGACGTGACCGACTGGTCCCCGCTCGCCCTGCGCTGGAACGGCACCGGCTGGACCAGGACGCCGCAGCCCGCGGCGCACGGTCGCCTGGACGACATCGTCGCGGCCCCTGGCGGTGAGGCCTGGGCGGTCGGGTCCAAGGACGAGGGAACGAAGACCGACATGCCGACCGTCCAGCACTGGGACGGCGCCTCCTGGCAGTTGGAGGACCTGCCCCTGCCCGCGGACGCGGTCGGCGGCTTCTACGCGGTCGCCGTCTCGCCCCGGGGCACGGTCTGGGCCGGCGGCGGCCTCTTCGGCGACGACCCGGACGGCTACCAGGACTCGTTGCTGATGACCCGTAGCCCGCAGGGGGAGTGGCGCAACACCGAGATCCCGGCCGACGCGGCCGTCGGCTCCACGATCTCGATCCTCCCCCTGGCGGAGGACGACGTGTGGCTGGTCGGGGTCAAGGGCGTCTCGCACTTCGACGGAACGACCTGGACCCGCCAGCGGCTCCCCGCCCACCTCGACGGCCAGACCTTCTACCTCGACGGCATCGCGCAACGGCAACCCGGCGAGATATGGACCGTGGGTCTTGTCCAGGACGACGAGCTGTGGCGCCGCCCGGTGGTGTTGCGGCTGTACCACGGCCGCTGGGAAGAGGTACGCACCCCGAAGGAGACGGCGCAGCTACAGGGCATCACCTTCGACGAGCAGGACCGGCCGGTGATCGTCGGCGAGACCTTCGACCCCGCGGTGGACCCGGACTTCACCTACGTCCTGACCCTGGACCGGGCCGGACACCTGGTGCGGGGACAGCAGCCGCCCGGCTCCGGGCGGCTCTACGGCACGGACATCGACGAGCAGGGCCGGATTTGGGTGTCAGGGACGAACGACGATCCCTCCGGCCTCCATGTGCCGTACGTCGCCGTACAGGACTGACGGACCTTCGCCGGACCGACCGCGGCCGCGGCATGGCCCGCTGAGGCCAGGTCAGACACCTGTCTGACCTGGCCTTTTGTCATGTGTGTGGTGAAGGGGGCGAGTCCGTCGACCAGGACACCGGCTCTGGAGCGTGTGACAGCGGCCGCACAGAAACGGTCATGGTCCGGTCACATTCGCCGCGCGGCACGGTCACGGGCGCCTGTGAATCTTCCTCGCGTTCCGTGCCGAACGGCTCGGTTCCCCATCCGACAACAACGGCACCCGAGGAGGCGCAGTGTCAGTGCTGCTCGTGACGGCAGGCCGCGGTCAGCAGGAAGCGTGGCTGGGACCCGTCTCCGCCGAAGCGTACCGAGCCTTCCTGGCATCCCGCACCGGCTCCGCCCTGGCTCCCGGCTTTCTGCAGTGCCCGTCCTGGGCCGCGGTGAAGGACGGCTGGCGCGCCCAACTGCTCGGCTGGGGACCGCAGACCGGGCTCGGGGCCGGGCGGCTGAGCGGAGTCGCGCTGGTGCTGCTGCGTCAGTTCCCCGGCACCCGCAAGTACTTCGCCTACCTGCCCGAGGGGCCCGTCGCCGACTGGGCCGACCCGGATCTCGACTGGCTCTCCCCGCTGCTGAGTCATCTGCGCACCCTGGGAGCGTTCGCCGTACGCATCGGTCCCTCGCCCGCCCACCGCCGGTGGAACGCCGCCGCGCTCAAGGCGGCAACCGGGCCCGGGCGAAGCCTGTCCGACGTGCTGGACTGCGAGGTCGACCCGCTGGGCACCGCCGTGGCCGAGCGGCTGCGGGCCCGCGGCTGGCGGCGCTGCGGCGACGGGGACGACGACGGGGACGCCCAGCCTCGCTACGTCTTCCAGGTGCCGCTGGCCGGGCGGACCAGCGACGACCTGTGGTCCGGGCTCAGCCAGGAGTGGCGGCGCAACATCCGCCGGGCGCAGAAGTCGGGCGTGCAGGTGACGGTGGGCGGCGCCGCCGAACTCCCCGATTTCTACCGGCTGTTGCGGATCACCGAAGAGCGCGACGGCTTCCGCCTCGGCCGCTCACTCGCGTACTACGAGCGCCAGTACGCGGCCCTCAACGCCGAGGAACCGGGCCGGATGAGGCTCTACCTCGCCCGCCACGGGGGCGAGATCCTGGCCGCCCACACCATGATCACCGTAGGCCGGCGGGTCTGGTACCAGACCGGGGCCTCCGCCGACCACCGGCGCGAGGTCCGCCCCTCCAACGCCCTGCAGTGGCAGATGATGCTCGACGCCCACGCCCGGGGCGCGGAGGTCTACGACATGCGCGGGGTACCCTCCACACTCGACCCCGACGAACGCTCGTTCGGGCTGCTGCGCTGGAAGCTCGGCACCGGGGGGAAGGTCGTCGAGACGCTGGGGGAGTGGGAGACACCTTTGAACGGCACCGCCAACCACGCGCTGTACCGCGCCTTCCAGATGTACCTGGCCCGCCGATGAGCGCCTCCCAGGCCCGGGCCACCCCGGGCGATCGCGATACCCGATCCACCGACGGGACTCCCACGACCGAGCAGCCGGCCCACCGGCCCGGATCCGTGCTGCGCAGCGGCGCGGTCATGGCCGCCGGGTCCCTGGTCTCCCGCGCCACCGGCTTCGTACGCTCCGCCGTGGTCGCCGCAGCGCTCGGCGTGGGCCTGGCCGCCGACGGCTACGCGGTCGGCAACACCGTCCCCAACATCGTCTACACCCTGCTCCTCGGCGGCGCGCTCAACGCCGTCTTCGTCCCCGAACTGGTCAAGGCCGCGAAGGAACACGAGGACGGCGGGGCCGCGTACACGGACCGCCTTCTCACCGCCTGCACGGCCGCCCTGCTGCTGATCACGGCCGGGGCGGTGCTCGCCGCGCCCGCGCTGGTGGCGGCCTACACCGACTACACCGGCGCGCAGGCGGCGACGACGGTCGCGTTCGCGCGTTCCTGCCTGCCCCAGATATTCTTCCTCGGCCTGTTCACCCTGCTGGGACAGGTGCTGAACGCCCGCAGCCGGTTCGGCGCCATGATGTGGACCCCGGTCCTCAACAACGTGGTCGTCATTGCCGTCTTCGGCCTCTACCTGGCCACGGCCGTAGACGGGGGAACGCTCACTCCCGCAGAGACCGCGCTGCTCGGCTGGGGCACCACGGCCGGGATCGTCGTACAGGCGGTGGCGCTGCTGCCGTCCCTGCGGGCGGCGCGCTTTCGCTGGCGGCCCAGGTTCGACTGGCGGGGCAGCGGGCTGTCGCGGCCGCTGCGCTCGGCCGGCTGGCTGGTGCTGCTCGTGTTCACCAACCAGCTCGCGTACTGGGTGGTGACCAGGCTCGCGACGACGGCGGGGCAGCGCGCCGCGGCCGAGGGCATCGACGGCGGCGCCGGATTCAGCGCCTACGGCAACGCGTATCTGCTGTGGGCGGTGCCGCACGGCATCGTGACCGTCTCCCTGGTCACCGCGCTGATGCCACGGATGAGCAGGTCGGCGGCGGACGGTGACACGGCCGGCGTGCGACGGGACGTCTCGTACGCCCTGCGTAGCAGCGCCGCCGCCGTCGTGCCCGCCGCGTGCGTGCTCCTCGCGGTCGCCGGGCCGACCATGGCGGTGGCCTTCCAGTACGGCAGGACCGGCGCGGACGACATCGCGGTCATGGCAGGGGCGTTGGCAGCCTTCGCGCCTGGACTGATCGCCTTCTCCGGGCAGTACGTCCTCTCGCGCGCCTTCTACGCGCTCTCCGACACCCGCACGCCCTTTCTGCTGAACCTGGTGATCGCCGGGCTCAACGCGGCTCTGTCCGCGGCCGCTTGTGTGCTGCTGCCCGCACGCTGGGCGGTCACAGGGATGGCCGGGGCGTACTCGGTGGCGCTCTTCGTGGGCTGTGCGGTCACCGCGTACGTCCTCGACCGCAGGCTCGCGGCGGCCGCAGGCCCCCGGCGCCCGCCGTGGCGCTCGCCGGCCGCGGCCGGGTTGGCCCGACTGCTGCTGGCCGCGATCCCGGCCGCCCTGCTCGGTCACCTCGCGGCCGGGCGCACCGCCTCGCTCGGCCCGCTCGCGGCGGCGACGGCGGGCACGGTGGCCATCCTGGCGACCTTCGCACTGCTGACCCGTCCCCTGCGCCTGACCGAGCTGGAGGCCGTCCTGCGGGCGGTGCCCCGCCTACTCCGCCGCCGGGGCTGACAAGGAGGCCCACCGGCCACCTTTTGTCATTCAACTGACCGGATACGTTCGTCACTTGATCGAATGGAATACTCCGCACATGCCACGTGTCCTGCTCATCGAAGACGACGCCTCCGTGCGAGAAGGCATCGAACTCGGCCTGCGCCGCCGTGGGCACGAGGTACGCACCGCCCCCACCGGCGAGGCGGGGCTCGCGGCCATCGGTGAATTCCGCCCCGATCTGCTGCTCCTCGACCTCATGCTGCCCGGCATCAACGGCGTCCAGGTCTGCCGCCAGGTACGCGAGGCCGGTCAGCTGCCGATCATCATGCTCACCGCCCGCGGCGACGACTTCGACGTCGTGGTCGGGCTGGAGGCCGGGGCCGACGACTACATCGTCAAACCCGCCCGCACGGAGGTCATCGAGGCCCGCATCCGGGCCGTACTGCGCCGCATCGAGGAGCCGGGCGGCCGGCCCGCCGTGGAGTTCCACGGCGACCTCGCCATCGACCGTGCCGGGCTGAACGTCGCCAAGGCGGGGGAGCGCGTGGCGCTCGCCCCCTCCGAACTCAAGCTCCTGCTGTATCTGACGGCCGCGCCCGAGCAGGTCTTCAGCCGTCAGCAACTGCTGGAGCACGTCTGGGAACACAGCTACCACGGCGACGCCCGCCTGGTCGACGCCTGCGTGCGGCGGCTGCGCCACAAGATCGAGGACCTACCCGGCAACCCCCGCTACATCCAGACCCTGCGGGGCTTCGGCTACCGCTTCGGACCCCTGTGAGCCCTTGGTGAACCGCCGCAAAACCCGTATCGGGCTGCGCACCCGACTGGTGCTCGCCTTTCTGCTGGTCGCTGCTGTCAGCGCCGGAACCACCGCGACCCTCGCCTACCGCGAGGCACGCAACGCGATCCTCCAGCAGGCCCAGGACACGGCTGTGTCCGCCTTCCGCGAGCGGGTCCAGGAGCTCGCCACGCCGCTGCCCGTCGAGCCCCTGTCGCTCCAGGAACAGCTGCGCCGACTCGCCCGGCAGGGCAACCCCCACCCGTGGGTGGTGTTCGCCGAGTACGGTTCGGTCCGGGTCTCCTCGGCCGACAAGCCCGTTTCGAGCGTGATCACTCCCGAACTGCGCCGTGCCGCGCGCGCCCACCCGCGCGGCAACTTCCAGCGAGTCGACAGGAACGGCACCCCGTGGCTGACCGTGGGAGTCCCGACCGTTTTCCAGGCCGGCCAGACCACACGTCCCACCGGGCTGGTGCTGTACGCCGTGATGCCGCTGACCGACGAGGAGGCCAACATCCAGGCCATGCTCGACGCGGCTCGTGACGGGGCCGTCCCCGGGCTCGCGGTGGCCCTCGTCCCGGCCCTGCTGTCGGCACGCAGCGTGCTGCGCCCGGTCCGCGACCTGCGGAAGGCCGCGCGAAGCATGGGCGACGGACGCCTCGACACCCGTATCCAGGTCCGGGGCAGCGACGAACTCGCCGATCTGGCCCGCACTTTCAACGAGTCGTCCGGCGAACTGGAGCGGACCGTGGGCGAACTCCGGGCGGCCGAGGCACGTGCCCGTCGTTTCGCCTCCGACGTCTCCCACGAACTGCGCACCCCGCTCGCCGGGATGCTGGCCGTCACCGAGGTCCTGGACGAGGACGCGGCCGGCCTCGCCCCCGACACCGCAGCCGCCGTACGGCTGATCAGCGCCGAGACGGGCAAACTGGCCTTGCTCGTCGAGGACTTGATGGAGATATCCCGCTTCGACGCCCGGGCCGCCGAGCTGAACACCGACGAGGTCGACATCGCCCAGACCATCCGCAAGACCCTGAAGAGCCGTCACTGGATCGACCCGGCCCAGGTCGTCACCGACCTGCCCGACGGCATCCGGGCCCGGATCGACCCCCGGCGCTTCGACATCGTCATCGCCAACCTCGTCGGCAACGCGCTGAAGCATGGAAGCGCGCCCGTCGTGCTGCGGCTGCGCACCGAGCCCTACGGCGAAGGCGCGCCCGGGGCGGCCATGGCGACCGGCGCGCACGATGCGAGCCTGCTGCCCGCCCGGCTCGTCACCGAGGTCGCGGACAGCGGCCCAGGCATACCCGCCGACGTGCTGCCGCACATCTTCGACCGCTTCTACAAGGCGGACGCGGCCCGCAGCCGCTCGACGGGCAGCGGCCTCGGCCTCGCCATCACCCTGGAGAACGTACGGCTGCACGGCGGCACGATCCGAGCCACGAACGGCCCGCAGGGCGGCGCCGTCTTCACCGTGGAGATACCCCTGAGGGGCACGGAGGCGACGGCATGACCCGGACGGGCTCCACCACCGGCCGTGCCGTCGCGGCCTGCGCCACGACGGCCGCCCTGCTGACCGGCTGCGGAGTCCAGGAGACCGGCGTCGTCGAGGCCGGCGGGCCGGCCACCATCACCGTCTTCCCCGCGTCCGACCAGCGGATGCTCCTGTTCTTCCTCGCCTCGGACGGCCGCCTGACACCGGTGACCCGACTCAGCACAACGGACGTTCCGCCGAACGCCAAGCAGGAGTGGATCGGTAAAACCCTAGCCGCGTTGTTCGCCGGCCCCTCGGCGAACGAGCGCGCGGCCGGACTCCACACGGGCCTGCCGGCAAAGGGCGCCAAAATGGTGTTCAAGTCGACCTCCAGCACCATCACCATCCGCCTCCCGCTCCCGGTGCGGCCGCTCGCGAAGACCGCGCTACGTCAGCTCGTGTGCACGGCCGCGTACGCGGAGGGCGGGGACGGCACTGCGGAAGTCACCATCGCGGGCGACGACGGCACACTCCCGCCGACCCTCTGCTAGGCCATACCTCAAGCACACAGTCACAGCAGGGCGGAACACCATGGGCAGCCTCACCGAGGCGACTCTCAAGGCGCTGGCCGGCGCCCGTTCCTTTGAGCGTGGGCGCGGGTATCTCGACGCCGTGTCCGGAGTCGAGGTCGGTGACGACTGGGTCACCGCGACCGTCCACGGCACGGAGCGGTACGCGGTGGAGTTGACCCTCGGCGGGTCCGCAGGACCGAACGGCGAGTGCGACTGCCCGTACGGCCTGGAGGGCAACTTCTGCAAGCACCTGGTCGCCCTTGGCCTGACCGTACTCGCCCAGCGGGAGAGCCTGCCGCGGCAGCGGAAGGCGGCCCGGGACCGCGCAGAGGACCTCGACGCCTGGCTGTCCGGCCTCTCCAAGGACCAACTGCTCGTCCTCGTACGGGAGCAGATCACCGAGGACCGGCAGTTGCGCCGCCGCCTGGAGCTGCGGGCCGCGAGCGCCGGTGGGGACCTCGCCGGGGTCCGGGCGCGCATCCGTGAGCTGCTCGACATCGGCCCGTTCGCGCAGTACGGGTACGTCGAGTACGCCGATGCCCGTGCCTATGCCGACCAGGCCGGGCAGGCGGTGTCCGCGATCGGGGCGCTCACCGGCTCGGGCCGGGCTGCCGACGCGATCACCCTGACGCGGGAGGCGGTGCGGCTGCTGGCCGAGGCGGTGGAGAGCGTCGACGACTCCGGCGGATGGCTCGGGCAGGTCGGCGCCGACCTCGCCGACGCCCATCTCCAGGCGTGCCGCGCGGCCCGCCCCGACCCGGAGGAGCTCGCGCGCTGGCTGGTCGGCCATGTGCTCGGCGACTTCGACGACCTCACCGACATCGATCCGCTCGACTACGAGGACATGCTCGGCGAACCCGGGATGACCGTTCTGCAGAGGCTCGCGGTCGAGGCGTGGCGCGGCAACCGCACCGGCTGGGCCGAGAAGTACCTGATGGAACGTCTGGCCAAGGCGGGAGGTGACATCGACGCGGTGATCGCCGTGCACGCGGCCGACCTTGCGGACAACGGCCACACGCACCTCGTCATCGCCCATGAGCTGGACAGCGCCGGGCGCCCCGACGAGGCACTGCGCTGGGCGGAGCGCGGCGTTGCGGAAGCCCGGGACTCCTCCACCGTCGACAGCGCCCTCGTCGACTACCTCTGCGAGCGTTACGCACGGGCGGACCGGCTCCCCGACGCCGTCGACCTGCGCCGCGACCAGTTCCGCGCCCGCCGTACCCTGCCCGCCTACCAGCAGCTGCGCGCCGCCGCGCGGGCCGCCGACTGCTGGCCGGCCGAGCGCGAGGGGGCGCTGGCGCTGTTGCGCACCGACGCGGGGCGGCGGGAACGGGGCTGGTACGGCGGACCGCTCCTGGTCGACGCGCTGCTCGACGACAAGGACGTCGACGCCGCCTGGCAGGCCGCAACCGAAAACGGCGCCCACGACCGGCAGTGGCTCACCCTCGCCGACCTGGCCCGTGCAGTCCGACCCGCCGACGCACTCGGCGTCTACCTGCGCCTGGCCGAGCCACTCACCAAGCAGACCGGCAACGCGGTGTACCAGCAGCTTGTCAGCCTGCTGCTGAGCATCCGCGACTGTCACCGCAGCCTGGGCACACCGGACGAGTTTGCCGAACACGTCACCACCCTGCGCACCGCCCAGAAACGCAAGCGGAACCTACTGCGCCTGATGGAGGAGCACGGTCTGTGAGCCGGCCGACGCCACGCCGGCTTACGCGGTCCCGTCCCGCGCCACCGTCGTCGTCGTGGCCCGTTCGCCGTGTCCGGCGCGGCGGACGGCGTGATCATCCGGACTGGGAAGGCGACATGGTGGCAGGTGGCGCCGCGAGCAGCACGATCGCTGATTGCCATCGTGTCCTGCGTCTGCTCTCCGCCGTCATCAAGCTCCTGAGCATTCGTTCCTCGCCCCTACCACCCGGCTTCATGGGCGGCGGCGTCATCGCTCGTTGAGCGACTTCTCTCAGCGGTTCCGGCCCGCCAGCAGATCGCGTACCCGGTCCACCAGGCCGATCCCGGGACCCAGGATCTTGTTGGCGGGAGCAGTGTCCGGCGCCGCCGGGTGGGGGTGGGTCGGAGCCGCCTTCTTCGCATCGCGGATCTTGCCCCCCAGATGCTCCAACGCCTCCGGTGTGCAGACTTCCGCGAGCAGTGGGAAGAGCCGGTTCTCCTCATCACGGACGTGCTCAGCCACCTCGAGCCTGAGCTTTGCGACCAGGTGGTCGAACTGGTCGTCTTCGGCGTCACGCCCCTCGAGATCCTTCAAAAGCTGCTCGACCCTGGCGTGGTCCTCGATCTCCTTGTCTGCCAGGTCGTCCCCGCCGTCGACGAACCTGCGGACCGACGGGTACAGATACTGCTCCTCGGCGACCGAGTGCTGCACCAGCTCGACCGTCAGCTCGTCCGCCAATTGGCGCCGCCGCTGGTCGCCCACCGGCTGCAATTCGATCTGTTCGAAGAGCGCATCAATCTTACGGTGGTCCGTTGTCAGCTCCGTGATGACATTCCCGTCTTGCCCCATTCCAGGTTCCTCCTTCTCCAGCCAACGATGAACAGATCAGCTCACCGTGGCACGACGAGTACCCGATGCCCCCACCGACACGCAGTTGTCGGCCGGACGGTGCGCACGACGTCGTCTCCGCGGGCGAACAGGCTCGGACGGACGCGTGGTACTCGTGCCCGTCCCGTATCCGGCCACGGTCATCGACCTCGCCTCTCGGCGCTTGGCCGACCGGGCGCTCGCCGGGTGTCCGCCGATGCGCGCCCCGGGCACTGTCGCCGTGGACGTGCCGTCTAGGGTGCGGGCATGATCTCGCACAGTTACCTCTCCGAACTGTTCTCGCTGGACGGCCGGGTTGCCGTGGTGACGGGCGGCAGTTCCGGCATCGGCCGAGCCATCGCCGGGGCTCTCGCGAGAGCGGGGGCGAGCGTGGTGATCGTGGCGCGCAAGGAGTCGGAACTGGCCGCCACGGTCGACGAGCTGGCGGCGGACGGCTGCCGGGCGGCCTGGGTGAGCGCCGACCTGAGCACCCGCGACGGGGTGCGCGCGGCGGCGGAGCAGGCAGCCGAGGTGTTCGGAGAGCCCGACATTCTCGTCAACAGCGCCGGGATCAACCTGCGGCCGCCGATGGGCGAGCTGGGCGAGGAGGTGTGGGACGCCACGATGGCGGTGAACCTGGAGGCGCCCTACTTGTTGGGCCAGCGGTTCGGGCCGGGCATGGCCGAGCGGGGCTTCGGACGGATCATCCACATCACCTCCCAGCAGGCGCACCGGGCATTCGTCCAGAGCGGCGCCTACGGGGTCTCCAAGGGCGCGCTGGAGTCGTTGGCCCGCTCTCAGGCCGAGGCGTGGTCACCGCATGGCGTCACCTGCAACACGCTGGTGCCCGGCTTCGTCATGACCCCGCTCAATGCGCGGTTGTCGTCCGACCCGGAGAGGGTGGCTGCACTGGCCGCGCGCACGATGGTCGGGCGCAACGGCCTGGCCGAGGACTTCGCCGGAGCGGCGGTGTTCCTGGCCGGCCGCGCATCCGGCTACGTCACCGGGCAGGCGATCTACGTCGACGGCGGGTTCTCCGTTCACTGAGCCCAACACGTTCGTGGCGGCTCCCGCGCTCAGCGTCACCACCCGGGCCTTTCGGCTGGGGCTGGGCCACGCCCGCGACCTGTCCATGACGAGGGCGAAGTCGAGGTCCTCGAGATCGACGCGCTGCCGCACGAGCGGGGCGACCGGTTCGTCGCGCACACCGGGTTCGATCTGTGTGCGCGGCTGGTTAGATCGGTCCCGGCGACGCCGACGGAGACCGCGAAGGCGGCTCCGCGTTACAGATGGAGACACGATGAGCATGGCCACGAGGGCGGACACGCAGTCGCCCACGCTGCACGTTGCCGACAGCCACGATCTGATCCGCGTGCACGGGGCGCGCGAGAACAACCTCAAGGACGTCAGCATCGAGATCCCGAAGCGTCGGCTGACGGTGTTCACCGGTGTCTCCGGCTCGGGCAAGAGTTCGCTGGTGTTCGACACGATCGCCGCGGAGTCGCAGCGTCTGATCAACGAGACCTACAGCGCCTTCGTACAGGGCTTCATGCCGACGCTGGCGCGGCCCGAGGTCGACGTACTCGACGGGCTGACGACCGCGATCATCGTCGACCAGCAGCGGATGGGCGCCGACCCCCGCTCCACGGTCGGCACCGCCACCGACGCCAACGCGATGCTACGCATCCTCTTCAGCCGGCTCGGCAAGCCGCACATCGGCTCGCCCAAGGCGTTCTCCTTCAACGTCGCCTCGATCAGCGGAGCGGGTGCGGTCACCCTGGAGCGCGCCGGGCAGAAGGTGAAGGAGCGTCGCTCGTTCAGCATCACCGGCGGCATGTGCCCGCGCTGCGAGGGCCGGGGCTCGGTCACCGACGTGGACCTCACCCAGCTCTACGACGACTCCAAGTCGCTCAACGAGGGTGCGCTCACCATCCCCGGCTACAAGTCGGGCGGCTGGAACTACCGGCTCTACACCGAGTCCGGCCTGGTCGACCCGGACAAGCCGATCCGCAAGTACACCAAGAAGGAGCTGCACGACTTCCTGCACCTCGAACCGACCCGGATGAAGATCGCGGGCATCAATATGACCTATGAGGGTCTGATCCCGCGGATCCAGAAGTCGATGCTCTCCAAGGACCGGGAGGCGATGCAGCCGCACATCCGGGAGTTCGTGGACCGGGCGATCACCTTCACCACCTGCCCCGACTGCGACGGCACCAGGCTCACCGAGGCGGCCCGGTCGTCGAAGATCAAGAAGATCAGCATCGCCGACGCCTGCGCGATGCAGATCAGCGATCTGGCCGATTGGGTCCGCGGCCTCGATGAGCCGTCGGTGGGGCCGCTGCTCACCGCACTGCAGCAGACCCTCGACTCGTTCGTGGAGATCGGCCTCGGCTACCTTGCGCTCGACCGGCCGTCGGGCACGCTGTCGGGCGGCGAGGCGCAGCGCGTCAAGATGATCCGCCACCTCGGCTCCTCGCTCACCGACGTCACCTACGTCTTCGACGAGCCCACCTCGGGCCTGCACCCCCATGACATCCAGCGGATGAACGACCTGCTGCTGCGGCTGCGGGACAAGGGCAACACGGTGCTCGTCGTGGAGCACAAGCCGCAGGCGATCGCCATCGCCGACCACGTCGTCGACCTCGGCCCCGGCGCCGGTACCGCCGGCGGCACCGTCTGTTTCGAGGGCACCGTCGAGGGGCTGCGGGCCGGCTCCACCGTCACCGGCCGCCATCTCGACGACCGGGCCGCCGTCAAGGAGATGGTGCGCAAGCCCACCGGCGCGCTGGAGATCCGTGGCGCGACGGAGCACAACCTGCAGCAGGTCGACGTCGACATCCCGCTCGGGGTGCTCTGTGTGGTCACCGGCGTGGCGGGCTCCGGCAAGAGCTCGCTCGTGCACGGGTCGATCCCGGCCGGCGAGGGCGTGGTCTCGGTCGACCAGAGCCCGATCCGCGGCTCGCGGCGCAGCAATCCGGCGACGTACACCGGACTGCTCGAACCGATCCGCAAGGCGTTCGCCAAGGCCAACGGCGTCAAGCCGGCGCTGTTCAGCGCCAACTCCGAGGGCGCCTGCCCCACCTGCAACGGCGCCGGCGTCATTTACACCGACCTGGCGATGATGGCCGGCGTCGCCACCACCTGCGAGGAGTGCGAGGGGAAGCGGTTCCAGGCCTCGGTGCTGGAGTACCACCTCGGCGGCCGGGACATCAGCGAGGTGCTGGCGATGCCGGTGACCGAGGCCGAGGAGTTCTTCGGCGCCGGTGAGGCGGCCACGCCGGCCGCGCACCGGATCCTCGAACGGCTCGCGGACGTCGGGCTCGGCTACCTCAGCCTCGGTCAGCCGCTCACCACGCTCTCCGGCGGCGAGCGGCAGCGGCTCAAGCTGGCCACCCACATGGCCGACAAGGGCGGCGTCTACGTCCTCGACGAGCCGACCAACGGCCTCCACCTCGCCGACGTCGAGCAACTGCTCGGGCTGCTCGACCGGCTCGTCGACTCCGGCAAGTCGGTCATCGTCGTCGAGCACCACCCGGCGGTCATGGCGCACGCCGACTGGATCATCGACCTCGGCCCCGGCGCCGGTCACGACGGCGGCCGGATCGTCTTCGAGGGCACCCCCGCCGACCTCGTCGCCGCCCGCTCCACCCTCACCGGCGAGCACCTCGCGGACTACGTCGGCGCCTGACCGAGGCCCGCGCGGACACCGTGAGACGAGTCCTCTCATCTGTTTCGACTCGTCATCTGTTTCGACTCGCCGCGGGTGACGATGGCGGCAGAGGCGGGACGGCGTCGACGACGGGCCGCTCGCGCTCGGGGTAGTCGACGCCGTAGCGGCGGGCCGGAAGGGTGCCCGGCGACTCTCGGCCGCGGCTGTCGGCGCCGACGGGCCTGGTCAGGAAGACCAGGCCCAGAGCGAGGACAGCCAGCCCGTACCAGGAGGCGGTCGGCAGGCGTTCACCGAGGACGGTGACGCCCGGAACCGCTGCAACGGAGGGCTCAGCCAGGGGCAACGACGTGGCCATCGACGCGGGGGTGTGGCGCAGTCCGTGCTCGAGGAGCCGGTAGGCCGGGTAGACGATGAACAGGGCGCGGTACACCGCCACCGCCACCGCAGCGCAGCGGTCGAGTCAGTCGTTGCGGTGGCTTTCGCGGTTTTCGCGGGCGCTGATGGCGGTCGCGGTGAGGCGTGGCGTGATGTGGTCGCGCATGAGCCGGCCCGCTTCGGCGGCTCGGCCGTCGACGACGAGAGCGACGAGGCGGTGGTGTTCCTCCAGGTCGCGGGTGCGGGGCTCGGCGCCGGACGGGAGTTCGAGGCCGAGGCGGCGGTAGCGGTCGGACCTCTCCCACAGCTGGGCGGCTCGGTGGCCGAGCGCACTGGACGCCATCTCCTTTGACGCCGACACATGACGAGATCGAGGACGTCACGCACCTGCGTTGGTGGCTGGATCACAATGGCGTCCGCCGGCAGCAGGGCCCGTGCCGGCGGACAGCTTTCTTTCCCCTTCGGCGAGTTTCAGTGCTCCCGCTCTTCCGCCACCGCCACCTCGTAGGCGCGCAGGGTGTCGACGAAGAGGCGTCGCTGCGCCGGGGTCAGCGGGGTGAGTACGCGGCGCCAGGCAGCGGCGCCGGGGGCGAGCCAGGCGGCGATCGCGTCGTGCTGGTCGGGGGTGATGGCCACGATCCGGCGCCGCCGGTCGGACGGATCCTCGCGCCGGTCCAGGATGCCCTTCCCGTTCAGGTCCCCGACCATCAGGCTGACCGTGGTGGGCGCCACCTCCAGGCGCGCGGCCAGTTCGTTGACGGTCATGGGCCCGTCGAACAACAGGCAGGACAGCAACGAGAGGTGACGTGGCGCCAATGCCTGCGGCTGCAGCACCTCGGGCACCGGAATGCGCTTCACCCGGCTCGCCATCCGTGGCATGAGCAACAGCAGCTCACGCACCGCGGCGTCCACGTCCGCCCCGGCCTTACGCCGCGCGGATTCAGCCATCACGCACTCCTCAGCATTTACCTTTGATGACAAAGATGCTTTGCTTGCAAAGGTATTAGTAGTCGACCTGCCCGCCACCGCGGACACGGACGGAGATTCCACCATGCCCCACTTCACTGTGCACATCAGCGAAACCGCCCTTGACAGGAAGGTCGAAGAGGGCCTGATCCGCGGACTCGCGGACGCGGTCGGATCCGTCTACGGCGAGCCGTTCAGTCGCCTGGTCGCCGTCGACCTCATCGGGATCCCCCAGAGCCGGCGTGGCATCGGCGGGGCGCCGACCGACCAGACCGCCCCACACGTCACACTGAGTCTGCGCGAGGCGGCCTACCAGCACCCGGATGTACCAGACGCATCCGCGCGCCTGATCGCCGCGATCACGGACGCGCTGGTCAGCGTGCTCGGCGAACAGGTCCGCGAGCAGGCGGCGGTCGGCCTGCTGGCCGTTCCCGAAGGGCGCTCCGGAATCGGCGGCCAGGTCGCCTGACCCCTGACCTGGAGAATCCTGGCCGTCCTCCCCCTCGCCGCCGGGATTCCCGGAACCGGAACCGCTCGGGCCGTGGGGGATCTGCCGGATGTCCGACGGTCACCAGCCGCTGACGCGGTCCCAGACTGCTTGGATGGCGGGCGCGTCGTTCGCCGTCTGGGTGCTGTCGATGACGTGGTAGCCGCGGTGCTGGGCCGCGGTCGCGCACGCGTGGTCGGGCAGGATGCGCAGGCGGGTGCCGACGGGCAGGTCGGGCAGGACGGCGCCGTCGCGGGCGGTGAGAGTGCCGTGTTCCTGGCTCGCGGTGCTGATCACCAGGCCATGGATGAGGCGCTTTCGTCAGGGTCTGGAAACCCGTTTGCTCGCGGTGATCGATGGCCGAGCAATCGTCAAGAGTTGTGGATCAGGTCAGCAAGACTGGTGCCGCGTAAGGTCTGTGTTCCCGGCCATGAGGGGCAGCGCCAGGTGGCGCCGGTCCATTCGACGAGGAACGGCTGCGCGTGGGGCAGAGGTGTTCCCCAGACAGCGGGGCCGAGCGCGCAGAGTCGGCCGAGTGCGGCGGTGAGGCTGGCAACGTGGCCGACGACGGCGACGGTCTCTCCCGGGTGCTGCTCGGCGATGTGCAGGAAGGCCGTGGTCACGCGGGTGACGACCTCGCGTCCGGTCTCGCCGTCCGCGACCCGTTGCTCCAGGTCGTCGTCGACGACCCAGGCGCGCAGCACGTCCGCCGTCTGCCGTCGGACGGCCGGATCGCTGCTTCCTTCGTGCCGGCCGATGCCGACCTCGACCAACTCCGGCATCGCCTGGACCGAAATGCCGCCCGCGGCGGCGAGCGACTGCGCGGTCTGCCGTGCACGCAGGGCCGTGCTGGCGTAGATCCCGCTAATCGGCTCGTCCGTCAGGGCTTGGGCCGCGAGCTCCGCCTGGCGCCGCCCGAGCTCGGTCAGTGGTGCGCTGAGGACCGCTCCTGCGATCGCAGCAGTGACGTTCTCCGACTCGCCGTGCCGCAGGCACCACACTCGGACGTGGTCGCTCATGCTGCCGGCTCCTCTCGCTCGACCAGGACACCGTTCTCACGGCACGACGTCGTAGTACTCGCACACCTCAATTACCGGCTTGACCAACTGGTCGATGGACGCCGGCCTGGTCAAGTACCGGTAATTCTTGGACTGCTCGTCGATGGCGTGGTCGTGGGTGGGCACCAGGGTGCCGCGCACGACGAGCACCGTGTCCTTTGCGAAGCGGCGACGCGGTTGCAACGCGAGGAAGTTGAGATTTCGGCACCGCGCTCGTCTCCACGTCGTAGGTACGAGCGCCAGCCGACTGGACCTTCCTGTCTACGCGGTGACCGAGCACGGTACGGCCCAGGGCGCGCCGTACTCCGTCAGCGAGGGTCTCCGGTGCTGCTGCCTGTGGCCTTAGCGGTCGGCCTGAGCGGGCTGCGCTTCGTGTGCGGGTGCCTCGGCCTCGGCCTGCGCGGGAGCGTCTGCGGTGGTGTAGAAGACGGAGGAGCCCTGCTTGGTGCGCTGGGCGTGGCTCTTGGCCACAAGTCCTTCGAGCGTGGTGCGCACGACGGTGGTCTTGATGCCGCGTTCGGGGTGGGTCTGGCTGAGTGTGGTGGCGATTTCCGCTGCGGAGCGCGGTTCGCTCTGTCCGGTGAGGTGGCCGCGGATGAGCTCCACAAGGGTGGGCTTGGCCGACTTGGCGGTCGCAGCCTTGGCTGCGGGCTTCTTGGCCGCCTTGCTGACCTGCGCGGCGCCGGCCTTCTTTACGCGGGCCTGCTTGCCTGTCTCGGACTTGGCGGCTTTCTCCTGCCGGGGAGCGGGCACTGCGGCGTCTTCGGACGCAGTCGCGGCCTCGGTGGGTGCGGCTGTGGCGCCGAGTGCCTTCTGCATGTTCACCAGCACGGTGTGGTCGTGCTGCAGAGCGAGCAACTGGTCCTGCAGCGCGGCGATTTCCGCACCAAGGCGTTCTTGGTCTTTGGCATTGCGCTCGAGGTCGCTTGCTACCTGTGCGATGTACTGCGACGTGAGTTCGGTGGTCGTGGGGGTGGTCTCGGACATGGTGTGCTGACCTTTCCTCGGTTCGCGGCTGCGGAGAGTTGAACTGCAGGGCGGCCGCAGGGGACCTACGGCTCATTCCTGACTGCTTGGGCCGGGCTGCGAATGTTGCAGTGTGCTTCAGCGTAGAGATAGTACGCACGACTGGAGCCGACTGTTCCTATCCAGCGGGAATTGCGGGCCGATCGGAGGCGGAGTTGGCCGCGCATGACACCGTGCGGACAGCGGTTACCCACAGGCTCAGTGGTGCTTCCGGGTTGTCAGCGGGCGTGCGGCCACCAGCCGGTCAAGAAGCTCCTCAGCCCGGTGAGGGGAGTGATCGCACGAACGGGTGAGGAGAGTAATCGTCAATACCTGCGGTCGGCCGTTGCCTGGTAGGCGTCAAGTGCAGGGAGGAAAACCAGGTGTGTGGGGTCTCTGACGCTGTCAAGCTGCGCTGGTGAACCGTGAACAGATCTCCAGGCTCGCCCATTCCGGCCACCCGATAAAGTCCCCGCTCGACGACGACTCTGTGTGCCGATTACTGGAACGCGGCCTGCCACGCGGCAGCGAGCGTGTGCTCGACCTTGGTTGCGGCAGCGGGGAATGGCTTCTGCGTGCCCTGGCTGCGCACCCGCAGCTTCATGCCGAGGGCGTTGACATTTCCGAGGACGCCCTGGCGCAGGCCCGCCAGGCCGCGATCAGTCTCGGCGTCCAAGAACGCCTCGAACTCCACTGCCAAGAAGCCGAAAGCTTCTCCTCTCCGCACTCGTTCGACCTCGTGCTCAGTGTCGGGGCCACGCATGCCTTCGGCGGCCTGCTCCCCACTCTCGCGGCCGCACGCAAGCATCTGGCCCCTGGGGGACACGTGCTGATCGGTGAGGGCATCTGGGAACGCCGGCCTTCTCCGGAGGCTGTGGAGATGCTGGGGGACGTCACCGACCTGGCCACCACGGTGGACCACGTCGTCGCCGACGGGTGGACTCCTGTCCACGGGCACGTCAGCACGCGCCGCGAGCTGGACGACTACGAGTGGGCCTGCTGGGGGGCGCTGGCCTCATGGGCCCTGGACCACCCTGCCGACCCGGACAGCCCGCAGGTGCTTCAGACAGCCACCATCCGGCGCTCCGAATGGCTGCGAATCTACCGGGACACCTGGGGCTTCGCCTGCATGGTGCTGCGGCAGACGTCCGGCTGACCCGGACAGGCCCTGGTGCCCCGCCCCTGTCACCTGTCGGGACCTCGGCGAGCGTGGCCGGTGCGCGGGCGCACTGGCGCGCCGAGTTGACGGCATGTGTGAGGTGGTCGTTGGTGAGCCGCCCGGTCAGGTTTGGCTGGCGCGTCGACGTGTCTTCGACCATGAAGCCGGCCGACGCCAGACGTACGATCGGCGCGACCAGTGACGTCGCTGTTCGGCTGCGGCCGGTATCTCCCGAGCTGCGGACATCCACCTGTGGGAGCTGCGCCAGCCACTCGGAACAGTTGCGCGCGCCCCTGGCGGGGACCGGCCCGCGACCGGTTCCCCGAGCTCAGAGCCTTCGAGGGCTCCGACTGAGCAGCCTTGACGAAGTCCGGTGCGGTATCGCGCCCCGTAAGGGGCGCGGGGCTGTGCCGATATGCGGCTCCGCCGCGTGGGCGCGACCAGCCCCCACCGGCCCGCGGGTTCGTCACCGCGCTTCCAGCGGAGCGCTCAGTCGACGTCCACCGGGCCGTCGTTCGCCTGCTTCTCCTTGGCCGGGTGCAGCTCGAGCAGGCCGTTGCCACTGCCCTGCTCGGAGCGGCGGCCGTCGGAGGAGTCCTGGCCGTTCAGGTTCTGCCGGACCGAGTCGAGAATGGTCAGGCCCTGGGACACCAGGCCGGCGGCGATCTCGCCGAGGCCGTCCGCGCCGTTCAGGACATTGACGTTGGCTCCGGCGAGGCCGCCGGCGGCCTCCTTCACGATCTGCGGCAGCTGGTCGATCAGCATCCGGTCCAGCGCGACCCGGTCGTAGGAGGCCGCCGCCTCGGCCTGGATCTTCATCCGCTGCGCATCGGCGGCGGCGAGCAGCCTGATCCGTTCGGCCTCGGCCTCGGCGGGCTTCACGATCTCGGCGACCAGCTGCTGCTGGCGCAGTTTGGCCTGGCGCTGCGCCAGTTCGGTCTGGGCGGCGAGCACCTCCTGCTGGGCGTGGGCCTGCGCCAGCGGTCCGGCCTGCGCGGCCTGCGCCTCGGCGCGGTTCACCTCGGCCGAGTACTCCGCCTTGACGATGGCGGTCTGCCGGGCGTACTCGGCCTGCTTGCGGGCCGCCGCCTGCTCCGCCTCGGCCGCGGCCTGGGTGGCCTGTGCCTGGGCGATCTGGGCCTGCCGCTGGATGGCAGCCTTGTGCGGTGCGGACATCGCGTCGATGTAGCCGGTGTCGCCGTCGTCGATCGACTGGATCTGCAGCGAGTCCACGATCAGGCCGATCTTCGCCATCTCGGTCTTCGAGGTGTCCAGGACCTCCGCGGCGAGCTTCTGCCGCTCGGTGACGATCTCCTCGACCGTCATCGAGCCGATGATCGCCCGCAGGTGGCCGGCGAAGATCCGGCCGGTCAGCACCGACATCTGGTCCTGGTCGGAGAGGAAGCGCTGGCCCGCGTTGATGATGCTCTCATGGTCGTTGCCGACCTTGAAGGCGATCACGGCGCGGACGTGCAGTGCGATGCCCTGCCTGGTCACACAGGTCTCGGTGACCTCGGACTCGCACATCGACAGGGTGAGGAAACGGGTCTTTCGGAAGATCGGAAGCACGAACTTGCCGTGCCCCGTCACCACTCGGAACGGCGCGCCCCCCAGTCCCCGCCGGCCCCCCGAGATCAGCATCGCCTCGTCGGGAGCGGGAACGCGGTATCCGAACATTTCTCTTCTACTCCTCAGTCGGCGTCGGCGAGGTCGCCAAGCGCGTCCAACGGATCCACCCACTCGACGACGCCGACCTCACGACATCCGCGCGACTCGATCACGAGCACCGTCGCCCCCGTCGGCAGAGGATCCTCCGACCAGGCGAGAAAGGTCTCGGAGCCGCCTCTGACCCGCACCAGGATCTCGCCGGGGCCCGCGGATCCGCGGGTTCCGACGAGTATCTTCCCCGTGCAGCCGATCACGGCCTCGTCCTGCGGCATCATCGGCCGCCCTCCATCACTCTGGCCCACGATTCAGACGATAGACCTACCCGGGTCGCAGGCCCAACGGGCATGGCGACATCGTGCAACGGCACCGACCGACGACAGGCCCTGACCTGCCGCGTTCCTGGGCTCACACGGCAGCCCCAGCACCTTCTCCGGGAGGATGTTCCGCTGCACCTCGATGTCCATCGGAGCGGGCAACATGCCACCGGGGCGTCTTCGTACAGGGCCTGGGACAGGTCGGCGGGGGAGAGGTCGAGGCGGCCCTTCAGCCTCTCGTCGCCAGGGAGGAAGGTGTCGTCGGCGGCGCGGGTCTCGGTGAGGCCGCCGGTGCTCAGCAGCAGTGTCGAACCGGCGGGGAACGCGAACCGGTCCACCGTCGTGGGTTCAGCGGCGAGTTCGGCGAGGCCGAGCGGGACGGCGGATGTCCAGCAAAGGTGTGATCACGTTGCCCTCGTGCACCAACGGGGGCGGTATGCGCCCGTAGTTGAGGCCGGTGCCTCCGTGTCGGCGTCGACGCCGATGATGGGGGCGGAGACGAACCGTTCGTCGTCTTCGGTCTGCTCAGCACAGGAGTTGTGCCGGACGTCCGACGCGTGCAGGGTGTCGACGAGCGCGGTGAGTGTGGCTCTCGGGTGGGCCGCCTCGTGGCAGGCCCGATGACGGCGAACCCGGCGCCCATCGCGGCCAGTCCCTTGGCTTGTCCCCGGTGAGCACGCGGGTCCCCCTGGGCGAGGCGACGGCGCCTTGGATGTCTCCGCCGACGAGCCGGTCCTCCTTGGGCGAGCAGCACCAACAGCCCCACCAGCCGTTCAGTACTTCGCCGCCGACCGATGGCCGTCGTGAACCGTGAAGCAGCCGCGGCCGAGGCCGCCGCACGTTTCGCCCGCGCCGCCCTCTCTGCCGCCGTACCGTGTGTACGTCACCGGTTCTCCCGCCGTGGCCCGACGCCCTCCCTCCCCGCCCGCCCACCGAACAGTGGCCATCGCCCTGGCCGCGCGCCTGTGGGCGAGCGTCCCGAAGCCGCCGACCCGACCGTCCGCAGCTACCACTCAAACTCCCGTCGCTCGTCGTTGAGCTGCTCGTAGCGGTCTGCAGCAGTCGACTCTTCCGGTCAGTGCGCGGGTCGGCGAGCCTGGTGCGCCTCGCGCATGACCGCCCAGGCGTCCGCCACCGGACCCACGTGCCCGAGCTTGTCGGGGTTGTTCACCGAGCGGATCGTCTGGATCTGTCCGTCGAGTACGTCGAGCGCCAGGGCGTTGAGGACCTTGCCGTCCCGGTCGCGGACGATGGCGCCAGGCTGGCCGTTCACCGAGTGCGGCTCCACGACGACGCCGATCCGGGCGAACGGCAGGGCGATCCCGGCGAGCACCTGGGCCACGTTGTCGGCGCCGAAGACGCCCCTGGTCCATTGCGGTGCCTTGCCGCCGCCGTCGCCGACCATCGATACGTCGGCGGCCAGGAGCTCCCGCAGCCCGTCGACGTCCCCTTCCCTGAAGGCGTCGAAGAACCGTCCGGCGAGTTCCTCACGCTCCTTTCGGTCGGCCTCGAACCGGGCCCGGCCCGCGTCCATGTGGCGGCGCGCCCGTACGGCGAGCTGGCGGCACGCCGCATCCGAGCGCCCCACCGCCGACGCGATCTCGGGGAAGCCGAACCCGAACACCTCCCGCAGCACGAAGACCGCCCGCTCGAGCGGGGTCAGCCGCTCGAGCAGCAACAGGGCCGCCATCGACACCGAGTCGGCCAGCTCCGCCGACCGCGCCGGATCCTCGTAGGGGTCAGTCAGCAATGGCTCGGGGAACCACGGCCCGACGTAGTCTTCCCGCCGGACGCGGGCCGAGCGCAGCACGTCGATGGAGACCCGGGTCACCACGGCCGAGAGGAAGGCCTTCGTTGACGCGGGTTGTGTCGCAGATGACGCGAAGCGCAGCCAGGTCTCCTGGACCGCGTCCTCGGCCTCGCTCACACTGCCCAGGATCCGGTAGGCGATCGAGAACAGCAGCGGCCGCAGCTCCTCGAACTCCTCGGGCCGGATCACGCCAGCTCCTCCTCGAAGCCCTGCCGCCACGAGGGGTAACGCAACTCCCAGCCGAGCTCCCGCTTGGCCTTGGCGTTGGAGAAGCCGCGCCCCTCCGTCATCATCACCACCGCCTGTTCCCCGGCCAGCAGTCGGGCCAGCCACTTGGGGACCCGTAACGGCCGCTTGGCCCCCGCGCACGCGGCCAGGTGGGGCAGCCACTGGCCGGCCGGGGCCGGTTCGTCGTCGACGATGTTGAACACGCCCGTCGCCTGCTGCTCCACGGCCAGGACGGTAGCGCTCGCCGCGTCGTCGAGATGCACCCACGAGCTGTAGCCAGTGGCGCGCCCGACGAGGGGGAACTGCCGCTTGCGCACCAGCTCGACCTGATCGTCGGTGGCGCCGGGCCCGTAGAACGCTCCGTATCGCAGGACCGCGCCGCCGGCCTTGCGGACCACGTCCTCGACGTGGCGCATCGCCTCCATCCCGGCCTGCGCCGCCGTCCCCGCCATCAGGTCCAGCGGGTCCTCCTCGGTCTTCACCCATCCGCCCTCGCGGATGCCGTTCCAGCTGGCGTAGCCCTGCGCGACGACATGAGATACGCCGGTCGCCTCGGCGGCGGCCAGCAGGTGGTCCGTCCCCTCGGTGCGCAGCCGGTTCGTGGTGGCGAACCATCGATCAGGGTGCTTGATATCGGGCTTGCCGGCGTGCGCCATGGAGATCGCGGTCATCTGGTGCACGATCGCATCCGGCCGGGCCGCGGCCACCGCCTCACCGACCGACACCGCGTCCAGCCCGTCCATCACCACCCCCTGCGCGCCCAGTTGCTCCACCAAGTCGAGCTTGGCCGCGCTCGTCGTCGTGGCCGTCACCTGGTGTCCCCGAGCCACGAGCTGCGGCACCAGCCGCCGCCCCAGGACTCCGGTCCCGCCCGCCACGAACACCCGCATGACCATCACCTTCCTGATCCCGAAGTCTGTCTCCGAGACCTCAGACGAGACAGCCCGGCCGGTTGTGACATGGGGAGCGAAGAGCCGATCTGTCTATACCCCTGCGACGGATCTCCGGCGCAGGACACGCGCCCGCCGAACGAGGTCCGCAGCAGCCCTCTCCCACTCGGGATACGCAAAGCCAAACCCGGCCGCGCGCAGCCGGCCCGGTACCACCCGGCGGCTCTTGAGCAGCAGCTCCGTGTCTGAGCGCAGCGCGAACGCCCCCAGTTCCGCCATCCGTCGCGTCGCCGGCAGCCCTACCGGGACGCCCCAGGCCGCGCGCAGCGTCTGCATGAACTTCCGGTGCGGGAGGGGACCAGGGGAGGCGAGGTTGACCGGCCCTGCGAGGTCGTCCCGGGCGATCAGGAACTCCACCGCGCGCACGAAATCCTCGTCATGGATCCAGGAGACGTACTGCGCACCGCCCGCAACCGGCCCGCCCAGCCCGAGCCGCGTCAGCCGCAGCAGGACGTCGAAAACCCCGCCCCGATCCGGGCTCATGACCATCGCCGAGCGCAGTGCCACCTTCCGCGTCGCCGGTGTCCGAGCCTCGGCCTGCGCCTGCTCCCAGTTCTTCGCGATCTCGACGCTGTACGCCCAGTAGTCCGGAGCTCCGGCCTCCGAGCCGCCGATCACCCCCGTTGCCTCGTCGTGCGCCGCATCAAAGCGATGGGCGTAGATCGTCGCGGTACTCATCTGCAGCCAGACGCGCGGTGGCCGCGCGGCGGCGGCGATCGCCTCGCCGATGACCCGCGCCGAGTCCACCCGGGAATCCATCATGGCCCGCAGGTTCTCGGCGGTGTAGCGGCAGGAGACGCTGCGCCCGGCCAGGTTGATCACGACATCGCAGCCGTCGACCGCTTCGGCCCAGGGGCCGAGCGTGACCCCGTCCCAGCCGATTTCGTGCTCCCGTTCGGGGTGCCTGGTCAACACCGTGACCTCATGGCCCGCCGCCGTCAGCGCATGGCCCAGGATCGTGCCTACCTGTCCGGTTCCCCCGGGCAGCACCATCTTCATCGAGCCCCCTTGGCTTCGGTGGGGCACAAGCGTAACCCCCCGATTTGAACACGTTCAAATCGGGGGCGAGTGGGGGGCGGGCAATACGGCTAGCGCACCAGGCAGGGGCGCTTGGCGTCGAACGTCCAGCCGGGCACGAGGTACTGCATCCCGGCAGCGTCGTCCCGCGCCCCCAGTGCCTTCTTCTGGTAGAGCTCGTGGGCCGCGAGGAGGCGGTCCATGTCGAGTTCGACGCCCAGGCCGGGGGCATCGGGAACGGCGATCTCGCCGTCGACGATCCGCGGCGGGGTGACGGTGAGCTGCTCCAGGCCTTCCTGCCAGATCCAGTGCGTGTCCAGGGCGTTGTACTCGCCGGGGGCCGCGGCGCCGCAGTGCGTGACCATGGCGAGCGAGATGTCGAAGTGGTTGTTGGAGTGGCAGCCCCAGGTCAGGCCCATCGCGTTGCACAGCTGGGCCACGCGCACAGAGCCCTGCATGGTCCAGAAGTGCGGATCGGCCAGCGGGATGGAGACCGACTGCAGGGCCAGGGCGTGGGTCAGCTGCCGCCAGTCGGTGGCGATCATGTTGGTCGCGGTCGGCAGTCCGGTGGCCCGGCGGAACTCGGCGAGGATCTCTCGCCCTGAGTAGCCGCCCTCGGCTCCGCAAGGGTCCTCGGCGTAGGCGAGGGTGCCGGTCAGGGGCTCGCAGAGCTCGATCGCCTCGCGCAGCGACCAGGCGCCGTTCGGGTCCAGGGTGATGCGCGCCCCGGGGAAGCGGTCCTTGAGTGCTCGAACCGCCTCGACCTCCTCGGCTCCCGCCAGGACTCCGCCCTTGAGCTTGAAGTCCCGGAAGCCGTACAGGTCGTAGGCCGCCTCGGCCTGGCGGACGATCGCCTCGGGCGTGAGGGCCTCCTCGTGTCGGATGCGGTACCAGTCCACGTCCGAGCCGGGCTCGCGGACGTAGTCCAGATCGGTGCGGTCGGGGTCGCCGATGTAGAAGAGGTATCCCAACACCCGTACGGAATCGCGCTGTTGGCCGTCGCCGAGCAGGGCGGCGACCGGTACGTCGAGGTGTTGGCCGAGCAGGTCGAGCAGGGCCGACTCGACAGCTGTGACGGCGTGCACGGTGGTCCGCAGGTCGAAGGTCTGGGCGCCGCGTCCGCCCGAGTCGCGGTCCGCGAACCGGTTCCCGATCTCACGCAGGACGCGCTTGTAGTCGCCCACCTTCGCGCCGACGACGAGTGACTCGGCGTCCTGCAGGGTCCGGGTGATCTTCTCGCCGCCGGGCACCTCCCCCAGTCCCGTACGGCCGTCGGAGTCCTTGAGGACGACGATGTTGCGGGTGAAGTAGGGGCCGTGGGCGCCGGAGAGGTTCAGCTCCATGGAGTCACGGCCGGCGACGGGGTAGACGGCGAAGTGGGTGATGGTCGGCTGGCTCATGCGTGTCGAGGTCCTTGCGTACGAGGGTGAGGCGGGGCAGTGAACAGAGGCTTCGTGGGCCTCAAGGTTCTTCAGAGGCTGAGGATGTCGAGGGCCCACTCGAGCGCCAGGACGCCGCCCAGGCCGAGGATCGCGAGCACCGTCGTATAGGTGGTCCGGACTTTGATCGCCTCGATGACCGAGAGGTTGAAGTACTCCTTGAACAGCCAGAATCCCGGGTCGTTGACGTGGGAGAAGGCGATCGACCCGCAGGACACGGCAAGCACCATGATCTCGGGGTGGATGCCGCTGCCCGCGAGGAGCGGCAGCACCACGCCGGAGGCCGTGACGACGGCGACCGTCGCCGAGCCGAGGGCCACGCGGAGGATGACCGCGATGAGCCACGCCAGGATGATCGGCGAGATGGACCAACTGTCCGTGACGTCCTTGATGTAGTCGGAGATCCCGCCTTCGACGAGGACGTTCTTGAAGGCGCCGCCCGCGCCGATCACCAGGAGAATCATCGCCATCGCCTGGGCTGCCGAGGCGCAGGAGGAGCTGACGTCCGCCATGCTGCGGCCGATCCGCGGTCCGAACGCCCAGATCGCCAGCAGCAGGGTGAGCATGAGCGCGATCGGTGCCGAGCCGATGAAGGCGACGAAGTGCAGGAACGGGCTCTCGCCGGAGGTGGCCATGTCGGTCACGGCGGCGCCGGCGATCAGCAGTACGGGGAAGAGGGCCACGAACAGTGACCAGCCCATGCCGGGCATCTCCTCGTCGGCGAACTCACGCTCACTGACGAGGCCCTTGGGGATGGAGGGGTTCATCGCCTTGACGAACGGCAGGCGCGGCCACGCGAGCGCGATGAGCGCACCGGCGGGTACGGCGACGAAGAGTCCGTAGAAGAGGGTGTGGCCGACGGAGGCGTGGAAGGTCGCGGCCACGGCGGTGGGGCCGGGGTGCGGCGGCAGGAAGCTGTGCATGGTGGACAGGGCGATGGACATCGGCAGGCCCACCCACAGCAGTTTCGCCCCGGTGACCCGGACGAGCGTGAACGCGATGGGCACGATGATGATGAAGGCGACCTCATAGAACATGGTCACGCCGATGAGCATGGACGTGACCACCATGGCCACCTGGACCCAGCGCGGTCCGAACGCGTCGAGCAGCTTGCCGGCTATCCGCTGGGCGGCGCCGGAGTCGCCCATGACCCGGCCGACCATGGCGCCGAGTCCGATGGTGAGCATCGTGTCGCCGATCTGGTCCCCGATGCCCTCCGAGAGGACGTCCGGGATGGTGGCCACCGGAATCCCCCGGACCAGGGCGACGCCGACCGCCACGAGCAGGAGCGCGGCGAAGCCGTTGAGTTTCAGCCGGGTCATGAGGAGCAGCAGGACCACAACGCTGATCCCGACTACGAGGAGAGGCATGTCAGTTCCCCTTTGAACTGTCGAACTGTCGAACTGTCGAACCGTTGAGCAGTTGAGCTGCTGGACCGCCGAGCCGTGGCGCGAGTGGCCGGTGGACGCGGCGGCGCCACGGCTCCTCGGCGGAGCGGGTGGCGGTGGGTGAAGGGGTGCCGCGGGTGGTGGGCGGTCAGGCGGTGCGTCGGCGTACGGCTCCGACCAGACTCAGCCCGTCGTCGAGGATCTTCTCCAGGTCGGCGACATCGGCCGGGCCGGGGTCGGTGAGCGGGGCGCGTACGGGTCCGACCGGCAGACCGCGCAGCCGGGCGGCGGCCTTGACCAGGGAGACGGCGTAACCCGGCACCCGGTCGCGCAGCTCGACGAGCGGGACGTAGAAGTCGCGCAGCAGCTTGTTCACCGTCGCGTCATCGCCGTCGCGCAGGGCGGTGAAGCAGGCGCCCGCGATCTCGGGCGCGAAGGCATGGACGGCCGACGAGTAGGCCGGGACGCCCACAGTGGCGTACGCGCGGGCCTGGATCTCGGCGGTGGCGGCGCCGTTGAAGAAGAGGAAGCCCTCGGGTGCGGCGAGCGTGAGGCGCTGGAGCCGGTCGAGGTCGCTGTGCCCGTCCTTCAGTCCGATGACCGTGGGAATCCGGGCGATCCGGCGCAGGCTCTCGGCGGTGAAGGAAACCTGGCCGCGCTGGTACGCGATCAGCGGCAGCCGGGTGCCGGCGGCGATGCGGCGCAGTTGCTCGACCAGACCGTCCTGCGGGGCTCCGACCAGGTAGTGGGGCAACACCAGCAGGGCGTCGACACCCGCATCCTCCGCGATCCGGGCGAACCGCAGCGCCTGCGCCCAGCCGTAGCCGATGCCCGCGACCACGGGCAGCCGGCCGTCCGCGATCTCGACCGTGGCCTCGACGACCGCGCGGTACTCGTCCTCGTTCAGTGAGAAGAACTCTCCGGTGCCGCAGGCGGGGAACACCGCGCCCGGAGTGACCGAGCCCGGAGCGGCGGCCAACTGGCCCGTCAGGTAAGCCCGGTAGGACTCCAGGTCAAGGCCGCCGTCGTCGCGCAGGCTTGTGAGCGGGAAGGACAGTACCCCGCGCGCCATGCCGTCCCGCAGCCGCTGGACCACGTCTTCGGTCTCCGCTATGAACCGCACCCTGAATCTCATCTCTATATGCAGATAGCGTACATGTATGAGAACGGAGGTTAGGTGGGTGAACGGGCGCGGTCAATGGGTACGGCGGTGCGGATTTACGATGAGGCCATGCCGGAGAGCAGCGGGGTCCGTGGGGTGAAGTCGGCGGCCCGTACCGTCGAACTGCTCGAACTGCTCGCCGCACGGGGCGACCGGCCTGCCCGCCTGGACGAACTCGCCGGGGAGCTGTGCGTACCGCGCAGCAGCATGTACCAGCTGCTGCAGACCCTGGTCGGCTGCGGCTGGGTGCGCTCCGACACGACCGGCTCCCTCTACGGCATCGGAATCCGCGCCCTGTTCACCGGCACGAGCTACCTGGACAGCGACCCGCACGTGCGCACGGTCCGCCCCTGTCTCGACGAGGCCTCGGACGCACTCGGCGAGACGATCCATCTGGCTCGGCTCGACGGCCCGAACGTCGTCTACCTCGCGACGCGCGAGTCCCACGAGTACCCGCGCACCATCAGTCGCGTCGGCCGCCGGGTCCCGGCGCATGCCGGCGCCCTCGGCAAAGCGCTGCTCGCCGAGCGCCCCGACGACGAACTCCCGCTCCCCGACGGCCCTTTGCCGGCCCTCACGGAGAACACGCACACCGACCGTGGCACGCTGCTGGCCGACCTTGCCGGAGTGCGCGAGCGCGGCTACTCCATAGACCGCGAGGAGACGGTGACCGGCATCGCGGGCTTCGGCTGCGCCCTGCGGTACGACTCACCGGCCACCGACGCCATCAGTTGCTCGGTGCCGGTGGCGCGGCTCAGCAAGGAGCACGAGGCGCGGGTCGTCGCGGTCATGCAGGAGATGCGGACGAAGATCGAGAGCGCCCTGTCACCCGCCTCAGGCGCTCCCGACTGGCGCTGACCGTCGCCCGCCCCCGTCGTTCTGCCGTCGATGAAGAGGATTTCGCCGGGGCCCGTGCCCAGTCGCTTCGAGGCGGCGTCAAAGGCCGCCGGCTCGGGCTTTCGGTGCCTGAGGCGATGGCTGAAGCGATTGCTGTCCTCTATGGAGGAGCCATTTGTCGGCCGCCGCCCGGCGGGCGGCGGAGGTACGACCACCGGCTGCCCTCGCCCTGCAGCGGTCCACGGAGGACCATGGGAGGCAAGCGACCGAGGGAGGACCGCCATGAAAACAGGAGCCTCGGATTACGACCCCTGGCTGTACTCTCACACGCCCTCTCAGGCTGAGGGCGAGCGCGACGAACCTGCCGAGCGGGCGGCCATGCATCCGGACGTCCCCAGGACCGAGCCGTCCCAGGCGGAGGGCGAGCGGGTGGACGACACCAGGACGGCAGGGCCGCCGACAAGCGGTCAGTGAACGGCGCACGCGGCTGAGCCCCGGCACCACGGGAACGCGGTCCGGGGCTCAGCACCGCCCCAGCGCGGTATCCGGCCGGCCGTACGTACCTGGCGGCACCTGCCTGCCGCAAGGCATCGAGCGCTCGCCCGTGCCTGCCGTACGACAACGCGAGGCGGGAAGCAGAGCAGCCCAGGCACAACGGTGGAGTGCTTCCGGTGCTGGACTGCGACAGCAGCGATCCGTACGGACAAGCGATGTGATCACTCGATCGTGAGTTCTTCCCTCATGTGCCCGACGTGACGCGATCCTGGGCAGGACGGCGCGTGACCGGCGCCGCCCGGATGTGCTGTGGGTGGGGGGATGGGATGACGCAAGGAGCGGGACGACGCGGGGGCCTGGACGAGCAGGCGGTGCTGCTGGCGGCTGGGCTGGCCGATCTGGCGGTGAGCACACTGGGTTCGGCGCTCGGGACGGTGCGGGGGCTGCTGCGCCGCTCGGACGCCGCAGAGCTGGCGGCGGAGGCTGAGCACGATCTGATGGCGCGCGGGCGTCTGGTGCTGGACCGGTACGCCGCCGTCCCCCCGGCCCACCTGGAGATTCTCGCCCGGCACGCCCTTGATCGGCAGGCCGCCGATGATGTCTGACCGGTGGGAGCCGGCCGCGTTCAAGACCCGCATCGACGAGGTGCTGCACCACTTCGTCGCCCAGGAGGCCGAGCAGTTGTCGACGATCGATCCGGTCCTGGGCCCGGTGGCCGAGCAGTTGGAAGCGGCGGTCGCGGACGGCAAACGGCTGCGGGCGGCGTTCTGCTACTGGGGCTGGCGCGCGGTGGGGCAGCCGGACAGCGACGCGCTGGTGCGGGCGGCGGCCTCGATGGAGCTGGTGCATGCCGCAGCGGTGGTGCATGACGATCTCATCGACGACAGCCCGTTACGGCATGGCCGGCCCACGGCACATATCGCCCTGCGCGGTGCTGTACACCGGCGCCCGCGTGCCGTCGCCGCCGCCAGGTCGCTGGCGATGCTGGTGGGGGATCTGCTGATGTCGCTGGCCGGGCAGCTGTTCGCCACCAGCGGTCTGCCTGCCGCGTACCTGGCACGGGCCCGCCCGTTGTGGTCAGTGCTGGCCCGGGAGCTGATCGCGGGCGAGTGCCTGGAGATCCTGCGTACCGGGGCCGATCCGGACACCACGGCGTCGCTGAAGGTGATCCGGTACAAGACCGCCAAGTACACCGTCGAGCAGCCTCTGCTGATCGGCGGAGCCCTGGCCGGGGCCGGCGAGCGGCTGCGCGAGGGCTACTCCGCGTACGCGCTGCCGCTGGGCGAGGCGTTCCAGCTGCGGGACGATCTGCTCGGCCTGTTCGGAGAGCCGGAACGCACCGGCAAGGCCAACGCCGACGACGTGCGCGGCCACCGGCCCACGACCCTGCTGGCGGAGACCTGGCGCATCGCCGGTGACGACGAGCGGGAGCAGCTGCGCGCCCTCCTCGGCCGACGCGATCTGGACGCGGATGGTGTCAACGCTGTCCGCGAGGTGATGCGTCGGCTGAAGACCCCCGACCGTATCGAGGCCATGATCACCGCGCGGGTCGAGGAGGCCCTCGACGCTCTGCACGAGCTGGACGCACCCGCGCACGCCGCCGCAGCCCTGACCACGCTGGCGAATTCGGCGGCGGTCCGCCTGTCCTGACCCCCGCACAGCGGGGCGCAACCCATGTCGTCCCCGGCCGCCGCCCCGCCTGTCGTGGATGACCCGTAAATGACAAGGAGTCGTGCCATGACCTACACCGAGGCATCCATGGACGCCCTCCGGCAGGCCGGTGACGAACTCGCCGACGCCACCGTCGCCGCCCTCTTCGAGCACGGGGAGGTGAGCAAGTTCAACTCCCTGATGCGCTTTGTCTCCACCGTCGGCGCTCCTCTGCCGGACGGGCTGCCCGATGTCGCCCGGGAGTACCTTCAGGCCACAAGCGTTCCGCCGGCCTGGGTGGACTGGGGGGAGATGGAGAAGGCCCGGCTGTTCTTCATCGACAACAACGTGCACATCTCCACCGCGCTGTCCTTCGCCTCCATGCCCGCGTGCTACGTCGTCCCACACGTGGCAAAGCTGCTGTCGACCACCCACGGGCTGAAGTACCCCTCCAAACGGATGGCGGAGACCGGCCAGTTCACCGTCTACCTGATGCAGCCCGGCGCCTTCGAGGCCGGCAGCCGCTTCATCCCCGCCGCCCAGAAGGTTCGCCTCCTGCACGCCTCCGTCCGCCACCACCTCAAGCGTGAGAACCTCTGGGACACCGACGTGCTCGGGACGCCGATCTGTCAGGAGGACATGATCGGCGGGCAGATGTTCTTCTCCCTGCTCGTCCTGGACAGCCTGCACCGTCTCGGCATCCACATGTCGACGGAAGGCGCGGAAGCCTACTACTACGCCTGGCGCGTGGTCGGTGCCATGCTCGGAGTCGACCAGGACGCCGTGCCCAAGGCCCTTGATGACGCCCGCCAGTTCCTCGACCTGTACATGATCCGGCACATGGGGCCGTCCGAGGAAGGCGCTCACCTGACCCGACAGCTCATCGACCTCTACGAGGAGGTCGTGCCCGGGACCTTCTTCGACCCGATCGTCTCCGCACTCATCCGCCACCTCGTCGGCGACACGTGCGCCGACTGGCTTGAGGTCCCCCACACCCCGTGGGACACCCTCGTCAAAGCCGTGCCCCGCCTCCTCGGCGTACTGGAGACCATTGAGGACCGATCCCCCCTCGGGGCCTGGGCGTTGGATCGCCTCGGCCACCTCACCGCCATCTTGGAGCTCTCCTCCCTCACCCGCGGACGCGTCATGCACTACGCCATCCCCGAACAGCTCAAAAAGGACTACGGCATCCCCGGCACGCTGCCCCGAACCCACCGGTGGACCCCGCCTGCCGCCACAGTCCCCCAGTGACCCATGCACTCAAACTGCGATGGCACGAACTCAAGGTTCGGTGACACAGAGCACGTTCAGCGACAGCCGCCACAGAGGCGGGTTTGGTCAACGCGGCCCGCTGGGCTCCCTACCTGCTCTTCGGGCTCATGGCCGGGGTGTTGGTGGATCGTTGCCGGCGCAAGCCGATGATGGTGGCCACGGATCTCGGCCGGGCCGCCCTGCTCGGTGTGATCCCCCTGTTGTACGCACTGGACCGGCTTGGCATCGCCGCCCTGTGCGTCTGCGTCTTCGCCTTCGGGGTGCACCTCAGTACGGGCTCACGATCCGGTTCCCGACCGAGGCGCGCGGCGCAGCCTCGGCAGCGAGCTGCGTGAGGGGGTGGCCTGGGTCTACCGTCATCGGACGCTGGCGTCCATCGCGCTGACCTCGCACGCGATGCTCCTCTTCAACACCATCGTGAGTACGGTCTTCGTGGTGTTCGCGCTGCGTGAGCTGAGAATCGGGGACTTCGGCCTTGGAGTGGCCTACGCCTGCGCGGGGCTCGGTGGGGTCCTCGGTAGTGCGTTCTCGGGGCGGGTGGCGCGAAAGCTGGACGTCGGTGCCACCTTGATCGCGTTCCGTCTCCTTGCCACCGTCGGCTGGCTGCCGCTGGTCCTGGCTGAGCGAGGGCCTTGGGGGCTGCTCTCGGTGTCGCTGGCCTTCTTCGTGGTGTCCTTGGCGATCTCGATCGAAAGCCCGGTGGAGATGAGCTATCGCCAGTCAGTGACGCCCGACCGGCTGCGGGGGCGGATGAACGCCACGATCCGTTCGTTCAACTGGGGCATGGTAGCGGTAGGGGCGCCGGTGGGCGGATTGCTTGCCGACCAGGCCAGCTATCGGTTCGCTCTGTGGGTGGGGCTGTCCGGAGCGGTCATTCAGGCGCTCGTACTATCGGTATCCCGCACGCGGGAGGCCCGCGAGGCCGATGGACTCGAGCCCTGCACGGCTACCTGAAGACGGACGGCGTGGACGATGGTTCGGCGCCACGCCCCACCTCCATGTCCACGCGGTCACCCTCGGGCGTGGTGCCGGCGGCCCCGTCTCCACGTCGGAGTCCGCACGGATCAGACGGTTCCTGAATCACGCATCCGCGAAGCGCAAGCAGTTTGTTGAGCACGCTCGAAAGACCATCGATGCGTGAACGGTCCTTCACCGGCCTTTCGCAGGCGTTGGTGCGCTGCGCGGTGTTCGATGACGCACGGTCAATGCGCGGCCGTCCGGGCCCCCGAGTACCGGAGGCCCGCCGTGGTCGGCGCGCGCCACACCGTTCCTGGGGACTGAGCGGGAGTGAGTCCAAGTGGCAACAGTTCCGAACCTCTCAGATGGGTCGGAATCGGCGGCGTTGTTGAAGCGCTTCGACGCTGACACGAACCCAGCGGTCTGTCGATTTCCTGGGCATCGGCGGACTTTTGCTTGTCCAGGGCTTGTCGAACCGGTTCGCATGTCGTTAATGTCGCCGCAAAAATTCAAGCGCTTCGACACCTGCGGAGAGAGGGCCGGCTCCACCATGAGACCCGAGTTGAACAGAGGCGATCTGCCAGGGCCACGGGGCCCCGGGACCTGAGATCAGCCTGGGCGAGGCCTACCGCCCGGCTGGACCGCCTCGGACCGCCTCGGAACCGCCCGGCGAGGCAGCCCAAGGGCACCGCCCCGGTCGGCGCTGCCGTGGCCGTCGGCGGAGCTCGTGACAGCAGGCCACGGTCGCCACTGGTCGGGCGCTGGACACTGCGACCGGCGACACCCCGGCCCACTCCACACCGGGGCGCTTCCGGAGAACCGGCTGTCCACGTCGGCAGCAACCTGCGACCCACCGATGAAAGGAATTGATGAAGTGTCAGACATCCACCCGACGGGCGGGGCCGTCGCCAACCCCGGGACTTTCGCCAACCCTGTGATCCCCGGGTTCCACTCCGATCCGAGCATCTGCCGCGTCGGCGACGACTACTACCTCGTGTGCTCCAGCTTCGAGTACTTCCCCGGCGTGCCCGTCTTCCACAGCCGCGACCTGGTGCACTGGACGCAGATCGGCAACGCCCTGGACCGGCCGAGCCAACTGCCCCTCCCCACCGACACACCCTCGTCCGCCGGGATCTACGCACCCACGCTGCGCCACCACGACGGCCGCTTCTGGCTGATCGTCACCCTGGTCTGCGAGGGCGGCGGCAACCTGCTCTTCACCACCACCGATCCGGCCGGACCATGGTCCGACCCCGTCCGGTTGCCCGGCGTCCCCGGCATCGACCCGGATCTGGCCTGGGACGAGGACGGCACCTGCTGGTGCACGGTCGCCGGAGTCGCACAGGTCCGCATCGACCCGCACACCGGGGAGTCGTTCGGCCCGCCGCACCGGCTCTGGTCCGGTACGCCGGGCGCCAAGGCCCCGGAGGCACCGCACCTGTACCGCATCGGCGACCACTGGTACCTGCTGATCGCCGAAGGCGGCACCGAGCGCGGACACGGTGTCTCGGTCGCCCGCGGCAGCACGCCCACCGGACCGTTCGAGCCGTGCCCGGCCAACCCGATCCTGACGCACCGCGGCTCCGAGCACCCCATCCAGAACACCGGCCACGCCGACCTGGTGCAGGCACCCGACGGTTCCTGGTGGATGGTGCTGCTGGGGGTGCGCCCCGGCGGCGGTACCCCCGGCTGGCACGTGCTCGGCCGCGAGACCTTCCTGGCGCCGGTCACCTGGGTGGACGGCTGGCCGGTCGTCGGCGACCTGGAACCCGACATGCCCGCGCCCGCGTGGCCGCTCCGGCCGGGCCCCGTCGAGCCGCACCGGGACGACTTCGACCTCAGCGCGCTCCAGCCGTGCTGGGTCTCGCTGCGCGACCGCTCCGCCCGCCACTGCACGACGAAGGAGCGGGCCGGATGGCTGACCCTCCACGCCCGCGGCAGCTCCCTGGACGAGCCCGACGTCGTGTTCGTCGGACGCCGCCAGCAGCACCTGTCGTGCCGGGCGCGCACACTCATCGACCCCGCGGAAGGACGCGGTGGTCTGGCGGTCCGGCTCGACGAGGACCACCACTACGAGATAGAGGCGGGCTCCGGGGAAGTGAGGGTGCTCGCCCGCATCGGCCCGCTGCGTACGGTGGTCGCCTCCCGTACGGTGCCGGCCGGGCCTCTTGTCCTCGGCATCGAGGTGACGCCCACGCAGACGCTGCGCGACGCGCGCTCCGGGCCCGACACCCTCAGCCTCGGCTTCGAGGAGCCGGACGGCACGTTCACCGTGCTGGGCACCCTCGATGGCCGCTACCTGTCCACCGAGGTGGCCGGCGGTTTCACCGGCCGGGTCATCGGCATGTACGCCTCGGGCGGCGCCGTCCACTTCGACTGGTTCGACTACGAGGGGCTCGACGACTGAACCGGGTGCCACGGAGCGGCAACCACACGGCCCGCGACGGCGACATCGACGTAGGCGGCGACACGCTCATCGAAGCAGCCCCCGCTTCCTGATCCCCGGCAGCCGAGCACAGATCCCATCGAGCCGATCCCATCCAAGGCAAGGGACGAGACATGAAGGACACTCCGCCGACCGCACGAGACCGCAGACGAAGGTCCGGACGGGTGACGAGCCTCTTGCTGGCCGTGCTGACCTTGCTCGCCACGGTCGGCCTCACCACCGGCCCCGCGTTCGCGGCCCCCCACGCCGGGACCGCACCCACTGTCTCGGCGGCCATACCCCAAGTTCCCGACAACGCGGTGGACGCCGTGGCCGCGATGCAGCCCAGCTGGAACCTGGGCAACTCCCTGGACGCCATCCCCGACGAGACGTCCTGGGGCAACCCCCCGGCCACCAAGGCGCTGTTCGACACCATCCGCGCCCAGGGCTTCCGCAGCGTCCGCATACCCGTCACCTGGAGCAACCACCAGTCGGCGACGGCCCCCTACACGATCGACCCGACGTCCCTGAACAGGGTCAGGCAGGTGGTCGACTGGGCGCTGGCCGACGGTCTCTACGTCATACTCAACATTCATCACGACTCCTGGCAGTGGATCAACAAGATGGCCACCGACCACGACCAGGTGCTGGCCCGCTACAACGCGACCTGGACCCAGATCGCCACCAAGTTCAAGGACGAACCACGCAGGCTGCTCTTCGAGAGCGTCAACGAACCGGTCTTCGACAACGCCGATGACACCCGGAAGGCCCAGCTGCTGGACGAACTGAACACCTCGTTCCACACCGTCGTGCGCCAGACGGGCGGCGGGAACGCCACGCGCCTCCTCGTGCTGCCCACCCAGGCCTGTACGCCGGAGCAGAACCTCATGGACAACCTGGCCGCCACGATGAGCTCGCTGCACGACCCCAACCTCGTCGCCACCGTGCACTACTACAGCTTCTGGCCGTTCAGCGTGAACATCGCCGGCTACACCCGGTTCGACGCCACCGTCCAGCAGGACATGAGTGACACCTTCGCCCGGATGCACGACACCTTCGTCGCCAAGGGCATCCCCGTCTACCTCGGCGAGTACGGCCTGCTCAGCTACCCCGACTACACCCACCAGGACTACGTCCGGCGAGGCGAGGCCCTGAAGTACTTCGAGGCGCTCGGCCACGAGGCGCGGATCAACGGGGTCACCACCGCCCTGTGGGACGCCGGTTCGTTCCTGAACCGCAACACCCTGCAGTGGCGGGACCCCGGCCTGTTCGCCCAGATCAAGTCGAGTTGGACCACGCGCTCGGGAACCGCCTCCTCGGACAGCGTGTTCGTGCCCAAGGCCGGCGCGATCGAGGCCCGAACCCTTACGCTGAACCCCAACGGCACCACCTTCCGGGGACTCTGGCAGGGCACCACCCGACTCACCGAGGGCAGCGACTACACCGTCTCCGGCGACCAGGTCACGCTGACGGCGTCCGCCCTCACCCGGCTGACCGGCGACCGGGCCTACGGGATCAACGCGACACTCCAGGCTCGGTTCTCCCAAGGGGTCCCCTGGGAGATCAAGGTGATCACGTACGACACGCCGGTGCTGTCCGACGCGACCGGAACGACCGGCTCCTTCGCCCTCCCCGCACAGTTCCGGGGCGACATGCTGGCGACCATGGAGGCCAAGTACGCCGACGGCAGCAACGCCGGCCCCGCCAACTGGACCTCCTACCAGCAGTTCGGTACCGCCTTCTCCCCGGACTACGCCGGCAAAGCCATCACCCTCACCCCCGACTTCTTCACCGCGGTCAACGACGGCGCACCAGTGACGCTCACCTTCCACTTCTGGAGCGGCGCCACCGTGACCTACCACGTGACGAAGTCGGGGAGCTCGGTGACCGGCACGAACTCCTGACCTCGACGGACGTCGACCCGGTTCCCGGGAACCGATGGAGCCCGGCAACCGGGTTCCATCGGTTCCCGGCAACCGGTGGAGCGCGCGGACGGCGCCGGCAGAGTCCGGCCGGGGGCATGTGTCGTAGCGTCTCTGAGACTCTTAAGGATCCTGGGTCATCGCGCGTGGCCTCGAAGGGTGGAAGCGGTGACGAGCGCGGACGAGTCCGGGCCGATCCTTGGGTAGAGCCCGTGTGCGGCGTCACTGGCGGTGACGCGGTGTCGGCGTCTGGACTGTGCCCGGCTCTTTCGAGTCGGGCACACCCTGGGATCGCCGCCCCGCCGGACGCTGAACCGATCACCGCAGGTGAAGCACGATGCCAGTGGCGGGGACCGCGGGCATTTCAAGCACGCGGCGGGTATGTCAGCCAGAACGAGAGGCAGTCCATATGGTTACGCCTGAGCCTGAATCAGCTTTCGGCAGCTTCACTGAACCAATCGCCGCACCGTTGGAGACCCTCGGACCAAAGATCAGTTCGAGGCAGGGAGATCCGGTGGCGGAGAGCGAGGCCGAGGCCAGGAGTTGCTGTGCGCCATCCCGAGGCAGGGGTGACGTCGCCGTCCCGCTCCGGCCTACGGCGCCGAACCTCCAGCCCGGTCCCGACCGCGACGCAGCGGCGACAACGGCGACAACGGCGACAACGGACACCAGCACCGGTGGGACGGTGCTGCTCGAAGGGGGCGCTTTCCTGATGGGGACCCAGGACGTGGACGGCTTCTCCGCGGACGGAGAGGGGCCGGTGCGGGAGGTGACTCTCTCCCCGTTCCGGATCGACGCGTACGCGGTGACCAACGAGCGCTTCGCCCGGTTCGTCGACGAGACAGGGCACCGCACGGAGGCGGAACTGTTCGGCTGGTCCTATGTGTTCGCGGGCTTCCTGCCCGCTGCGCTGCGCCGCTGCGCAGCGCGACCTCCTCAGACGCCCTGGTGGTGCGGGGTCGAGGGTGCCTACTGGCGCGCCCCCGAGGGGCCGGGCAGCACGGTGGAGGGCCGTGGAGACCACCCCGTCGTGCACGTGTCCTGGGGTGACGCGGTCGCCTTCTGCCGGTGGGCCGGTGCGCGGCTGCCCACCGAGGCCGAGTGGGAGTACGCGGCCCGGGGCGGACTTGTCCAGCGCCGCTATCCATGGGGCGACGACCTCACGCCGGACGGCGAGCACAGGTGCAACATCTGGCAGGGACACTTCCCGACCAAGAACACCGCGGAGGACGGCTTCCGCGGCACGGCCCCCGTGGACGCCTTCCAGCCCAACGGTTTCGGGCTGTACAACATGTCCGGCAACGTGTGGGAGTGGTGCGCCGACTGGTGGGGCACCGAGCACACGGGCCGCGCGCGCACCGACCCCAAGGGGCCTGCCCGGGGCGCGTCCCGCGTCATGCGCGGCGGCTCCTATCTGTGTCACCACTCGTACTGCAACCGCTACCGCGTGGCGGCCCGCACGGCCAACACCCCCGACAGCAGCACCGGGAATCTGGGCTTCCGGTGCGCATGGGACGCCTGACGTGACCTGGCTGAGGTGAGACCGGCCGCGGCGCCTCCGAAAGCTCAAGCGACAAGACTTCCGAACCCCTGTGCCCGGTCGGAACAGGCGGACTGGGATACTCCGGTCATGGATGCCGGGGTGATGGGGAATGGGACGCGATCGGACGTGGCGGTGCCTGCACGGACCACGTCGGCGCAGGGGACGGGCTGGGCGCTGCGTTCTGCGGCGGCAGCGGACCTCGAGGTGCTCGTGGAGTTGCGGGCCACAGTCATGCGTGCTGATCTTGAACGCCTCGGGCGCTACGACGAGCACCGGGTGCGGCAGCGGCTGCGGGATTCCTTCTCCGAGCAGTACACGTCGATCATCATGGTCGACCGTGAAATCGCGGGATGCGTCACGGTCCGGCCCGCCGAAGGAAGGCAGTGGCTGGAGCACTTCTACCTTGCTCCGCATCATCAGGGCCGAGGGCTCGGATCCGCTGTCTTGCGCACGGTGCTGGGGCGGACCGACGCGCAGGGCATGACCGTGGGTCTGAATGTCTTGCAGGGCAGTGCTGCGCGTCGGCTCTACGAGCGCCACGGATTCGTCGTGGAAGCCCAGGACCCGGTCGATGTCTTCATGGTGCGACCGCCGGGGTGATGCTTTGGCTCAACCCCGTGGGAGCGACGCGGTCAGCCGTCGGCTCGGACGAAGACCGGCTTCAGGTGCTTCTCGGGCAGTGCGTCGGGGAGTCGTTCCCAGTCGAGCACGTGGGAGACGACCCGGGCGGGGTCGACGTCGCCGGAGCGGGCGAGTTCGAGGGCGTCGGGGATGTGGTTGCGGACGTTGTCGCGGGCGATGCGCATCGTGACACCGGTGAGGTACATGTCGAGCAGCGGCAGCTCGCCGGGGCGGAAGTGGTTGCCCGCCGACTCGCAGATGCCTTCCGGGGCGAGGCACTTGACGGCCTGGGTGAGCTGGTCGACGCGGCCCGTGGCCTCGACGACGATGTCGAATCCGTGCCGGACGGGCTCGATCGCCTCGGCGGTGCGGGCGCCGTAGCCCTCGGCGAGCTTGCGGTGCTCGGGCTCGGGGTCGACGTACAGGACATCGGAGGCGCCGAGCGCGCGGGCGATGTCGCACACGTACAGACCGATGCTGCCGCGCGCGACGACCAGCACACGGGCTCCGGGCCTGTTCTTCAGGTGGGGTGCGACCAGTCGCCAGGACAGGGACCAGTTGTCGCTGGCCGAGGCCATGGCGACCGGGTCGAGGCCGGTGGGCAGGGGTACGAGCATGGCGTCCGCCCACGGCACGCGGACCAGGTCGGAGAACAGGCCGCCCCAGTTGCCGCCGATGGGTGCGCCGTACATGGCCATGTGCGGTACGGCCGTGCAGTGCGCGGTGAGTCCGGCACGGCAGTGGTCGCAGGCGCCGCAGTTGATGGACCAGGGGACGACCACCAGGTCGCCGGGGGCCACCGTGGTGACGGAGTCACCGGTCTCGACGACCCTCGCCACACACTCGTGTCCGAGGGCGAAAGGCGGGTCGATGAAGCCATGACCGGCCAGGATCGCGGAGTCGACGTCGCAGGAGGTGGCGGCCACCGGGGCGACGATCGCCTCCTGGCCGGACCGGAGCTCGGGGTCGGGAGCCTCGCGCCATTCGACGGCGTGCCGGCCGACGTAGGTCAGTTCACGCATCGGTCTGCTGCCCCTTCGCCAGGGCCACGAGATCGGCGTAGCGGATGACGGAGCCGCCGGCGCCCCAGGTGCCGTCGGGCTGTTCGTGCACCAGTACCCACACGCGCAGGGCGTCCGCCGGGGAGAGCGCGGCGGCTTCGAGCACGGTCTTGGTGGCGTCCTCGACCAGGCCGGCCTTGCGCCGTTCGGACAGCGCGCCCTGGGGGACCGTCACGTCCACGAGGAAGCGGGGCGTGTCGTCCTCGGCGGTGGTCTGCGCACCTTCGGGCAGCTCGACGAGGTAGCTCCACGCCTGGGCGCGGAAGAACGCGGTGTCGGGCGCTCCCTCCCAGCGCAGCAGGACGGCGGCCAGGTCGCGTTGGACGGTCTTGCGGCCCTCCTCGGTCAGGGAACCGGACGGGACGGTGAGCCGGATCATCGGCATGACGGAGTCTCCCTTCCGCTGTGGGCACAGTGCCGTCAGCAGGGTCTATGACAGTCGTTATAACCGGGGTTCACGCTAGACTATGACGAGCGTTATAGCCAGAAGAGGAGCACGGTCTTGGCCAAATCCACAGCGCCGTCTCGCGAGCGCATCGTGGCCGGTGCGGCGGACTTGATCAGTAGGCGCGGCCTGAAAGCCACGAGCATCCGGGAGCTGGCCAAGCACGCCGAGGCGCCGCTCGGCTCGACCTACCACTACTTCCCCGAGGGCAAGCAGCAACTGGCCACCGAGGCGGTGCGGTACGCGGGCACAACCGTCGCCAGCATCCTGCGCAAGGAGCTGGACGCGGGCCCGGTGGCCGGGCTGCGTGCCTTCATGGCCCTGTGGCGCGGCGTCGTTGTCGAGAGCGACTTCCGCGCCGGCTGCCCCGTACTGGCCGTCGCCGTCGAGGAGCCGCCGGCCGACGAGACCCCGCCGGCGCTCGTCGCCGCCGCCGAGGCGTTCGAGAGCTGGGAGCGGTTGCTCGACCAGTCCCTACGGGAGCACAGCATCGCTCCCGACCAGGCTGTGGGGCTCGCGGCCCTCGTCGTGGCCTCCGTCGAGGGCGCCACCGCCATGTGCCGTGCCAAACGCAGCACGCAACCCTTGGACCAGGTCGCACAGCAGCTCGAAACTCTGATCGGCGGCGTGCTCCGCCATCCCGCCTGACCCTCGGCGCCGTCGCGGTCGGGGTGGGCGAATCTCGGCTCCACCGATGAGAGCAGCGTGCCGCCCGTAGTCGTCGGCGGCGAGCCGCGGGCGGCTTCGGGGGTGATGCGCACCTACGTCAACATGGGTGGGGGCGAGCCGGCCGAGCGCCCCGACCGAGGACCTGCATCGCCTCCAGTTCGTCGATGGCGGCCCTGGATTCGGCCGTGGTCAGCCGCGCTGATCGCACGGCCCCGAACTGGACAGGCAGTGGGCGCAGGACAGGTTGCAGGCGTAGGTCAGTTCCCAGGTCAGGCAGGCGGGTGCGTCGAGAGCGGACTCGAACGGTCTGGTCAGGCGCTGGGGTTGGGCGGTTGTGGTCATCGCGTAGCGGATCCATCGGCTCGTCGGGCCGCCGGCCCGGGGCGGGTGCGGACGGCGACGTCGTCGGGGTGGTCGTGGTGGAGAGGCCCGCTGGTGTGCCGCAGGGACAGCGCGCTGCCGCCGCGCCGGACGGCGACCACCTCGGCGGCGATGGCCACCGCGGTCTCCTGCGGGGTACGGGCGCCGAGGTCGAGCCCGATGCGAATGGCTCGGTTCTCTAATATTGAGAATGCTATTTCCGTCGAGCGGGGAAGGGAACCCCGGGACTGTCGTGGCGACCGCGCCCTGGATGGCTGGACCGGGGAGCGTCTGGGCGCAGCCCAGCACACCTGTGGCACCGTCCTGATGGGCCTGCCGGGAGCGGTCGACGTCCACGGGCGGGTGCGCGCGTCGCCGGCCTGCGGGTCGCCGGCGCCTCGATCCTGCCGGACGCGCCGCTGCGCGGCTCCGTCGCGCTGGCGGTCCTCGTCGGGGAGCTCGCGGCCGGTTCCTTCCGGTGCGGCGCCTGACCCGCAGCTGCCTGCCTGCTGAGGCAGTTGACTTCGTCAAGCTGCCGTGATTCGATGCCCGCCATACGGAAATGACATTCTCGGATACGCGAAACATCACTCTTTCAAGGGGTTCGGTGTCGTGGTGCAACTGTCCGTGAAGGAGCAGATCGTCCCTGTCGCCGAGCTCCCGTTCGCCGAGCACGGGCCTCGACGGTGTGTCCCTGCGTCAGATCAGCGCGGTTGCCGGGAACGGCAACAACACGGCGGTTCAGTACCACTTCGGCTCGAAGGACCGTCTGGTCCAGGGGATCTTCGAATGCCGGCTGCCGGGCCTGAACGAACGCCGCAGGCTGCCGATTTCGTCGAGCGGGTCCGCGCGCTGCTTCCGTACCCGCCCGAGCCGTTGCGCGGTCACCGCTGCGCGCAGACCCGGGCGTTCAGTGGGCACGCCGCCTCCGAGCGCGAGCGAATCCGGGCGCGCGGTGGGTTCGTGCTGCCCTCCGCCGTGCACGTCGGCCGCTGGCCCGCACCGACCCCGCGCCCCTGTGACCAACTCGCCTCCGCCACCTCCACCACCCGCGTCATCGTGATCCGGGCACCGCAGGACGCCAGGGGCCCCATCGAGTGCGGCGGCAGCCCGATGGCCCTCCACAGGACACGACGCCCGCCCCGCAGGGCGCCGACGGGACACCCGACACGCTCATCGGCAAGCGCTACGTCTACACCGCCGACGCCCTCGAACTCCTCTGCGCCGCCTCCGGTGCCGGCCAACTCACTTACCGAGGCGAGCCGTTGCAGATGAAGGCGCCCAAAGCGCTGCCCGCCTCGGACTGATCCGCCCCCGCAGACAGAAGGAGCCGCATGGAACGCGACGACATGATCCTGATCAGTGTCGACGACCACATCATCGAGCCGCCCGACCTGTTCGCCCACCACCTCCCGGCCCGCTACAAGAACGACGCCCCGCGTCTGGTCCACCGCGAGGACGGCACCGACGTGTGGCAGTTCCGGGACAACAGCGTCGGCAATGCCGCGCTCAACGCGGTCGCCGGACGGCCCAAGGAGGAGTACGGCATGGAGCCGCAGGGCCTGGACGAGATCAGGCCCGGCTGTTACGACGTCGACGAGCGGGTCGCCGACATGAACGCCGGCGGCGTCCTCGCCCAGATGAACTTCCCGTCGTTCCCTGGTTTCTCCGCCCGTCTGTTCGCGACGGAGGACTCGGACTTCTCGCTCGCCCTGGTCCGCGCCTACAACGACTGGCACATCGACGAGTGGTGCGGCAAGTACCCCGGCCGTTTCATCCCGATGGCCCTGCCCGCGATCTGGGACGCCGAACTGTGCGCCCAGGAGATACGGAGGGTGGCGGACAAGGGATGTCACTCGCTTACCTTCCCCGAGAACCCGGTCCCCCTCGGATACCCGAGCTTCCACTCCGAGTACTGGGACCCGGTATGGCGGGCGCTGACGGACTGCGGCACGGTGATGAACCTGCACATCGGCTCCTCCGGCCGCCTCGCCGTCACCTCCGCCGACGCTCCGCCGGACGTGATGATCACCCTGCAGCCCATCAACCTCGTACAGGCAGCGGCCGACCTGATCTGGTCCCGCGTCCTCAAGGAGTACCCCACCATCAAGATCGCGCTCTCGGAGGGCGGCACCGGCTGGATCCCGTACTTCCTGGAACGCATTGACCGCACCTACGAGATGCACGCCACCTGGACCCTCCAGGACTTCGGCGGCAAGCTGCCCTCGGAGATCTTCCGCGAGCATTTCCTGACCTGCTTCATCTCCGACCCCATCGGGGTCAAACTGCGCCACGAGATCGGCGTCGACAACATCTGCTGGGAGGCCGACTACCCGCACAGCGACTCCATGTGGCCGGGCGCCCCCGAGGAACTCCACGACGTCCTCACCGCGAACGACGTGTCGGACGCGGAGATCAACAAGATGACGCACGAGAACGCCATGCGCTGGTACTCGTTCGACCCGTTCGCGCACATCCCGCGCGAACAGGCCACCGTGGGCGCGCTGCGCAGGGCCGCCGCTGGACATGATGTGTCGGTCAAGTCCCGTAGCCACCAGATCGTCGCCCCGGCGGACAAACTCGCGGTCTACCGCAAGAAGGCGGAAGCGGCCCTCGCGGCCATCGAGAAGTGACCAACCGTGGAACGGGCCGGCGGTGCGGCCGCAAAATGCCTGCCGCCGGTGAGGCGATCCCGGACGCGATGGCCTCACGGGGCGCGGGCGGGCCCGCCGCGCCTCAAGTCCAGGCGGGGCGCCCGGCAGACGATCCGGTTCATCTGGAACGCCCGCTGGAAGACGGGTGAGCAAGTCAAACCGCGCACTCCACGAACGCGACGCGAACAAGCTCGCCGAGCAGATCGATGCTGATCATCGCCATCGATCCGATGCGGCCCCGCGGGAAGAGCCACAGCTCATGCCCCTGGTCGCTTCAGCACAGTTCGGCGGCGCCTTTCCGCCAGACGAAGACTTCGGTGCTCGGCCGGCGCTCGGAGAACCGGCCCGACGGAGAGACCTCCCGCAGCAGCCGACACAGGTCTGCCTCGAAGTCGTCGCGGCGCGGGCCGAACAAGTGCGGAGCCGAGAACGACATCGAGAACACCCCCGCGATGATGTCGTCACTCGTGCGTTCCATCGCCTGCCCGCCTGGAACGACGTGGCGCTGCGGACCCGAGAATCCCGCCCGGGCTAGCACCGCCGCCTCATTGCCGGGTGTCCCGTGCGGCAGCACCCCTCGGCCGGCCCGTCGGACCGGTCCCAAATAGTGCCTGACCAGCTCCTCGATGGCCGCTTGGGGTTCGGCCGGATAGGGAAGACCGTCGACGGAGCGGGTCTCCGACTTCAAGTCCGAGATGTGCACCAGGGCCCCGCCGGGCTGAAGCATGTCCTTGATGGTTGCCGCCACCAGGTCGCGATCCATCCAGTGGAAGGACTGGCCGAAGGTGGCCACGGTGAACGTTCCCAGTCCTGCGGGAAGATCTTCGGCCCGAGCCTGCACCCACTGCGCCTTCTCGGCCACTCCTCGCTCTGTGGCCTCACGTCTGGCTTCGGCGATCATCTCCCTGTCCGGGTCCACACCGATGACCTCGCTGAACAAGTGGGCCAGACTCAGGGCGAGGATGCCCGGTCCGCATCCCACGTCGACGAGGCGCCCTTGCCCGTCGAGCTTCAGAACCTCGGCGAGCACGTCCACCAGCCCGGGGGCATAGGGAAGCCTCCCGCGCCGATAGTAGGCGGCAGTACCCGAGAACAACATGTCGTCCCACTCCCAGCCGGCCGCCACGTCCGCCCACCACCTTCACAGAGATCCGCAACTGTCCGGCCGCCGATGATTCCACGAGCTCGACGAGCGACTGGGATAACCAAGTGGAGTGGGCCGGGACATCAGGACGTCCGGGCCTCCCGCTCCGAGCGCCAGAGCGGCTTGCCAATGACGTTGCACGGCCCGGTGATCGAGGCCGGTGTCGGTTCACCGTCGGCCGCGCCCTCTGCACGGGGCGAGCTGGTGGTCAGGCCGACTTCCGTATGACCAGATGGGTCGGGGTGACCACAGATGACAGCGGGTGGGTGCCGCTTCCCGACGCGAGCTTGTCCGCCGCGCGGTTGAACAGCAGCCGAGCCATCAACCGGCCCATTCCCTCGACGTCCTGATGCACCGTCGTGAGCGGGGGCTCTGCGGCCTCGGCGATGGGCGCCAGGTCGTCGAAACCGACGACGGCCACATCCTCCGGTACCCTGCGTCCCCGCTCCCGCAGCACCCGCAGGGCACCGGACGCCATCAGGTCCGAGGCGACGAACACCGCGTCAAGATCAGGAGACCGATCAAGGAGCACAGCCATGGCATCGGCCCCGCCCTGCAGTGTGAAGTCGGCCTCGGTGATCAACTGGGGCGGGGGGTCGATGAGCACGTCGCAGTAGCCGTCCAGGCGGTCGATCGCGGCAGCTTGGTTGAGCGGCCCGGCAATCGTCGCAATGTGTTGACGCCCCAGCGACACGAGATGCCGAACGGCTTCTCGGGCACCGCCGCGGTTGTCGGCGTCGACGTACGTGTAGACCTCGCTGCGGTGTCCGGAGCCAAGGACCGGACGACCGCCAAAGACAGCGGGCAGCCCCATATGCTCGACCATGCCCGGCAACGGGTCGTCTGCACGCAGCGAGAACAGCAGCGCGCCATCGACGTGGCCGCCGCCGAGGAAGTTACCGACGCGCGGATAGTCGTCCGGCTCCTCGATGAACAGGAGTACCGGCTGGGCTCCTTGGCGGACGAGTTCCTGTCGGATGCCACGGAGATGGGAGTCGAAGTAGGGGTCGACGAAGAGCCGGTTCTGAGGTTCGGTGACCACAACGGCAATGGCGTTGTTGCGGCGGGTGACCAGGCTTCGGGCGGCTTGGTTCGCTACATAGCCCAGCTCCGCCACCGCTCCTCGAATGCGCTCGGCGACCTCCGCCCGCACCCTCGGCTCGCCGTTGATCACACGCGACACGGTGGATTTCGACACCCCTGCCCTGCGCGCCACGTCCTCGAGTGTGGGGCGCCTTCCGTTCAGGCGTTCAGTCAACTCCGTCTCCGATTCAGTGCAGTTCTTCAGGTGTCGCTGGACACGTTAGCCGTCCGTCGGCAGCACTGATCACCAATTCCGCACGGCACCAGTCCTGCTCGAACGAGCTGCCTGGTCCCCGCAAGGCAGACTGGTTGGTCCTCTCGCTGATCCGGCCTCACCCTGAACCCCGCCGCCCCGAAGGGCTGGACGGTCACCCCCACCACACCGGTGAGCTTCACGCCGGTCGCCCCGGGGCACTCGGTCACGGCGACCTGGACCGTCACCGCCCCCACGGACACCGACACGCCCGTGTCCGTCACCTTCTCGCCGCTCGCCACCTACATCCGCGGCGGCGTGCAGCACTGGACGTACGGCACCACGAAGACCGAGGTACCGATTCCGCCCCCACCGGGAATCCCTACCTGAGCGACCTGTCCTTCGGGTCCAGCACCAATGGCTGGGGCCTGGTGGAACGAGACTCCTCTCGTGGCGCAGGACGGCGGCGACGGCAACGCGCACGACCACGCGGACTGGGCCGACGCTCGGCTCAACTGCACGGGACAGGCCAGCTCCACGCGGCGCCGAGCGGGGCGGTGGCCTGGCCGGCGCCATCAGCCCTGGTGCGTTCGGGCCCGAGCCGCGGTGGGGCCTTTGGGCGGGGCGCCGGGGCGCCGGGGGCGTAAGCAGGGCGAGGGCGGGGCTCCATGCCGGAGCCCCACAAGATGTACCTGTCCTGCTTTGCCCCGACAATGGATGCGTGGCACGTGAAGCAGGCTCCAGGGTCCCTCAAGGATCCGTGAGTCCCGGGCGCTACGGCGAGCAGTTGTTCCGCCCGCAGGACGAGGATGAGTCGGAGCGGACCGACCTCGGAGCCCTCGTCTACGACGCCACAACGATCGCGCGGCTGCGGCAGCTGGGTGTCGGCCCGGGCTGGCATTGTCTGGACGTAGGCGCCGGAACCGGGACAGTGGCGCGCCTGCTTCTGCGTGAAGCGGGCGTCACCGAGGTCGTGGCGGTGGACCAGGACATCCGGTTCCTCTCGTCCGAGCCCGTCGCGGGCTTGACCGCGCTCGAGGCCGATGTGACCTCCGACCGCTTCGAGCCGGGTCTCTTCGATCTCGTCCACGCCAGGTTCGTGCTGATGCACCTGCCGTCTCCCGCTGTGATGGTCGAGCGACTCGCCGGGCTGCTCGCGCCGGGAGGTGTACTCGTGCTGAGCGACGCGGTGGACCTGACGACCGATGACGCTCCGGACACGCCGTACACCCTGGCCATGCGGGCGATGTGGCAAGGACTGCGTCAGACGATCGGCACCGACGTCTCGTGGGTACCCCGCTGTCCCCAGCTGATCCTTGCGGCCGGGCTGGAGTCCGTGGCCGCCGAAATCCATGTGCCGCCTCTGGTGGCGGGCAGCCCCATCAGCCGGTTCTGGGTCCGGACCTGGGACCGGGCCCGTGCCGCGATGGTGGCGACGAGCATGGTGGACGACGCCGCGATCGACGAAGCCGAGCGGTGGCTGGACTCTCCGGCATCCGCCGGGCTGTCTCCCGGAATGCTGACTGCCTGGGGCTGGAAACCCGCGCAGCCACGATGACGAGGCAGCCGGACACGCGCCCGCCTCCGACAGGCCAAGTCCGTCGGGCTCTCTTCCTCGCCTGAGGCGCGGTGAGTCGGCACGACCCCGGGCGTGGGCTATATATGTCCATTATTGTGGCTTTTTGCGTGGAGTCTCCGTTGATGGGATGGAGCTGAGGCGTGGCGTTCGCGGAGTCGGCCGGGGATGAGTCGGTACCCCCTCCCGAGTCGGCCCCGGAGTCCGGGCGGCGGGCGTTGGCGCCGCTGCTTGCGGTGTGCGCCGGGTACTTCATGGTGATCCTGGACGTGACGATCATCAACGTCGCTGTGCCTGTGGTGGGCCGGGAACTGTCTGCCTCGCTCACCGGCATTCAGTGGATCACGGATGGGTACACCATGGTCTTCGCGGGGTTCCTGATGACCGGGGGAGCGCTGGGCGACCGGCTGGGCAACCGTCGGGTCTTCTGCTGGGGCGTGCTGGTGTTCACGGTGTCCTCGGCCGCGTGCGCGTCCGCACCGAGCGCGCCGTTGCTGGTGGCGGCCCGGTTGGTGGAGGGGCTCGGGGCGGCGCTGATCGTGCCTGGATCCCTGGCCCTGCTCCAACAGGCCTACCCGACGCCGGCCGTACGGTCGCGGGCCTTCGGGCTGTGGGGTTCGATGGCGGGGATCGCGGCCTCCGCCGGGCCGCTGCTGGGCGGGCTGCTGGTCTCCACGGTGGGCTGGCGGTGGGTTTTTCTCATCAACCTGCCCGTCGGCGTGGCCTGCCTGGTGTTGACCCTTCGGCACGTGACACCCTCGCCCCGGCACGGCGCCCGGGCTCTGGACTGGCCGGCGCAGTGCGCGGTGGTGGCGGCGGTGGCCCTGCTGACCGGCGCCCTGAATGAGGCCGGACGGCGCGGCTGGTCGGATCCTGCTGTGCTCGCCGGGTTGGGCCTCGCCGCGTTGGCCACCGCTGCGTTCGCGGTGCGCGAGCGACTGGCCCGGTCTCCCGCCCTTCCGCTGAACCTGCTGCGCTCGCGTGCGATGAGCGGTGCGGCCCTCGTCGGCCTGCTGTTCAACTTCGGCTTCTACGGCATGGTGTTCACCGCCAGCCTGGACTTCCAGCACCAGCGCGGCTTCAGCGCCCTGAAGACCGGGGTGGCACTGTTCCCGGCGGTGGCCATGACCACGTTCGCCTCTGTGCTGTCGGGGCGGCTGACTCGCCGCACCGGCGACCGTCCACTGGTGGTCTTCGGCATGCTCCTGGCTGCGTTGGGGCTGGCAGGCTGGGCCGCGGCGGGAGTCGATCCCACCTACTGGTTGCTGGTGGCTCCGATGATGGCCGCAGGGTTCGGTACTTCCTTCGCTCTGACCGGCTCGACCGCCACCGTGATGAGTGCGGCACCCCCGGCGTACTCAGGGGCCGCTTCCGCCCTGTTCAACACCACCCGCCAGATCGGCAGCGCCACCGGCGTGGCGCTGGGAGGCAGCCTGCTCGCCAGTGGCACCGACTACAGCACCGGGCTGCGTACCAGCATGGCCATCGGCGCGCTCGCCTACCTGATCGCCGCAGGTTTCGCGTGGCGGTGCGTGCCGGCGAAGCCTGAAGAGGCGTAGGGCATCGTTGGCGCCTACACCCGTATCGAGGGCCTCGTCGGCCGGGGCATAGCCGTGGCACTGGCCGCCGCCGTCATGGCTGCACCGGCCGGGTGGCACCTGCGCCGACGCCGTAGTACCGCCCCCGTAGCACCGGCCGCAGCACCGACGCCGCAGCAGCGACGCTCCGCACGCGTTCAGGACGAGCGCGAGGGCGACCGCCGACCGCGCCGTACGCGTCGTGCCTCCGCCACCAGCGGCAGTAGCGAGACCGCGACGATCACGGCGACGAGGAGCAGCAGGTAGCGGTCGGCATCGGGCACCGACGAACCGAGGGTGTAGCCGGCCAGGACGAGGGTCTGCGACCAGAGCAGGCCGCCGACCATCTGCCAGAGGGTGAAGGTGCGCACTGGCACTCCCAGCGCCCCGGCCGCCGGATGCAGCACGGTCCGCAGCATGGGAATGAAGCGGCCGAGCACGATCGCCTTGCCGTAGCCGTACCGTGCGAGTAGCTCCTCCGCCCGCGTCGCCCCCTGCCGTACCCGCCGGTTCGACATGCGGGCCAGCAGTGCCCGTCCGCCACGCCGCCCGAGCAGGAAACCCACCTGTGCCCCGGCCGTGGCTCCGACGGCCGCGCACACCAGCACCTGCCACAGCTCCAGCTGTGGCGCCCGGTGCACGGTCCCCGCGCACAGCACACCGGCCGGGAACAGCAAAGCGTCGCCGGGCAGAAAGAAGCCGACCACGAGCAGGCCCGACTCCGCGAAGATCACCACCAGGACGCCCAGCGCACCGAAGGCCGCCAGCACCGAGGTGCTGTTCGTCGGGTTGATGGCGATCATCTTGAGGGCGATCATCGCCATCGCCTCCTGGCCGGCAGTCCCCACCGGGTGATCCCCTCGTCAAGCATCATGCGGAGCAACGAGTCCGCCTTCAGGGGCTGGAGCGCGAGTCCGGCCGCATCACCCGTCGCGGCGGCGAGCTGAGCGGCCTGCTGTAATAACCCTCTCCCAGCTTCCAGTGTGGCCGTGGCGAAGGTGTACCTCAACCGGTCAGCGATGACCTCCGCGCCATGTCCCGCGGGCCCGGCGATTCGGCAGATCGCGTCTGAGGAGGCCAGAGGAGCCAGAGGAGCCCGGCGTCGTGGAGCTGCACCCATGGCCACGACGACCACATAGACGCCGTACCCGCGCTCGCCGACGCGACCGGTGCGCCGATCCTGATCCACCTCGACGACCGGCTGCTGTGGAAGCACACCCACCCGGACCGGAACCCGGCGGCTACCTCTCCGACATGCGCCGGATCACCGTGGCCGACACCGAACTGACGGTGTTGCACACCCCTGGCCACACCCCGGGAGTGATCTCGCTGCACGCCCCGGAACTGGGTACGGTCTTCACCGGCGACACCCTGTTCGCCGGCGGACCGGGGGCCACAGGGCGGTCGTACTCCCACTTCCCGACGATCGTCCGTTCCATCCGCGACCGCCTGCTGGTCCTGCCGCCCGTGACGGTGGTCCGCACCGGCCACGGAGAGCCGACCACCATCGGCCCCGAGGCCCCGCACCTCAAGGAGTGGATCGACCGGGGCCACTGAAAGGCACGCACCAGCAGCCGAAGCGGTCAGCCCAGCTTCGCGTCGGTGCCGGCCACCTGCCCCGGCACCGACAGGAACGGCGCCGTCGGCGGTGTACGGGGAAGGCTCCCGCGGTGGCGGTCAGGAGTCGGTCTTGATCTTCTTCATGGTCAGGTGGGATTCGACCCGCAGGATCCCGGGCAGGCCGGTGAGCTTGCCGGTGAGGAAGGCTTCGTAGGCGGCGTGGTCGGCGACGGCGACGCGGAGGAAGTAGTCGGGGCGGCCGAACATCCGGCGGAACTCGACGACTTCCTCGTAGGAGGCCAGTGTGTCCTCCAGTGCCTGGATGGTCTTGAGGTCGTTGGCGTAGACCTCGACGTCGATCATGACTTCCAGGCCGCGGCCGACGGCTTCGGGATTGATGACGGCACGGTAGCCGGTGATGACGCCGTCCGCCTCCAGCCGCTTGAGACGGCGCAGACACGGCGGCGGGGTCAGGCCGACCCGCTTGGCCAGTTCGGCGTTGGTGAGCCGCCCGTCCTGACGCAGATGAAACAAAATTTCTCGGTCAATCGCGTCCAGGCTGAAATCATTGCTCATAGAGGCAGCGTACGGGAATGATTGGCAACCATATGTGGCGAGATTCATCCTAAAATTTCAGCATGCGCATGCCTCCGGTCGCTGTGAGCGATCCCCCTCGTCCTGCCCCCGCGCCCCCGCCTCGGCTGTGGTCCGAGGCACTGGCGGCCCTCAAGGACTCCGGCTCCGTGGGGCTGGGCCTGCTGCCGCTCGGCCTCGCCTTCGGAGTGTTCATCACCCATGCCGGCCTGCCCTGGTGGTGTGCAAGCCTGTTCACCGCCGTCATCTACGCCGGCTCGTTCGAGTTCCTTCTCGTGGGCCTGGCTCTTGCGGCCGCGCCCCTGGCGACGGTCGCGCTGACCGCCTTCCTGGTCAACGTCCGGCACGTGTTCTACGCGCTGTCCTTCCCCCTGCAGCGCGTGCACGGGCGCCTGGCCAGGACCTACAGCACCTTCGCCCTGACCGACGAGGCATACGCCCTGACCACCGGCGAGCAGGCCCGGTCGTGGTCCGGTGCGCGCATCCTGTGGCTGCAGGCGTTCATGCAGCTGTACTGGGTCGGCGGTGCCACCACTGGTGCCCTGCTCGGCTCACTGATACCCGACCGCGTCACCGGCCTGGACTTCGCGATGACCGCCCTGTTCGCCGTCCTGGTCCTCGACGCCGTCGCGGAACGGCGCGGCGACCTGCCCACTCCCGTCCTCGCGCTGCTCAGCGCGCTGGCCGCCCGCCTGGTCTTCCCCGGCCAGATGCTGCTGGCCGCCTTCACCCTGTTCACCGCCGCTCTCCTGGCCCAACACCTCGCCACCAGCAAGAGGCTGCCTCATGCCTGACACCCCCTACCTGCTCATGGCCGTCGCCGTCTCGGCCGCCGTCACCTGGGCTCTGCGGGCCCTGCCCTTCACCGTCCTCGCACCCCTGCGCGCCAGCAAGACCGTCCAGTACCTCAGCGCCCGCATGCCGGCCGGTGTCATGGTGATCCTGTTCGTCTACTGCCTGCGCGACCTTCCGCTGCCCCAGCCGCGCGCAGCCGCACCCCTGGCGGCCTTGGCCGTCACCGCCGGGCTGCACCTGTGGCGCCGCAGCGCGCTGCTGAGCATCCTCGGCGGCACCGCCGTCAACGTGGCCCTGGCCAGCACCCTCTTCGCCCGCTGACCCGTTCCGACAGCGAGTCGCCGCAAGCCGGCAGCTGCACCTGAACGAGGGACGCACGGCGTGCTCTGGGGGCGCAAGATCGTACAAGAACCAAGCCAACGGCTGTCCGTACCGTCCGAGGAATGGCACCTGGTTCACAGGGCATCGAAGGATTGACGAAGAACGATGTCTTGCCGTCCGCCGTGGAGGCCATCGGGGCGACACCCTTGGCGCGGCTCGACCGGATCACGAAGGGTCTGGACGGGACCATCCTGGCCAAGCTGCTCTACCTGAATCCAGGCGGATCCAGCAGGACCGCGTGGTAAAAGCGATCATCGAGGAAGCCGGGCGCTCCGCGGTCCTCAGGCCTGGACCCCGCAGGCGCCGCGGTCGTGGTCGGCCGGCCCGTCACCAACCCGATCACCCGATCCAGGGAGGCGGCTACTCCTCGCCGCCGATCGTCAGCGTGCGCGGCGAGCGAGGAGATCTTTGCCGCGGTGGTCACCCTCCCGGGTGACGATCGGCGTGGTGACCCGCTCAACGAGCGTGCTCGGCAGGTCCGGCGCGGCAGGATACGTAACCAACGAAGGCCCGCGGCGGAAGAGTTGAGATGTCGGACATCTCGCTCATTCCGCCTCGGAAGGACGCCCGCCTTCGCCGGGCGTCCTTGTCCATGACTGACAGGAGCCGGCCACGTTGGAGAAGTCGGAAGCACTCACCGACCTGGATGGCGGCGGCGGTCGGTACGCGCTGCGAAAACTCCCCGAAGTGACCCTGGCCTTCTGGATCATGAAGATCGCCGCGACGACGCTCGGCGAGACGGCCGGTGACCTCTTCGCCCAGACCCTGAAGCTGGGTTACTTCCTCACCACCATCGCCCTGTTCCTGATCTTCGTGGTGACCCTGCTGGTCCAGCTCAGGTCCCGGCGCTACAACCCGTTCTTCTACTGGACGGTGATCCTGTCCACGAGCATGGCCGGCACCACGATGTCCGACTTCATGAACCGCGACGCCAGCACCAAGTACCTCTCGAACGGTGCTACTTCGCTCGGCTGGGGCCCCAGGGCCTGGGCCTCGGCTACCCCACCGGCGCTGCGATTCTCATCTCGATCCTCATCGCCATCTTCGCGGTCTGGAAGCTGACTGGGATGACGTTCGTGATCCGCGACATCGTCACGTTCCGTGGCGAGACCCTGTTCTGGTCGGCGATCCTCGTCTCCAACACCCTCGGCACCTCCATGGGCGACTTCCTGTCCGACAGCTCCGGCCTGGGGTATGCGGGCGGTGCCCTCGTCGTCTGCGGTGCGCTCGCCGTACTCGCTGCGCTGATGCGGGTGCCCGTTGTGCCGAACGTGCTGCTGTTCTGGTTCGCCTTCGTTCTCACCCGCCCGCTCGGCGCCACAGCGGGTGACTTCCTCACCAAGCCGGTTGCCAAGGGCGGCCTCGACCTTGGGACGGCGGGTTCGTCGGCCGCCCTCCTGGCGGTCCTGGTCGGCATGATGGGCTACGCCCACGCCCGGGAGCGCGGCCGCACCGTTGCGTAGCTCGATACCCCGGAGCGGGACGCGGTCACCCGGCGGGCAGGCTGACCTTGAGCCGTGCGCCGGGCGCGTGCCGGGCGTCGTAGGACACCTCGCCGCCTGCGGAGCGGGTCAGGCGCCGTGCGAGCAGTCCGAGGGCGGCTCCGCCGTGTCCGTCGTCCGGATCGGCTCGCCGGCCCGGTTGGATGGGGGTCCCCCGGACGAAGTCTGGGGGAGGGTGTGCTGATCGTTGTCACGCCCTGGTGCCGGTGGGCTGCGCGGGCGGTTGGGTCCGGTCCGTTGGTGCGTGTCCCTCTGGACGCCGGCCCGCCGGACCCGGAGGTCTGATGGGGGAGGGTGCCCTGCGTTGCCTGGGCGCGGGGTGTGTTGTTCGTCCCCGGGTGGGACCGGTGTTGGATCGGTCCCGGCTGATCTGTAGAGCGGGCAGGGTGATGACCGCCTGATCAGACTGAACAGCCGTCCCGTCTCGCATGCTTGGTCCGGCAGTCGCTGCGGCATCGGCCGTTCGGCGGCGAAGTCATCGGTCAGGGATTGGTGTCGGAGTTCAGGGCGCGTTGGGCTTCGCGCACAGGGGTGATGATCTCGTCGACGAGCCACTGTGCGACCCGTGGGGGGTAGGGGCTTCGCAGGCTGAGCACGATGTGTGTCAGGCCGGCGGCGATGAGGTCCAGGATCGTCTTGCGGTCACCGGCGGGGTCGTCGTAGGAGACGATGTACTGCACGGAGCGGGTGATCGCCTGCGGGTCCCGGCCGATGGCCGCGCAGTGTGTGTCCAGGACGCGGCTGCGTTGGGTGATGTAGTCCAGGGTGTTGTGCGGGGGGCCGGGGATGTTCCAGATGTCCGCCTGCTCAGCTGCCAGGCGCAGGGTCCGGGTTCCCCAGCCGCCGACCAGCAGCGGTGGGCCCGGTCGTTGGATGGGCTTGGGCTCGTTGCGGTTGCCCTTGAGGGTGTAGTAGCGGCCGTGGAAGTCGAAGACTTCTTGTGTCCACATGGACTTGAGGATGGTGATGGTCTCCGCCAGGCGGGCGATGCCCTCGGCGGGTGGGACCAAGGTCAGGCCGTAGGCGTCGTACTCCGCGATGGCGGGGTTTTCTCCTGCGACGCCTCCGGCGCTGGGCGGTTGATGGGTGCCGCCCACGCCGAGGCCCATGACCAGACGGCCTCGGGAGATCACGTCGACCGTCGTGGCGATCTTGCCCAGGACGGCGGGCTGACGGATTCGATTGCTCGTGACGAGGAGACCCAGCCGCAACCGCTGGGTCTGCGCGGCGAGGGCGCTCAACAGCGTCCATCCTTCGAGGATCTGCCCGTCCTTTGGGCCTGCGATCGGCATCAGGTGGTCCCACAGCCATGCGTCCGCAATCTGTGGCAGAGCGTCGGCGTCCTGCCATACGCGCAGGATCTCCTCGTAGGTGACGCGCATCGGGGTGGTCTTGATGCCGAACGTCACCCTGTCCTGGTGTTGGTCGCTCACGGCGTATACGCGCCCTTCGGCTCGACGTGCCGCCGCCTGAAGGCGACGATGCCATCACGATAGCTGATCGTCAGCGGAACTGACTATCAGTGCTTGGGTAAGATGGTGGGCATGACTGGCGACGCACCGTCCAATCCCCTCGCCTCCCGCTTGGGCTATCTGCTCAAACACGCGTATCTGCAACTGACGGAGGCGTCCGCGCACGCGCTGGCGCCATTCGGGATCGACGGCCGTGAGTTGGCAGTCCTGACCGTGCTCGCGACCGACTCCCCGCTGTCTCAACTGGAGGCGGCCGGCAAGCTCGGCGTCGACCGCACGACGATGGTGGCGCTCATCGACGCGCTGGAGGGAAAGGGCCTCGTCGAGCGCCGACGCAGCGCCCAGGACCGGCGCAAGAACACCGTGCAGCTGACCCCGACGGGCCAGGACTTCCTCCGTCGAGCCGAGCACGCACGCCAGGAGATGGAGCGTCAGTTCCTCGCCCCGCTCTCCGGCTCGGACGCAGACTGCTTGATCCGCGCCCTGCAGACCTTGGTCATCACCCCGGAGACCGCCGGCTGACGTCCGGGCATGCACGGACTGGCGCGCGGTCAGGCTGCGGGCTTCGAAGTGCTCTGCAGGGGGGAGGAGTTGTGATGCGAATCTGGCCCTGCGCTGCCTGTTCGCATGCCTCCCTGGCTACATGCGCGCCTACGAGGTCATCGTCCACGCGACAGTGGACCCCGTGCGGGACGCCTTTCCCGTGCTCAAGACGCAGGCGGGGCGCGTCGCACAGATGATCGGGCGTCACCGAACTGCCGCAGTCGGCTTCGCGCGGGGACCATCCCGAACTCGTGCCCGCACTCCGGGCTCTGGCCACGGAACTGACGGACTGGGCTGTCGGCGTCGGGCCGGCACGGCCTCGCCGCGCGGGAAGCCGGCCCGGCGGTCGGGCTGTTGCCGCCACTGAAGACCACGACGGGGCCGCCGATATGGTTCTGTCATGTTGCAATCAGACAGTGAGTCCTCCCTGTCGCCCGTCACTGCGGACGACCTCGACCTTGCCCTGCAACTGACTGTGGCGTTCCTTCGTGAGGCGCCCCCCACGGCCTGGGCCGGCAAGGCCGGTTCGCTGGAATGGGACTGCTGGGAGACCGTCGAACACCTCAGCGACGATCTATTCGCCTACGCCGTTCAACTGGGCCCCAAGGCTCCGCCTTTGGACGGCGAGGTGCCCTTCGTTTGGGAGAGTCGGCGGCCTGGCGGCCCGGCGAACGCCGTTCACGCGGACCGTGCGGCGGGGCCCGCCGGCCTGTTGCAGGTGCTGGAAGCGTGCGGTGCGCTGCTCATCGCCATGGTGCGGACGACACCCCCGCAGGCCCGCGCCTACCACGCCTTCGGCGTCTCCGACCCTGAGGGCTTCGCCGCGATGGGGATCGTGGAGACCCTGGTACACGCGTACGACCTGGCGCAAGGGCTCGGGCTCGCGTGGAACCCTCCTGAGGATCTGTGCTCGCGGGTGCTGGCCCGGCTGTTCCCGCAGGCGTCGGGGGCGACGGAACCGTGGCCCACCTTGCTGTGGGCCACCGGACGGGGTGACCTGCCAGGACACCCTCGTCTGAACACATGGCGGTGGGACGGCACACCCAGGACGTAGGTCTCGGGTGGGAGGGTGGTACGGAGAGGATCGCCGGGCGGGTGGTCAGGCCGCCGTTGACAGCGGTCGGCCGACCCCATCGGATGTGACACTCCGGCTTCCGAGGCCGCCGGAAGCCGCCAAGCCGTGCTCGTCGATCGCGGCGTGGTCGCGGAACGACAGGAGGCCGCCGTGGACGGCGAGTTGGGCGTTGTGGCCGCGCGGGCACGGGACTGCCGGCCGGCGCAGCCCAGCCCGGAAGCACGGGAAACACCGTGTCCGGGTTGTGCTCGACGAAGCCGAACCCAAGCAGGTTCAGGCAGGCCCGTGCGGCACAGTGGTCAGGCCTGTGCCGCACGGGCGGTCAGGGAGCCCGCTTCTCGGTTGCGGTGATGCGGGCGATGGCCTCAAGCGTCAGGGCGTGGTCGTGCGGTTCGCGAGCCAGGGCGCGGTGGAGGGTCAGGCCCTCGATGAGGGCGTCGAGTTGGCGGGCGGTGTCCGGGTCGAAGTGTTGTTCCAGGTGGGTGCGGCTGCGGCGCATCCATTCGTGGGTGAGTTCCCGGTAGTCCGGTTGCCGAGCGGCGAGGGTGTACAGCTCCTGGGTGAGAACGAGGTCGCGCTGGGGTCCCTCGGACAGGGCGTGGACGAGTTCGGCGACAGCTGTTCTGGCCTGGTCACGATCGGTCGGGGTGGAGAGGTAGGCGTCGAAGACCGCGACGATATGGTCGGTGAAGCGGCCGAAGGCTTCGCGCAGCAGCTGGTCGATACCGCTGAAGTGGTACGTCATCGATCCCAGAGGTACGCCGGCTCGTGCGGCGATCTTACGGTGGGAGACGCCGGCGAGGCCCTCTTCGGCGATGAGATCGAGAGTGGCGGCGATGATGCGTTCGCGGCGCTGCGGGTCGGTGTGTCCGGTGGCCATGTCGGTGTGTTCAGAGGGTGCGGACCGGGCGGGCGGGGTTGCCGACGGCGACGACGTTGGCGGGCACGTCCTTGGTGACGACCGCGCCGGCGCCGATGACGGAGTTGTCCCCGATGGTCACGCCGGGCAGGATGATGGCGCCTCCGCCGAGCCATACGTTGTTGCCGATGGTGATCGGCTTGGCGGCTTCCAGCTTGTCGCGCCGGGGCTGCGGTTCCAGGGGATGGGTGGGTGTGAGCAGCTGAACGTTCGGGCCGATCTGGCAGTCCTCGCCTATGACGATCGCGGCGACGTCCAGTGCGGTCAGGTTGTAGTTGACGAAGGTGCGCGCGCCGATGGTGATGTTGCTGCCGTAGTCGACGTACAGGGGCGGTCGCACGTGCACCGCGTCGCCGACGGAACCCAGCAGCTCTGCGAGGAGCGGTTGGGCGGCGTCGGTATCTTCGGCGTAGGTGGCCTGGTAGCGGGCGGCCAGGCGCACGGCCTGCTGCTGGCGGCGGGCGATCTCGGGGTCGTCGGCGATGTAGAGATCCCCGGCCAGCATGCGTTCCAGGTTCGTGCGCGGGTCTTGCCCGAAGTAGTCCGTCGGCATACGGGCGAGCCTACAGACAAGAGCGGACGAACGTACACTCTTGGTCGCTGCGCGGCCGGGAAGTCGAAGTGGACCTGGGGGCACGGTCTACCGCGGCGACATGGTGCACTCCTTGCGCGCCTGACCCCTGGCCATGCGCATCCGGGACGGCTCGGCCGCCAGAGCCGTCGGCGTTCACGACGGATACCGGGCTCATGCGGCACACGGCCGCGCCCCTCCAGTCCGCCCACTGTCGGCGGGCTGGGGGGCGTGGGCGTGTGCGTCGGCAGCGTCGGCGGCGCGGACGACTGGTGTACGGCGATCCGTCCGTGCGGCTTCGTCCGTGTCCTGGCCCGGTCGGCCGACCGCCGTACTGCGCGGTACGGCCGGCGACTTCAGCGGACCTGCGGTGCGGAGTCCGTGTGGGCGGTGCGCAGGGTGGAGAGGAAGGTGTCGGCCGACTGGGCGCCGAACGCCTGATGACCCTCTGCGAACGCTCCCACGACGACGTCGCACGCATCATCGAGCGCGCCCATCAGGCCGGTGCCTTGCGCCCGGACTTCACCGGCGAGGACCTGCTGTTCATCTTCGGTACCAACGCCCTGCCGGCCCGTGCCTCCAAGGACGCCGCGCCCGGCGTATGGCGCTGCGGTGTCGGCTTCATGCTTGACGGCCTGCGTGCCGAAGCCGCCCACCCGCTCCCCTCCGGCCCGCTGACCTCGCGCAGCTGTACGAGGTGATGGGGGACCTCACCGGCACGCGGTAACCGTCTGTGCGGCAGACAGGCCGGGGCCTGTCTGCCGCGCTCGGGACGCGTTCGTCAGCTGACTGCGATGGTGGCAGTGTGGAGGACGTGGAGGTCCGGCACGGCGTGGCTGATGCGCGGCGTCTGTGGCAGTCGAGCCATACGCTGCTGTTGATCCCGATCGTGCTCATCGTGGTGATCACGGTGGTGGACCAGTTGGTCCCGGCCGACATCCACCTCGGTCCACTGCTGGTCACCGCCCCCGCGTTCACGGCCTCGTTCGCCGGTCCCCGGCTGACGGGGCTGATCGGGCTCATGGCTGTGGCGGCCCAGGCGTACATCGGCTGGCACTTCGGCGTGTTGTTCCAACGTAACGTGCTGGTGCAGATCCTCGCGCTGGCGGTGCTGTCGGCCCTGATCGTGTTCTTCTGCGTGGTACGCGAGCGACGCGCGCGTCAGCTGGACCAGGTGCGGGCGGTCGCGCAGGCGGCCCAGCACGGCCTGTTGTGGCCGTTGCCGGAGCGGATGGGCCGTTTGCGGATCGCCTGTCTGTACCTGGCTGCCGAGGACGAGGCGCAGATAGGCGGCGACCTGTATGCGGCCACCCGCATCGTCGGCGGTGTGCGGGTGATGATCGGCGATGTGCGGGGTAAAGGCCTGTCGGCCATCGGTGAGGCCGCGCTCCTGCTGGGAGCCTTCCGGGAGGCCGCACACCGACACACCACTCTGCCCGCGCTGTCCGCTGCCCTGGAGCAGAGTGCGACCCGCTACCTGGCGGACTTCGAGCCGGCCGATGAGGTCGGCGAACGCTTCGCCACCGCTTTGCTGCTGGAAGTCCCCGACGGGGACCACACCGCCCGGATAGTCAGCTGCGGGCACCCCCCGCCGCTGCTGCTGAGCCCCGGCGACGCCCTCACCGTCCCCAGCCTGCACCCCGCGCCACCGCTGGGGATCGGCGGGACGGGGCCCGAGGGATACACCATCGATGTGATTCCGTTCGAGCCCGGCGACACCCTCCTGCTCTATACCGATGGCGTCATCGAAGCCCGCGACGCCGACGGCGGCTTCTACCCTCTTGAGACACGGGCCGCCCGGTGGAGCGACGCAGGACCCGAATCGCTGCTGCATCACATCCAGCGAGATCTCTTCGCCCACACCGGCGGACACCTTGAAGACGATGCGGCTCTCATCGTCCTGCGCCGCGAGCCCGATGATCATCGAGGCCGCCACCACGGGCGGCTCATCCACGCGGGCGGGTTCGGGCACAACTCCGCAACCGGCCGGTAGTGAGACCCTGGACGGTCACGCTCGGCTACGTGCCGTTTCGTCGTTCGTGTCGGCGACAGCGGGCGGAGAACCTCGTGCCGTACGGCTGCCAACGGTGACTCTGCCCGCTGCTCGGAACACTCCGTACTGGTCAGCATGGGGTCAGTACCCGGGGCCGCCGGTGCGCTGGGTTCACATGGTGACGGCGAGGGTGCCTGCCACGGTGCCCTGGTGGCGGGCTTCGACTGCGGCAGGGAGATGGTCGAAGGGGTAGGTGGTGGTGTTCAGGATCAGGCGCCGGTCGGTCAGGTCGTTCAGGAGGCCATGGAAGACCTCGTCGGGTACGTGGCGGCGGACCATGTTCATCGGAAGCAGGGTGACGTCCCGGGCGAGCAGGGACGGCAGGTCGATGCTGAGGGTCTTGCCGGCGACGTAGCCGATCAGGACGGCTCGCCCGCCGGGGCGCATGGCGGTGAGGAAAGTGGGGAGTGTGTCTCCGCCGACGGTGTCGAGGAGGATGTCGATGCCTCCGCTGTCGGCGGCCCTGGCCAGCGTGTCGGGTCCTTGGCCGATCAGAATTTCGTGCGCGGCCGCGGGCACTGCCGCGGCTTTCGCTTCGTCGCGTACGAGGGCGAGGACGTGGGCGCCGGCCTGAGCGGCGAGCTGGACGGCGAGGGATCCGACCGCTCCCGATGCCCCCGTGACCAGGACGCGCTCACCTTTCACGATGTGGCCGACGGTGTCGACGGCGGCCCAACCCGTGGTCATGGGGGAGTAGCAGGTGGCGGCGAGTGCGGCGTCGGCGTGGTCGGGGATGGTCCGCACCGCCGCCCGCGGGGCGGTCACCTGCTCCGCCCAGGTGCCGGGGCGCTCTAGCCCGATACCGGCGCCACGGACCAGGACCCGGCGGCCCAGCAGCGCGGTGTCCCCGGAGACGACCGTGCCGATACCCGCTGTACCCGGGGTGAATGGCAGTTCGGGCCGGTAGGCGAACGTGCCGGACGTGAGCGTCAGGTCCAGGTGGGTGACGGCGGCGGCTTCGACAGCGACCGTCACTTCGTCGGCGGACGCCGGGGCCGGGGGTGTCACCTCTTCGAGGGTCGGCGTGGTGTTCCAGTGGTGCAGACGGGCGGCGAGCATGACGGACTCCTGTTCCATGCGGAGCCCCGGGCAAAAGCGCCCGGGTGGCGGCTGAGGGCCGGACGGTCCGATGTAATCCGACAAGCGAGGCGACCGAAATTGCATCGACAACCGCTGAATACCCGCGTATGCAAGTAAAGAGTCCATGGTCAGAGTGTTGTGCCGCCGTGGCGCAACCAGGAACTCTGCTCCGCCTCTGGCGGAGCAGCCGGGCGAGCGTCCCATTGTCCTGGCGTTCTTGGGGTGAGGTGCAGCATACGATCCAGCAGGCGCCGAGGGCTTCGAGCACCGCTGGCGTCCGGGGTCGGACAGGTGGGCTCTGAGCGCCGGAACGCGGACGGACGACCTCGGGCGGGGTGGTGGGGGCCCAGTGGGTGCCGATGTCGATGACGAAGGTGGCGTCGCGGTGCGGGTAGGCCGTGTCGGAGACGGTCGGCCCGGGTGCCGCCTTGGCGCAGCTGGAACGACGGTAATGACTGACACTTCGAGCTTCGGACCTGTGTTGTTGCGTCACGAGCGTGTACGTACGAGTTCTGCCGCTCGTTCGGCGATCGCGTAGACCGTGGCGTCGGTGTCCTAGCCACTACGCCGGTACATGCCGGATCGGTATGGATGAAACGGCCGTGGGCGGCTCCGACCTGCGCGTCCACGGTGTCAGTGGCCTATGCGTGGCCGACGCGTCTGTCCTGCCGTCCGTTGTCTCCGCCAAAGGTCCGGCCCAGGCAGGACTTCTTGTCCGCGCCAAGTGGCCCGTGCGGGGGCGTTTTCCACGTCACGGGCCACGCGCAGGCCCTGGGCCATGGCGCCGAGATCCCGGTCGTCGGTGCAGTACCGGGGGTCGATCCGCGGGTGCGCACCGGGTGCGGCGCTCGCGCGGCGTACTGCGCCGTGGCTGAACGGCGCCATGAGAGCGACCATGATCGTGTAACCCTGCCCGATGTCAGGACAGAACGCCGTTCCGGAGCGCCGTCAGGGCGCGGGGCGGCTCAGGCGGCGGCTCAGGAGGACAGCTCCTGCGCCCGCGATCAACGAGGCGGCGGCGAGGCCGGTGAGGGCGGTCTCGGTCCCGGTGTCATGCGTGGATCCGGTGCCGGCCAGCGCAGGCCGGGTCGAATCGCCCGCCGTGGCGGCTTGGAGGATGAGGTCGGTGACCGCTCCAGGGTGGGCGATCATGGCCACGTGGGAGGAGTTGATCTCCACCGTGTGTGAGCCCGCGCGCTTGGCCTCGAAGCGTTCCTGGTCGGGGTTGATGGTCTTGTCCTGCTTCGCGACGAGGAACCACGACGGGATGTGCTTCCAGGCGGCCACCTTTGCCTTTTCCGAGAACGCGGTCGTTGCCGCGGGTCGTTGGGTGACCGCCATGATCCTCGTGGTGCTCTCCGGCAGGTCGGCGGCGAAGACCTGATGGAGCTTGTCGGGCTTGAGGTACAGGTCTGTCCCGCTGACGCCGCCGGCTCGGTACGGAACGGACTTCGTGGCGGTGCCGAGTTCGCTGGGGAACCTGGCGCCCAGGGACATTCCGCTCTCGCCCACGTCGGGCATCAGTGCGGATATGTACACCAGTGACTTCACCTGCCGGTTGCCCTCGGCGGCCGAGCTGATCAGGGCGCCCCCGTAGGAGTGACCCGCCAGCACGATCGGGCCCTTGATGCTCTCCAGCACGGAGGCGATGTAAGCGGAGTCGTTGTACAGCCCGCGCAGCGGGTTGGCGGGGGCGATGACGGTGTAACCGCGGCGTTCGAGCCGTTCGACGACCCCATTCCAGCTGGAGGCATCGGCGAACGCCCCGTGCACCAGCACGATGGTGGGTTTGGTCGTGCTCGTGCCGTCGTCCGCGGCGACGGGGGCTGCCAGGGCCGTGCACAGGGCCGTGGCGCACCCGGCCGCCATGACATGTGTGCGACGTATTCGGCGCCGTGAGTGGACCGGAAATGCTGCCATACCGTTCTCGCTTTCCGCGGGATCTTTGGCCCCGAGTCTTCAGCCATGAGTAGCGGGAGGCACGGTCAGGCACTCCGACCGGGGTACATAAGGGGGCCAGGAGAGTGAATTCCGGAGGCAACAGGTGTGCGGAACCTACGTGGTGTGGTGTGAGCTGCGTGTATTCGATGACCGTCCAGCCGTGTGCGCAGAGCATTGCGTCGACCGGATTTCCGTCGTGGAAACCGTGCCACTGCGCCACCGCCGACGCGCTCGCCCGCCGTCCCACGGCCACGCCGGCTCGCGCCGCGGTGCCTCCAGCGCCATCGCCGGCTCCGGCGTCGGGACAGCGCCGAACACCATGCTGACGAGGAACGCCGAGGCGATCATCCAGAATCCGACGCCGTGCCTGCGGGCCGAGGGGCGGCTATCGGGTTCGTGGGCGGCTGGGCGGCCGGCGTGCCGGCCAGTGGACATCGACATGTGAGGACTCCGTTTCCTCAGCTGCCGTGTCGCCGGTGGCCTCCGCCTGCAACTCGGCGGCCATGCCCAGCACATCGGCGACCTTGACGCCCGCGCGGCTCAGGCGCACGATCGAGATCCGCCGCGCTTCCTCGGAGTAAGTGCCCGAGGCGTCCCCCTTGGCACCTCGGCGCCATCCGGTGGCTGCGCAGTCGGCGCAGCCCGCCTGTCGAAACCGCAGCCCGCATCCCTGCGTACCCTGTCTCCGTGTCAGCCTCCCGCCTGCGTCGCGTCGCCGTTCTTGTGCTCGAGGGTGCGAAGCCGCTCGATGTCGGAATCCCCGCGCAGGTGTTCACGACGCGCGCGAGCATGCCGTACGAGGTGCGGCTGTGCGGCGCGGCACCTGGTCTCGTGACCGGTGGCGACGGCCTTTCGTACCACGTCGCCCATGGCCTCGACGCGCTTGCGTGGGCCGACATCGTCTTCATTCCCGGCTATCGGTTCCCGGACCGTGACGATCCGCCGCGGGCCGTCGTCGACGCGCTGATCGCTGCCCACGACCGGGGCGCGCGGCTCGCCGCCATTTCGACGGGCGCTTTCGCGCTCGCCGCGACGGGCCTGCTCGACGGCAAGCGTGCCACGACGCACTGGCATTACGCGCGGGCGCTGGTGGCGAAGCATCCGCTCGTTCAGGTCGACGAGAATGTTCTGTTCGTCGACGAGGGCAGCGTGCTGACGTCGGCCGGCGCCGCCTCGGGCATCGACCTGTGCCTGCACATTCTGCGTGGCGACCTCGGGGTGGCCGCGTCGAACCATGCGGCCCGGCGACTGGTCGCGGCCCCCTACCGCAGCGGCGGGCAGGCGCAGTATGTGCCGCGCAGCGTGCCCGAGCCGCTGGGTGAGCGGTTCGCCGACACCCGCGAGTGGGCGCTGCACCGGCTCGACGAGCCCCTCACCCTCGAGATACTGGCGCGGCAGGCAGCGGTCTCGCCGCGCACGTTCTCGCGGCGCTTCGTAGAGGAGACCGGGTACACGCCGATGCAGTGGGTCATGCGAGCCCGCATCGACATGGCCCGCGAGCTGCTCGAGCGTTCGCAGCGCAGCGTCGAGCAGATCGCCGCCGATGTCGGTCTCGGCACCGGTGCGAATCTGCGGCTGCACTTCCAACGCATCCTCGGCACCACGCCGAGCGAGTACCGGCGCACCTTCGCTCAAGGCGAGTAGACCTGCCATCTGGCGCGATCCTTTTGAACCGTGGCGATCCCGCCACTGTCACCGGCGGGTGCCGCGAGCGAGCCTGGTGGCGAACCGAAGGGACAGCACTTATGACTCGCATCGCCATCAACGGATTCGGCCGCATCGGACGCAACGTGCTGCGCGCGCTGCTCGAACGCGACAGCAGTCTCGAGGTCGTCGCCGTCAACGACCTCACGGAGCCCGCCATCCTCGCGCGGCTGCTCGCCTACGACACGACGGCCGGCCGGCTCGGTCGCCCGGTGACCGTCGACGGGGACGCCCTCGTCGTCGACGGCCGTCGTATCAGGGTGCTCGCCGAGCGTGAGCCGGCGCAGCTGCCGTGGGCCGAACTCGGTGTCGACATCGTCCTCGAAGCGACCGGCCGCTTCACGTCGGCCAAGGCAGCCGGCGCCCACCTCGACGCGGGTGCGAAGAAGGTGCTCGTCAGCGCGCCGTCGGACGGCGCTGATGTCACGCTGGCGTTCGGGGTCAACAGCGACACGTACGACCCGGCGGTGCACACGATCGTCTCGAACGCCTCGTGCACGACCAACGCGCTTGCACCGCTGGCCGCGGTGCTCGACGACCTTGCCGGGATCGAGCACGGCTTCATGACGACGGTGCACGCCTACACGCAGGAGCAGAACCTGCAGGACGGTCCGCACCGCGACGCCCGTCGCGCCCGAGCTGCCGCCGTCAACATCGTGCCGACCACGACGGGCGCCGCCAAGGCGATCGGCCTCGTGCTGCCGAACCTGGACGGCAAGCTGTCGGGCGACTCGATCCGTGTGCCGGTTCCGGTGGGCTCGATCGTCGAGCTCAACACGACCGTCGCCCGTGACGTGACGCGCGACGACGTGCTGGCGGCGTACCGCGCCGCGGCGGAGGGGCCGCTCGCCGGCATCCTCGAGTACTCGGACTTCCCCCTCGTGTCCTCCGACATCACGGGCAATCCGGCCTCGTCCATCTTCGACTCGGCCCTCACCCGGGTCGACGGCCGGCACGTGAAGGTGGTCGCCTGGTACGACAACGAGTGGGGCTTCTCGAACCGAGTGATCGACACGCTCGAGCTCCTCGCCACCCGCTGACGGGAGTATGCCCGGCCGCCGCGGGCCAGGAGCGCGTCAGTACCGAATGGTCGAGACGCGCTCCGCACGTGGACCTGCGCTGGGCCGTGTCGGTGGACTCCATGATCGTGCGTGCTCACCAGCATGCGGCCGGGGCCCGCAGAAAGGGGCCCCGGCAGGCGAACCGGACGACCACGTCATCGGCCGCGGCGGGGCAGGCCACCGGCCTTCGACCGTGAGGCATATGAGCAGTGCAACACCGTCGAGCGGTGCAGAAGACCGCGACCATGTATCTGGCCGGACTCCACATCGCCGGTATCTTCCGCTGGTTCGCCCGATGATCCAAACGAAACCGCCTAGCGATGTGCACGGACAGCCAGGACGCGAAGCGGTCCCACGACGCATCGAATACGGGAAGGTCTGTGTCGGTCATGTCGTGACCCTGGACCGCAGCACTGACACGCCCCTGTGACCGCGACTGATGATCTGAACGAAACCCCCGACCGCGCCGGCGGATGACGAGGTGTCCGAGGGCCCGGGCGACGCGTGTCTTTCCGACGTCGACCGGCCCGAACAGGATCACGGACTTGCAGGCGCGGAGTCGGCGCAGGGCGGCCAGGTCGCGGATCTGGGCCGCGGGCAGCTTCGGCGAGGCGTGGAAGTCGAAGCCTTCCAGGACGGCCTGCTGTGGGAACTTCGCCTTGCGCGGGCGGCGTTCGAAGGCGACGGTCTCGCGGCGGGCATCCAGGGTCTCCAGCATCCCCGACAGCCGCAGGGTCTTGAGCGATTCGCGTCGGGCGGCGTCCACCAGCTCGTCGGGCGGCGTCCCTCCCATCAGCAGGAGTACGGCGAGTGCGTCGCGTGAGCAACTCCGCCAGACTGTCGGCGAATGCGGTGAGCCAGTCCAGCTGTGGTCCGCTGCGGGCCCTGCGGAAGCCGTGCCGGCGACCCCAGAACGCCGCCTGGACGGCGTGGAGTTGGGACCACCGCTGGACGCGCTCACGGTCCAGTTGTGCGGCTTCGGCGAAGATGTCAAGGGTGCGGTGGGCAGCCTTGCGCAGGTCGTTCGTTTCGAGGAGCGTCAGCGCGCGCGATTTGAGGAGTGTTCCGCAGTCGTAAGCGGGGTCTCCCGCGTACCCCTTGGGGTCGACGGCCAGCCATGGCTCACGGTCGGCGCGCAGGATGTTTCTGGCATGCAGGTCGCCGTGGATGAGGATGTCCGGCTGGACACGGCCCAGCTCGCGAACGGTCGCAACAGCGGCGTCCACCACGTAACGCGACAGTGTGTGCGTCAGCTCCTGAGCATCTTTGCGCAGTTGCTCCTCCCAAGCGTCGGCCTGTTCTCGCAGCCGGGGCAGGCCGGGCGGCGCGGGGATGGCGAGTCGGCGACTGATGTGCGCGGCGACCGTCACCACCTCATCGCCGTCCTCGACCTCCGCCAGGGTCGCCGTGTGGACCCGCTCGAGCAGCATCGCGAAACGCGGGTCGTCGCGCTCATGCAGCCGTACAGCTCCGCGCCCGCCCCACGCGGCGAATGCGTCCGGCTCATGGATGTTGCCCGGATGCGGGAAAGACACCTTCAGCACAGCCGCCCCCTCGGCCCGCCGCAGCACCGGGACGACGATTCCGACACCCCCGTACAGGACCTCCCCGTCCGGCACGCACTCCCAACGCTCCAGCAACTCGTCCACGATCCCGGGCAGGCCGGCGAGCCATGCCGCTCCGGGCCCTCCTTCACGCTCGAGGGTGCTCTGCGCGAACACGTCTGGTACCACCATCATCCGGGCACCTTACGCGCAGCCACAGTTCCAGTGCCGTTGAGCCGGTACCCATGACCCATCCCGGCGTCCTCGGCCAGCAGAATCGAGCGGGTGCGGGGTGATCTTCGAGATGCCGAGTCACGAAGGAGAACAGCATGAAGGGCCTGGTAGCGCAGGCCTCGCACGACGCTCGGCCGACCCCGCACCGCGCGGACGTCAGTCATGCGAAGTTGCAGGTGCGGGCGCCGTCAACTCCGTATCATGACCCTGCACTTGGCCATCCCCGGCCCCCACTCCACCGCAGGCGGACCCTCCTGGAGGCGCGATGTCGTCAGCCGGCTCGACCGTGGCGCCCGCTTGAACGGCCCGGATGCCGTCCTGGACGAACTGACCCGGATCCTGCTGCGCCTCGACGGCTTCCGGGACGAACAGACGCGCCAGGTACTCCTGGAGGAACTCGCCGCGGAGACCGGTGAGCAGATCGAGATCACCGGAGCCCACCCCGTTCAGCAGGCACGCTCCCTGATCCGCCAGTGCGCGTGGCGCCCTGACGTGATGCCCGCCCTGGTGGACCTGCTGCGCGACTTCCACGGGGACAGCGCCGACACGGTCCGCTTCCAGGAGCTGGCACCCCGGCTCGCCTTCCCGTCCGTGCTCACCGGGGAGGAGCGAAGCGCGCTGCTGCGGATGCTGCGCTCCAGGGAGGACGACGGCTGGCGCAGCGCCTACGCCCGGGTGGCGGCGCTGGTGCCGGAGCGGCCGCAGGACCTGCCGCACGCCCTGGAGCTTTTGGAGGACCTCATCCGGCCGCGGGGGAACGTCCCCCCGCTCGTCCGCTTCGTCCTCACCCTTGCCGACCGTTCCGCCCCGCAGGACCGTCGGCGCCTGCGGGAGTGGGCACTCGCGGTCGCCGACCGCCTGGGGATCCCCGCCGACCGACTGGACGACCCCGCCGCCCCCGACCGGGCGCGACAGCGGGAGACCGTGACCCTGGTCCTGCGTCTGCAGCTCTTTCTGCCGGCCCGGCCGGAGTACCTGCTGTCGGTGTGGCTCGGCCACGGGGACCGGCAGTGGATCCCCCTCGTCCACGACGACGAGCCGCAGCGCGTCGACCAGATCTCCGCCCGCGTCACGGACTTCCTGTCCACGGCGTACGAGTACGACCGTGCCGGGCCGAACCGCGTCGAGTTCATGCTGCCGCGTGAACTGATGAACCTGCCCGTGGACCAGTGGCTCGTGCGGACGGACCCGGACGGTCCCGAGCGGCCGCTGGGGTGTCTGTGTCCCGTCGTCGTACGCGATCTGGGTCGTCAGATGGACCCGTACCGACGCGGGTTGTGGGAGCAGAAGTGGCGGCGGCTGTGGTCCGGACACATCGATCGTTCGTCGTCCCTGCTGCTCGACGCGCGGGACGCGTCCGTCGGCTCTTACGACCTCGAGCGCCGGCTGGAATCGGCCCTCACCGTCCTGGCGGGCGGCACGTCTGCCCGGGAGGAGCAGGGCGCTTCCCTCCCGCAGTATCTGGAACGCGCTGTGGAGTCCGGCGTTCCCATCATGCTGTGGGACCGCAGAGGGGACCCGGAGACCTCCTGGTTCGTCCGGGAGCAGCTCGCTCCCAGACTGGCCGACGCGGCGGAGCTCACCATACTTCCGCACACCCTCCTGGACCTGCGCAGGCGATCCGAGGCGCGAGACGACGCGTACCGTCCGTTCGCCCATGTCGCCCTGCTGTGGGACGACCCGGAGCACTCCCCGGTGCGGGCGGATACGTTCCGGGCGCCTCTGTGAGGCCACAAGAACGAAGGAGAGGCGACGAAAAGTGACGACGACATCCGGTTCTCACGCATGGCACGTCTACCGGGGCTCGGGAGTGCCGCACAACGGCATCGAGCTGCTGCCGGCGCCTCCGCCCTGGCGCGACCCGTCGATGGCCGAGGCGCCGTACGACCACACGGCCACAGACACCTGGCGGCGCGGAGCCGTGTACCAGGTCACGCCCGAGATCGTGGACGTCGTGAACGCCGCCCTCTATCTGCGGCGCCCGCTGCTGGTCACCGGCCCGCCCGGCTCGGGTAAATCCTCACTCGCGTACCACGTCGCCCTCGAACTGCGGCTGGGCCGCGTGCTGAGCTGGCCGATCACCAGCCGATCCACCCTGCGCGACGGTCTGTACACCTACGACGCGCTGGGCCGCCTCCAGGACGCCAACCTGGCGGTGGAGTCGCGCGACGTCGACGGCCCGCGCGCCCTGGACATCGGGCGGTACGTGCAGCTCGGCCCGCTCGGCACGGCGCTGCTGCCGAGCCGCGTCCCCCGGGTGCTGCTCATCGACGAGATCGACAAGAGCGATCCCGACCTGCCCAACGACCTGCTCAACATCTTCGAGGAGGGCGAGTTCGTCATCCCCGAACTGGCCCGCCTGGACCAACCGGAAGCACGGGTACAGACGTACGACCCGCGCGAGACGGTACGGATCCTCCACGGACGAGTACGCGCCGAGGCCTTTCCGTTCACCGTGCTGACCAGCAACGGCGAGCGCGAGTTCCCGCCGGCGTTCCTGCGCCGCTGTCTGCGTCTCGACCTGCCCGAGCCGGGCCTCGACCATCTGCTCCGTATCGTCGAGGCGCATCTCGGACGGGAAGCGGTGACGCGGGGCGCCGCGCTGATCGAGGAGTTCGTCCGGCGCAGGCCCACCGAGGCGCTCGCCACGGACCAACTGCTCAACGCGGTGTACCTGCTCCTCAAGGAAGGTACCGGTGAGGGCTTCGGCGAGACCGGGCGCGGGGATGACGTGCTGCGCACCGTACTGAGGCGTCTGGACTCAGGGTTCTGATGACCGACGACCTGATCGCGAGACTCCTGCGGCCCGCCGAAAGCCGGCCGACCTGGGAGGAGTTGGCGGACGCCCTGTGGCTGGCCGGGCACCTCCCGCCGCCGTCGGACGGCCGCCCCGGCGCCGAGCCCATCGGCCCACCGGAGGAGCTGGACAGCTGGTCACAGCCGGAGTCGGGCCCGGCGGCCGGGCTCCGGCCGCCGGGAGCGGACCCACCACGGCCGGGGACGCACCGGCCGTACCCGGAGGGTTCCGCCGACGTGCTGCCCGATACGCGCAGGCTCTCGCTGCCCGGCGGGCAGGACCCGGTCGGCAACGCGATCCCGGTCCTGCTGCCGACGACGCCCGCCCTGCCGGGCGCCCTGGCGTTGCGCAGGGCGCTGCGCCCCTTGGGACGCCGGACTCCCCCCGGGCTCCGGCCCGCGCTGCAGTTGGACGAGGAGGCCACCGTGGACCGCGTCGCCGACACCGGGTTCTGGTTTCCGGTGCTACGGCCCGCGCCGACGCGTTGGCTCGATGTCGCGCTCGTCGTCGACGACAGCGTGTCGATGGCCGTGTGGGATCGCGCGGTGAGCGAGTTCCGGGCTCTGTTACAGACGGCCGGTGCCTTCCGGTCGGTCCAGGACTGGACCCTGCCCTCGGAGCAGTCCCGCTCCCTCGGGGTGGTCCTGCGCCGGGGACTGCCCTCCGCCCCCTCGGCCACCTACAGCAGCCCCGGCGAACTCGTCGATCCGAACGGGCGGCGAGTGGTCCTCGTGGTCTCGGACTGCATCAGCCCCCCGTGGTCCGACGGCACCCTCGACCAGTTGCTCCGGCTCTGGGGCCGCACCGGGCCGGTCGCCATCGTCCAGCCGCTGCCCCGCAGGATGTGGGACCGCTGCGGGCTGAACCTGCACGAGGTGAAGCTGCGCTCGCACGCCCCGGGCGCCGCCAACGCCCGGCTGGCGACGACGTCCCGGCTCAGCCCCGATGCTCCCGTGGCCGGAATGCCCGTACCGCTGCTGATGCTGGACCCGCGTTCGCTCGGCCCGTGGGCGTCGCTGACCAGCGGGGAGTCGTCGAACTTCGACGCCCTGGTGACCCTGGTCGACGGGTCAGCACGGCCTGTGCGCCCGGCCGGCCCGGCGTCGCCGAAGCCCTCCCCGACCGAACTGCTGGAGGACTTCAGGAGCTCCGCCAGTGACGAGGCCTTCAAGCTGACCGTGTATCTGTCCGCCGTGCCGCTGAGCCTGCCGGTGATGCGCATCGTGCAGCGTCTGATGCTGCCCGACCCGCATCCGTCCCAGCTCGCCGAGATACAGCTCAGCGGTCTTCTGGTGCGGACCGAGGACAGCGCCGGAGCGCGAGGCGACCACATCGTGTTCGACTTCCTCCCCGGGGTGCGCGAGGCACTGCAGGACGGACTCGGCCGGAAGGCCGCACGGCGCATCCTGGAACTTGTCTCCACGTACCTCAGCGAACGCTACGACTCTCCGGTCCACTTCCCCGCACTGCTGCACGGAGACGACACGGCCGTCGCACACCTTCGCGAGCACCAGCCGTTCGCCGAGGTGTCCGCACAGGTGCTGCGCCTGATCAGCCCGAAGTACGAGACGATCGCGCAGCGCCTGGAACGTGCCCCCGCCCCCGCCCCGGTCGCGGCGACGGACGCGACGGAAGGCGCCCGCCTTGTGCGGGGTACGCCGCCGCCACGGGCGGCCGAACTGTTCGACCGGGAGACGCTGCTGAAAGAACTGCACCAGGCGCTGACGAGCGACGAGGACGTGACCCATGTCCTGTACGCGCCGGAAGGCGGAGGGGCCACGGCGGTCGCCGTGGAGTACGCGCACACCCACGGCTCGGAGTTCGACTTCGTACTGTGGCTGTCCGCGGGATCGCCCACCGTCGGCGGCGCGGACCTGGCCCGCCTGGCCGGCGAACTGGCGCGGCGGACCGAGCAGGGCACCGAGCCCTCCTGGCTCCTCGTCCTGGACGGTGCGCCACCCGGCGAGGAGCTGCCGATCCTTCCGGCCGGCCGCCGCTCGACCCTGGTGACCTCGGCGGACCCGAACTGGCCCGAAGGTTTCACGGTCCATCGTGTGCCCGCCCCCAGGCGCCGCAAGGCCATCCCGCTGGCGCGCATGCACGCCCCGGCGCTGGGCGCCTCGGAGGCCACGCGACTCGTGGAACGGCTCGACGGCTCGCCCCTCGCCCTGGAGTTGGCGGCGACATTCCTGTCGGTCACCGGTGAGCCGCCCGAGGCCTGGCTCGACCGGCTCGGGCCGGCTGACGCCCCCTCAGCCGGATCCCCGGCGCCCGACCCGGCCGTCGAGGCGTGCGGGATCTCCCTCGACCACGTCCTACGGGAGGAACCGTCGGCCCGGGACGTCCTGCACCGGCTGGCCGTGCTCGCCCCGGGCCCCGTACCCGTGGTGCTGCTGTCCGACCGGGAGGCAGGCAAGAACGCCGATCCGGCGCTCACCGCGCTGCGCAGGCTCGCCCTGCTGCGGGACGGGGAGCCGGGCGGCGGCCGGACCTTCGTCCACTCCGTCGTCCAGCGCGCGTGTCTGGCGCGGATGACCGGGGACGAGCCGGCCGTCGCCCGCAGGGCGGTACGCGCCCGGATGGTCGAGCTCTTCGGCGCCGACGTCCCGGACGTTCCCGCGCTGTGGTCGCGCTTCGGCGCGCTGACCCGGCATCTGGACCCGGTGGGCGCCCTCGGCGCCAAGGATCCGGACATCCGCGAGCTCGTGCTGCGACAGCTGCGCTACCTGCGGGCCTGCGGCGACACGGCCGGCTGCCGGGCCCTCGGCACGCTCGCCCTGCGGCGGTTGGCGGCCACCGCGGGCGTCGAGCACCACGGCGTGGAGACGCTGGCGGCGCTGCTCGCGGACGTCCTGCAGGAGTGCGGCGCCGAGGAGGAGGCGGCCGTACTGCGCACCGGCCCCGAGGGCTGGCTGCGGCAGGAACCGGGCGGGACGTGACAGTCACCCCCGGGAGACCGTCCGCACCCGCCCGGCCGGACGGGTCACCGCCCCCGCCCCAGGGCGGTCCGTCCGACGCGCCATCGGACCACGAGGCCGTTCGCCCGCTCCGCCGCAGGGCCCTGAGTATCGGCGTCTCCCGGTTCGCGCCCCACCCCGAGTACGGGCTCGAGGACGAAGGTCCCGATGACCTGCCCTTCGCCAAAGACCGGGTGGCGGGCCTGAAGAAGGCCCTCGAACACGAGGCCTTCGGTTACGTCTGCACCACGCTCACCAGCACGGGCACGCAGGAGGATCCCGGGCCGACCGCCGTCGCGCTGGGTGCCGTGCTGCGCCAGGCCCTGACGGAGTCGCCCGGCGACGACATACTGATCGTGCACGTGCTCAGTCACGGCGTACCTCGTACCACCGGGCTGTACGCGCTCGGATCGGACAGCGCCCACCTGCCGGAGACCTCGGTGGAAGCATGGCTCGCGGCGGTCGAGGACTTCCCCGGCCGCCCGGCCGTGCTCTTCCTCCTCGACCTGTGCCACGCGGGACAGGCCGCCCGGCAGGACTGGCAGTTGCGCACGCCGCACGGCTCGAACCGCGCCTGGGTGCTGGCCGCCTCGGGCGACACGGAACTCGCCATCGGCGGGCGGTTCACCCAGGCGGTCACCGAGGTGCTGAACGACCTCGCGGAGAAGCGGCTCCAGTACGACCACGGGCACCGCTTCATCGACTACCCCTGGTTCGTGCACGAGGTCCGCAAGCGGGTCAATCACCTCGCCCGAGCCGGCGGCGGCCTGCCGCAACGGGTCGCCGCCATCGCCCTGGACACGCCCGCTCCCGAACTGCCCTTTCTGCCCAACCCGTACCACGACTCCAGTCCGCTCAACCGGGTCCGCAGCGAGGTCGGAGCCGAACTGGGCAGTGAGCTCGGCTCGTTCCTCGACGAGATCGCCGATCTGACGCACTTCCGACGCCACGCCCAGGGCGGTTCCGGCTTTCCCGAGGTGTCGCCTGCCGAGGGCGGTCGGGCTCTGTTCACCGGCCGTGCGGCGGAGACGTCGCTCCTGGCCGACTGGCTGGCGGACGACACCGCCTCCCGTGTCTGTGTGGTCACGGGCAGTCCGGGAGCGGGCAAGTCGGCCCTCATCGGCGTCATGCTGTGCGCCGCACATCCACAGCTGCGGGAGCGGACGCAAGCGCTCTGGGAGCCGCTGGGCGGGCCCGTCGCGGCGAGCGCACCGCCGGCCGCCGTCCACGCCCGGCAGCGCACGGTCCGGGAGATCGTCGACTCGCTGGCAAGGCAGCTGGACCTGCGGCCGACCCGACCGAACGCGCAGGCGCCCACCGACTGGAGCGTGGAGCACCTGCTCGACGCGCTGCGCCGGTCGGCGGGGCCGCCTGCGGTGGTCGTCATCGACGCGCTCGACGAGATGCGAGACGCGCGTGACGCCGTACAGACGCTTCTGCAGCCGCTCACCACCGCGGTCAGACCTGACGGCAGACCCGTGTGCCGGCTCCTGCTGGGCGCTCGTGACGAGGAGCCGTTCTCGCCGCTCGTCGACGCGGCGCGGACGGCCGGCGACCTGATCGACCTCGACGAGACACGGCCCGAGGATCTGGAGCGGGATCTCGGAGAGTACATCGTCAAGCTGCTGTCGGCCGCGCTGCCGGATCCGGCAGCCGACGGCCAGGAGGCCGTGGCCGGGTTCGCCGCCGCCACGGCCGGGGCGCTGGCCGGTGCCGCGACCGGCCCCTATCTCATGGCGGCGCTGTACGCCTCGTACACACTGCAGGACGGCGTACGGTCCCGGCTCACGGATCCCGCGACGGCTCGGGAACTCGGCGCGGAAGTGCCGCTGACGCTTCCCGGCCTCCTCGATCTGAGCTTCGGCCAGGACCACGCCCACCAGCTGCTGCGTCCGGTCCTCGCCGCCCTCGCCTTCACACAGGGCGACGGGATGCCGGTGTCGGCGGTCACCGCCGTGGCAGGGGCGGTCGCGCCCGGCTCCGTGCCGGTCGACGCCTCGGCGGTGGGCCGACTCCTGGACGACGTACGGGCGTTCCTCCGCTCTGTGCCCGACCGGGACGGCACGATGCTGCACCGATTGCTCCACCAGAGCGTCGCGGACGAGCTGCGCAGACGCCCGGTCCCTGCGGACCAGCCGCTGTCCTCGGCGCCCGAGACCTTGGTGTACGAGGCGTTGGTGGGGTCCCTGCGGGACGGTTCGGACGACCCTCCGGCGTGGGATGCAATGGACGGCTACACGCGTCGCCACCTGGCTCAACACGCCGTGGACGCCGGGCGGTTCGACGAGCTGTGCACCGAGCCGGAGTTCCTGGTGCACGCGGACCCCGACTGGCTCGTGCCCGAGCTGCGGCACGCAGTGTCGGAGCGGGCGAGGAGTGCGGCGGCCGTCTATCGCACGAGCGCTCATCTGCATCGCAGGGTGGAGGCCGGGCAGCGGCGCCACATCCTGGCGCTGGACGCAGTCCGGCACGAGGCCCACACTCTCGCCGACCGGCTCGCCGATCTCGTCTCGGGCACCGGATCTCCCATGCTCTGGCGGCCGTCCTGGGCGACCGGCAGCCGGATCAGTGCGGCCCACTCCTTCACCCTCCAGGTACCGGACGACCGGGTGACCGCCCTGGCCGCGGCGACGACCGACGAAGGACCGCTCGTGGTCACCGGCAGCAGGAACGGAAAGGTGCGCGTGTGGAGCACCCGCACCGGACGGCAGCGCGCGTCGGCCGACCCCCGCGTGGGAGAGATCCACGCCCTGGTCTGCACGGAGGTCGACAGCGCGCCGGTCCTGCTCGGTGCGGGCAGCGGCGGCGCCCTGACGCTCTGGGATCTGCCCGGGCTGGCCGCCAGGAGTCTGCCGCTGGACGGGCACACCGCGACGGTGCGAAGCCTCACGTGCGGCGAGGTGGTGGGCAGCCGCACGGCGCTGACCGCGGACGAGTCGGGCCGGTTGCTGCTGTGGGATCTCCACGGCGAAGAGCCGGTGAGTCCGTTACGGCTGCCCTGGAGTCCGGACCGGATCACCGCGCTCGCGCAGGCGCGGGACGAGCACGAGACAGCCCTCGCCATCGTCGCCGACGAGGCAGGCAACGTCCGCTTCTGGTCGCTGGTCACCGAGGAGGAACGGGGACCCGGTATACGTCACCCGACCCGGGTCAACGCCCTTGTCACCCTCACGGCCCGGGGCGCGCCGCAGGTCGTGACCGCGGGAGAGGACGGACATGTGCGGCTGTGGAACGTCCGCACCCACGCGCTGACGGCGCGGTCGGCCACACCGCACGACGGTCCGGTCTACGCGTTGACGTGCGTCACCGGGACGGACGGCGTCCGCATCCTCAGCGGCGGCAGCGACGGCACGATCCGCAGCTGGGACCCCGAGGAGGACGGCGGGGAGCTGTCGGAGGTCAACCGCTTCATCGGCCACATGGGCGCGGTCACCGCCCTCGCCCATCCGGAGTCCGACCCGCCCGTAGTCGTGTCCGCCGGGACGGACTCGGTGCTGCGGGTGTGGAACGTGCCGTGGAACAGGCAGCGCACGAGCACGCCCGTCGGACACACCTCGTGGGTCAACGCTCTCACGGTCACCGAGCTTCCCGACCGTGTCCTGCTCGCCTCGGCGGGAGCCGACGGCCACATCCACCGCTGGCACCTCGCCGACGGAACTCCCTACGGCACGCCCATCACCACCGGCAGCGGACCCGTACACGCCCTCGCGGCCACCGACCTCGACGGCCGCCCCGTCCTGGCATCCGGGGGAGCGGACGGCCGCATCCACCGCTGGTACCTCGCCGACGGAACTCCGCACGGTAAGCCCATCACCACCGGCAGCGGACCCGTGCACGCCCTCGCGGCCACCGGCCTCGACGGCCGCCCCGTCCTGCTGTCGGGCGGGGCGGACGGGCTGCTGCTGTGCTGGGACGCGGAGTCCGGCCGGCAGCGCGGGCTGCCCTTCGCCGGCCATCACGGTGGAGTCAACGCCGTGGCCTGCGTGGACATCGGCGACAGGCCCACCGCCGTCTCCTGCGGCGACGACGGCACCCTGCGGATCTGGGACCTGCGGACCGGCCTGGCCGCGCGAGCCCCGGTCGAGGCCCACCAGGGTTGGGCCACGGCACTGGCCTGCACGGTGCTGGACGACGGCACCGCGGCGGCGGTCACGGGCGGGCAGGACGGCACCGTACGTGTCTGGGATCTGGCCGACGGTACCGCCCTGGCCTCGCCGCTGACCGTGACGGGCGGCGTCAACGCCGTGGCGTGCGGCGTCGTCGGGGAAACGCCGGTGGTGGTCGCCGCCGACGACTGCGCCGTACGTGTCTGGGACCTCGCGTCGGGCCGACTGCGCGAGAACATCGGTGTCCCCGGGACCGTGCCCGCACTGCTCCTTCGCGACCAGCAGCTCGTCCTGGGCTGCGAGTGGGAGGTCGTGGTGCTGCGCCGGACACAGACCCGGCAGAACTGACCGTCCTCAGCCGGAGGAGAGCAACGGGCCCAGTTCGCGGGCCACTTCGGGCTGGGCCAGATAGCGTGTCGCCTTGTGTGAGGCCACCAGCCCCAGGGAGACCTCGTAGTGGGCGTCGATGCCCGGGAAACGGCTGGGCAGGTCGCGCGGCACTGCCACGATGTCGCCCACGTCCGCGATGTTGACCCAGCGCCTCACCCCAGGCGGCCGCAACCCCTTGTACTGTTCGTTGCCCGCGCCCAACGACAGACGCTCGAAGACGACCTGAGGCATGCCGAGCGGGGAGCCCAGGGTCACCAGCAGGTCGAGTTCGACCTGCCGGTGCCACAGCGCTTCGTAGGCCACGACGGAGCCCAACGAGTGCGCGACCACCGCTCGGGGCCGCCGCTCGGACAGCACCCGCTGCACCTCCTCCCGCACCGCGGCACGCCGAGGCGAGTCGGGATCCGAGACGTAGGTGTCCGCCTCACGGCAGAACAGGATCACGAACATCCGCGCCACGGAACCGAACCGCTCGGCGATCCAGTTGGCTGCCTGCCGCACGGGCAGCGTGCCCGTGCCCATCGTGACTTCCGTCGGAGCGCCCAAGGCGGACACCCACTCGACCAGGAGCCGCTGGGCCCCTGAGGGCAGCAGTTCGGGGTCGTCCGAGCCCTGGGTCGCTCCGAGGTGCAGCAGTTGGGCGTAGTACGCCGCCTGGAACGTCCCGGGGTCGTGGGGCAGCCCGAGCGCCGCCGTCCACTCGGCGGCGATCGCCCGACCGGCCAGTGCCACGGTGCCCGCCTCGGCCAGGTACCGGTAGCACCGGATGCCGTGGACTCCAACGATCATCTTGCCGCCCCCGTCCGGCACGGACGCCGCGCCCCGAGGGAAGCGTAGGGTACGGGCGACGGCGGCAGCGGTCGAATCCGGGAGCACGCTTCGGGTCCACGGCGCGACTTGACGGGGTACTGGAGGACGGCAGGAGCAAGTACGCGCCGTCACGGATGACACCGCACTGGCGGGCTTTGTCGACCGCGGAACTCGAAAAGGGACCGGCCGCGCATGGCTGGGGGAGGACCAGCGGCGGTGAGGGGCCAAGACGCCTGGCTGTGCTTCGAAGACGAGTCGCGGCGACTGCTCAGGCCGCCGAAGGCACGCGCCTGGCCCCGGCGCTGACTGGGAGAAGCACTTCGCTCGCCTGCTGGACGCGGTCCATCGGCAGCTCCGTCGTACTGGTGTCGGACCACTACGACCCATCACGCGGATCGCGCGATGCGCGAGCCATGAGTGAACTGGTAGGGGACGCACGGAAGTTGTCGCCGTCGGCGCAGGAGCCGATGAGTCCGACGGCTGCCTGGGCGTCGTGGGCCGGGCAACCGGTTGCCCTGTTTTGATGCCCGGCACGCCGGTGAGGGGCGATGATGTCCTTCATGGCGTTGACAACGGCGTTCACTGAGTTGTTCGGGGTGCGGCATCCGATTGCGCTGGCGCCGATGGGCGGATCGGCCGGCGGTGCGCTGGCGGCGGCCGTCTCTCGCGGCGGTGGGTTCGGGATGCTGGGCTCAGGCAATGGCGACCCGGAGTGGCTGGCCCGCGAACTGCCGCTCCTCGCGGACAGTGGTGGGAAGCCGTGGGGTGTGGGCTTCCAGACCTGGGCGATCGATGTGAACGCAGTCCACCGTGTGCTGGAGTACAAGCCCCGGGCCGTGATGCTGTCCTTCGGTGACCCGAGCCCGTTCGCCGAGCGCATCCGGGCAGCGGGCGCGGCACTGATCATTCAGGTCACCGATCTGGACGAGGCCCGGCAGGCGGTGGACCTGGGCGCCGATGTCATCGTGGCGCAGGGTACGGAGAGCGGAGGGCACGGCGCGCGGAACGGGCGGTCCACATTGCCGTTCGTGCCGGTCGTCGTGGACCTGGCAGCACCGGTGCCCGTGCTCGCGGCCGGCGGGATCGCCGACGGGCGCGGTGTGGCCGCGGCCCTGGCCCTGGGCGCCGTCGGGGCACTCATCGGCACCCGCTTCCAGGCCACGCACGAGGCACTCACCGATCCCACGGCCCTCAACGCGATCCTGGCAGGGCGCGGGCAGGACACCGAACGCAACCGGGTGCTGGACATCGCCCGAGGCTCCTCATGGCCGTCCCGCTACACCGCCCGCACCCTCGGCCATCCCTTCCTCGACCAATGGCGGGGCCGAGAGGCCGAACTCGCCGCCGACCACCGCGCCCAGCACGACTACCGCGATGCCGTGACGCGAGGCGACATCCCTCCGCTGCCGGTGTGGGCCGGCGAGGGCGTCGACCTCATCAACGACCTGCCATCCGCCGCCGATCTCGTCGGCGCTCTTGCCGAGCAGGCGGAGAAAGCTCTGGCCCGAGCCGGCAGGCAATAACCGGAAGGCTTGCCAGAGATGATCAGGACGACGGGGGTCCGGCTCGGGATGCTGCCGATGGCGGTGCTGGCCATGCTGGCGGCGGGGTGCGGAACGCATCGGCCAGGGGACAACGCTGGTGCGGACGGTCCCTCGCGGACCGCGGCGGCGACGCCGAGCACGCCGGTGGACTTCCCCTGCCCCGGCGAGAGCCCCACGCCGACGCCACCGACGACGGCAGACACCTCGGGCCCGGCCGCTCCGCCCACCGACCACTACGCCGAGAACCACGGCTTCATGGTTCCCTTCCCGCTGCACGGCCAGCACCGCTGCGACGGGCTCGCGGCCGTCGGGCGTGTCGAGGGCGCTCTCGAACCGCTGCGTAAGCGCGGCGATTTCTCCCCGGAGAGTACCCGCGACGCGCTCACCGGTCTCGGCTACTCCGCCGGGAACGTCCAGTCGTACCAGAACGGCCCCACCGGGGTCAGCTTCCTCATCGACGCCTTCCCGTTGTGCGTGGAGGGCACGATGAGCCGCGACGTCACCCAGGCGGACGCTTTCGGCGGTTACCCCGATCACCCCGGCTGCGACCGTCCCACCGGCGGCCATTGACCGCAGCTGGGCGGCAAAGGAGCACGACGCATTGTCGTCGACGGCATGCGCCGTCGGGGTTCTGCTCTCCGTCAAGGTTGGACTCCCACGGCTCCGGGCTCGCCGATCTTGGTCAAGGCCACTGGCACACCAAGTGCAGGCGCGCATGGGATTCGCACCATTTTTCACGCCTGCGAGTGAATTTCTGGACGGATGTCCGGATCACCCCCTGGCGGATGCGGTGTGCTGGGCACGACGTGCGGGACGGGACGGAGGGGGACGGGCCACATGCGTGTGTTCGTGCTCTGTGCATGGCTGATCACCGCCGGCCTGGGCGGCTACCTCGCCACCGTATGGATCCGTCACGGCGGGTTGAGGCAGCGGACGCCGGGTGTGACGCGGCTGCCGTTGTGGCTGGTGGTGGGCCATGTGGCGCTGGCGGTCGCTGGGCTGGCCGCCTGGAGCGTGTATCTGGTGGGCGGCGTCAAAGGCTCGGCCTGGGCGGCGTGCGCGGTCGCACTGATCGTGGCCGCGTTCGGCTTCATGATGCTGCTGCGCTGGCTGCCGAGTCCCGGGCGGCACTCCCACGGGGGCAGTGCCGCCGAGCGTCACTTCCCTCTCACCGCTGTCGTCGCCCACGGGATGAGTGCCGGCGCTACCGTGCTCCTGGTCATCCTCGAGGCGATGCATCAGACATGATGCGAGCCGACCAGGTCCCGCCTCGGCGTGTCTGTTGAAGTTGGTGAAATGCGAGCGATGGTCGGTTAGGTCCCGTACATGGGTCTGAGGAGGGATCCTGGAGACATGGAGATCGAGATCTTGGTTGTGCGCGACTGCTCCAACCGGCAGCTCGCCGTCGAGCGGCTGCGCCAGGCGCTGGACGAGGCAGAGCTGGGCACTACGCCTTTCACCACCCGGGTGATCGCTGATCAGGCCGAAGCTGAGCGCTCCGGTTTCACCGGATCTCCGACCATCCTCATCGATGGCCGTGACCCCTTTGGTGAGGCCGATGCCGCGCCATCCCTCTCCTGCCGGATTTACCGCACACCAGGCGGTGTCAGTGGTGCGCCAGACCCCGGCCTGCTCCGACAGGTTCTCGCCGCCGCTGCAGGAGCGTGACGCTGCCGGCGATCAGTGATCGTGAGTGCCCGGCCTCATGCTTCCGGGTTGCAGGCCGTGGTAGTTCATGCGAGGCCTCATACCGCTGGCGGTCACCGACAGTGAGTCGCGCAGCGTTTGAATCGAAGAGGTCGTGAATTCGAACGTGCGCCGCATTTGCTCGACCGGCAGCGCCCAGATGCGTGGTCATGGCTGCTGCGGAAGGATCGGTAGGGGTGGTCTGAGCTCTGCGATGCTGCGCAGAGCTCACCGCGACCAGTGCCTCGGCATTTGTCCGAGCTGGGGGCAACGCTCGATCCGGTGCTCTTACCGGAGGCATTGAAATGCCTACGAAGCACAACTTGTACCGCCTTTCGAAGCCCAAGGATCCGGTGGCGCACGACACCGCCGTGCCAACGTCGTCCGCCGCCGACTGGGGCCTACTGCTGATCAGACTGACCTTTGGGCTGCTGATGGCCGGGCACGGGGCACAGAAGCTGTTCGGGCTTTTCGGGGGCGATGGCTTGACGGCCACCGGCAAGGGGTTCGAAGCCCTCGGTTTCCGCCCGGGAAAGCTTTTCGCCGTGATCGGTGGCCTGTCCGAACTCCTCGGCGGCCTTGGCCTGGCCCTTGGCCTGCTGACCCCACTCGCGGCCGCCGCCATCGTCGGCGTGATGATCAACGCCATGGCGACTGTCACCGGCGCCCACGGCCTGTGGGAGACGGACGGTGGCGTCGAGTACAGCGTCAGCATCGCCGTGGTCGCCCTGGCCATCGCCGCCATCGGCCCGGGTCGGTTCGCCGTCGACCGGTTCTTCCGCTGGGGCTCGGGTGGCTGGGGCGCGGCCATCGTCGCCCTGGGCCTGGGCGGTGTCGGCGCTGCGATCACACTGAGCCTTTGAACATGAGGCGCCTCCGCAGCGAGGCCTGGCCGAACGCGCCGCTGCCAAGGACCTTTGGCTCGTGCACGGCTCCCTCTCGTGGGCGACCGCGCCGGTGTGGGTGTTCACCGCGGTCGCGACGGTCTGGGCGCCGCTGGCCGTACGGGCGTACGCGCAAGGGCTCACCGTCACGAACTGCGGCTGCTTCGGTATCTACGTGCCCCAGCGGCTGACCTGGTTCGCCCGGGCCGCTGCTGGTGACGGGCGGGGCCCTCGGGCTCCCCTGCCATACCCAGCCCGGCATCGGCGAGTTGACGCGGACAAGGATGCACGTTCTGCGGGAAGCGTCGCGCGATCCATTTACATGACTGTCATGCACCTGTAGCTTCCGCTGCAAGAAGTTTCAGGAACTTGCCGGTTCTTTTTGCAGTACAAGGGGAGGCCATGAAACCCGTGCCCACGAGCCGTGGAAGAGGGAAACCGTCACGCCGCCTGAGACGCCTGCTCGCGGTGTGTGTGGCGGCCGCCGGACTTTCAGGACTGCTGACGGGCGTGCCGGACTCCGACCCCGTTGCACTGAAGACCGCGGCCGACACGGCGAACACGGCTACCGTCTTCTACTACACGAAGACCAAGAACTGGTCTTCCACCTACCTTCACTACGCCCCCGACGGCGGCTCGTGGACCACGGTTCCCGGTGTGGCGATGGACGCCGCGTGCACGGACTGGGTGAAGAAGACCGTCGACCTCGGTACGGCCACCGGTCTCCAGGCCACCTTCAACAACGGCTCCGGCACGTGGGACAACAACGCAGGCAGCAACTACGCGCTCGGCACGGGAACGATCACTGTCAAGGACGGCGTCATCGCCCACAGCGACCCGTGCGCCGACACAGGTACGGGCACCGGGAACCAGGCCACCGTCTACTACTCGACCGCAACCACCGGCTGGACCACGGCCAACATCCACTACGCGCCCGCCGGAGGATCCTGGACGACGGTCCCCGGCGTCGGCATGGAAGCCGCCTGTACGGGCTGGTGGAAGAAGACCCTCGACATCGGCACGGCCACCTCCCTGCAGGCGGCGTTCAACAACGGCAACGGTGTCTGGGACAACAACAACAGCGCCGACTACACGATCCCGACCGGCACCGTGACGGTCGCGGACAGGACCGTCACCAAGGACGCTGCCGACCCGTGCGCCGCCGAGGAGCCGGACACCGAAGCCCCCAGCGCGCCCACCGAAGTCACGGCGACGGCCACCAACACCTCCGTCGTGGTGGCCTGGGATGCGGCGACCGACAACAAGGGCGTGGTCAAGTACCAGGTCACCCGCACCGGCGGCACCAAGGGCACGGTGGTCAGCGACGTCGGCTCCACGGTCTTCTCGGACACCGGACTCGAGGAGAAGACCACCTACACGTACACGGTGAAGGCGGTCGACGCGGCCGGCAACACCTCCCCGGCCTCAGCCGCGGTCACCGCCACCACGGGTGAGCAGGCGCCCGAGCCGGCATCCGGGACCCCGCTCGGCACCGATCCGCGCAAGGACCCCATCTACTTCGTCCTCACGGCGCGTTTCTACGACGGAGACAGCTCGAACAACAGAGGCGGCAGCCAGGACGTGAAGTCCGGCAACGCCGCCAACAACGACCCCATGTTCCGCGGGGACTTCAAGGGCCTGGTCGACAAGCTCGACTACATCAAGGCCCTCGGCTTCTCAGCCGTCTGGATCACCCCCGTGGTCCTGAACCGCTCGGACTACGACTACCACGGCTATCACGGCTACGACTTCTACAAGGTCGACCCGCGCCTGGAGTCCGCGGGTGCCTCCTACCAGGATCTCATCAACGCGGCCCACGCCAAGGGCATGAAGATCTACCAGGACGTGGTGTACAACCACAGCTCCCGCTGGGGCGCCAAGGGCCTGTTCACCCCGACCGTGTACGGCGTCCGCGACAGCCAGTGGAGCTGGTACTACGACGAGAAGAACGAGGGTTTCGAGTACGACGGCCTGACCGTCGAACCGAAGTCCGGGAAGTCGTACTACAACGGCGACCTGTGGTCCACCGCCGAACCGGCCGGCAACACCTGTCTCAACTGGGGCAAGCCCACCGGCGGCAAGAGCGCCGAGGGCTACACGATCTACAACTGCCAGTGGCCCAGCCCCACTTCCGGCATGTTCCCGAAGGCGTACTACCACCAGTGCTGGATCGGCAACTGGGAGGGAGAGGATTCCCGCTCCTGCTGGCTGCATGAGGACCTGGCCGACTTCAACACCGAGTCGACGCCGGTACAGAACTATCTGATCGGCGCCTACAACAAGTACATCGACATGGGGGTGGACGGCTTCCGTATCGACACGGCCGTCCACATTCCGCGGGTCACCTGGAACCGGCGATTCCTGCCCGCCATCCAGGAACGGGTCACGCAGAAGTTCGGCGCGGACGCCGCCCAGAACTTCCTCGTCTTCGGCGAGGTGGGCGCCTTCGTCAACGACAAGTGGAACCGTGGCTCGGTGAACCACTCGGCGCAGTTCTACACCTGGAAGGAACGCAAGGAATACAGCGCCGACGACGAGGCGGCGGCCCTGGAGCAGTACAACTACGAGGAACAGTTGGGCACCGGCAATCAGCCGACCTCCGCCAACGCCTTCCTCGACGGCAACACCTACCACACGCCGGACCACAGTCAGTTCTCCGGCATGAACATCATCGACATGCGCATGCACATGAACTTCGGTGACGCGCAGAACGCCTACAACAACGGCAAGGACTCCGACGACAGCGTCAACGACGCCACCTACAACGTCGTCTACGTCGACAGCCACGACTACGGCCCGAACAAGTCGAGCACCCGCTACAGCGGCGGCACCGACGCCTGGGCCGAGAACATGGCACTGATGTGGACCTTCCGCGGTATACCGACCCTCTACTACGGCTCGGAGATCGAGTTCCAGAAGGGCAAGCAGATCGACTGCGGCCCGACCTGCCCGCTGGCCTCCACGGGACGCGCCTACTACGGCGACCATTTGACCGGGACCGTCACCGTCTCGGACTTCGGCAAGGTCGACTCCGCGAGCGGCGAAGTCGCCACCACCCTCTCCCAGCCTCTGGTCAAGCACCTCCAGCGGCTCAACCAGATACGCCGGGCAGTCCCGGCCCTCCAGATGGGCCAGTACTCCACCGACGGCATCAGCGGCGACATGGCCTTCAAACGGCGTTACACCAGCGGCAGTACGGACAGCTTCGCACTCGTCACCGTCACCGGCAGCGCCACGTACACCGGCATCCCCAACGGAACTTACCGGGACGCCGTCACCGGCGACGTCAAGACCGTCACCAACGGCTCTCTGTCCGTAGCGGCCCCCGGAAAGGGCAACCTGCGCGTGTACGTACTGAACGGCCCCGGCAAAATCGGAAGCGACGGCCCCTACCTGAAGTAACACCCGGGTGTGCCCCAGGTTTTGAGAACTTGGGGCACACCGGCTTCACCAAACGCCCGCAGGGCCGGTCCGCACCTGACCGGCTCCTCCCTGAGCAGGACCACAGTCGCTTCGGGCGAGGGGCGGACTGTCACCAAATGTGTCTGCTCCCGTACAGTCCGTCGGGTCAGCGCTCCGTCGCGGCCAAGATAAGCGGTTGACCAGGAGAAGAAACATGGACACCGAAGCCACTCTCAGCTCCCTTCCGCGCGTTCCCGGACCGGGACGGCCGGTGCCCGAAGCCGAGCCTGGACTCGTGGAACGGTGGCGCTCAGGGGGAGGCGAACTGGTCGAGCTGCTGTCCCAGGTGCGCGAGCGGTTCGGCGGCATCGCCGCCTTCCGCCTCGGGCCGGCTCCCACCGTTCTCGTCACCGACCCGCAGGCGGTCCAGCACGTACTCGCCCGGCACCCGGAGCGGTACGTCAAGCGCTCCCACCGCGCCCGGCTGCTGATCGGCGACGGCGTCCTCGCCGCCACCGGTGAGGCGTGGAAGCGACAACGTCGCTTGTTGCAGTCCCAGTTCACCGGTACCGGGATGCGCCGCTACGAACAGCGGATCACCGAGGCTGCCCGGACCACTGCCGTGCGCTGGGACACGTACGCCCGTACCGGGCAGACCCTTGATGTCGGGCGGGAGATGCGCCGCTTCGCCCTGGACGCCATCTGGCGCTCCCTCACCGGGCACCCCCTTGATGACGGGACCGAGCGCGAACTGGGCGCCGTGGCAACCGTGGCGGAAGCCCTGCCGACCCTGCCCGCCGATGCCGCCGACGCCCAGAACACCGTTGCCGCCGATCTCGCCCGGATCGATGCGGTCGCCCGGCACGCCATCGAGGCCGCCCGCAGCGGGGCGGCCGGCCCCGACGGCCCGGGCCTGCTGCACGTCCTGATCGACGCCGCCACCGAGCGCCCCGAGTACACCGACCGGCTGATCCGCGACGAGCTGGTCACCTTGCTCGCGGCCGGGCACGAGACCACCGCCACCACCCTGACCTGGCTCTACCTGCTCCTTGACCGGTACCCCGCCGCCCGCGAACAAGCTCTCGCCGCCGGCGGCGAAGGCTCAACGCAACGCCGCCAGGCCATCCAGGCCCTGGTCCACGAGACACTCCGGCTCTACCCGTCCGCCTGGATCCTGCCCCGCCATGCCACCGAGGACGACACCCTCGCCGGCTACGCCGTCGAGGCGGGCACCGACATCCTGATCTGCCCGTACCTCACGCACCGAGACCCCGAACTGTGGCCAGACCCAGAGCACTTCGCCCCCCGGCGCTTCATCACCCCGGACGGCCGACCTACCCATCCGGGCGCCTACCTCCCCTTCGGCATCGGTCCCCGCGCCTGCCTCGGTCTGCAATTCGCGCTCCGCGAATCGACCGTCCTGCTTGAACACCTGCTGCCGGTCCACACCCTGACCTTCTCCTCCACCCCCATGAAGGCGGTGTACGGCATCACCGTCCGCCCCGACGGCCCCACCCCCGCAACCCTGGAACCGCCACTCACCTGAGGCGCATCATGGTGCGAGGTTGAGCGGCCCGAACTCGTTCGGACGGCTACGTCGGCCAGTGTGCGCTGAACGCGCTGATCGGGGCGCGGAACCCGATCAGCGCGTCGCGGACGACAGGGGTATCAGCTCAGGTGCCGGGTGAAGAACCGCAGTGAACTGTCCAGTTCGAACGCCGGGATCTCCCCGTGGTTGCCGGGGTTGGCGTGCAGCGTCTTCTCCGCCGACGCGAAGGCGTCGAACAGCGCCAGACTCGCCGCCCGCGGCACCCGCTCGTCGTCCCACTGCACCAGGAACTCCACCGGGACGGTGATCCGCGCGGCGGCCTCGGCCGAGGTCTCCGCCCCGTTCAGGCCCAGCACCGCCGCGCGGACGCGGGGCTCGGCGGCGACAAACGGGACGCCGAGCCCGCAGCCCAGCGACAGCCCCCAGTAGCCCACCGGGCCGGCGCCGACGTGGTCGAGTTCCTGGACCGCGTCCACGACCGCCCGCCATTCCGGGACGCTCTGGCCGGCGATGAGGGTGTGGACTTCGGCGAGCACCGGAGCCACGTCCCCGCCGGTCTGCATGCGGTTCCGCATCTCGGCGATGAGCCGGTGGTGTTCCTCGGTTCGCGGCCGGTCGCCATGGGCGGGCGCGTCGACGGCCGCCACCGCGAAGCCGCACTCGGCCGCGAAGCGGCGGGCACGCGCCACGATGCCGGGGGCCTTCTTGTGCTGGCCGCCGCCGTGTCCCATCAGGATCAGCGGGCGGGTACCGGCGGTGCCGTCCGGCGTCCACAGCACGCCGGGGATCTCACCAAAGGTGAAGGGGAGGGTGAAGAGCTGTTCGGTGACGCCGTCGGACGACGTCCGGGAGGTGAAGCGCATGTGCGTTTCAAGCCTTTCGGGATGCCTTCTGCGGGCACTCCCTAGCCCATGCAAGGGAGGGAGCCCCGACCTGTTACAGCGTTGATCGGTCTCACCTCCTCGGTTCGCAGCAGCACCTGGCGACGCAGAACGTAGCACGACCCGCTTCTCGCCGGGGCGAACATTTTCCGATGCGGCAGCTCAATCACCTGCCGGTGATGAGCTCAGGCAGGGCTTGCCGACGACGCCGCGTCCGCCGGGTCAGTCCAGCAGCCCCAGCTCCAACGCGGAGCGGATGGCCATCCACACCTCCGTGAAGGCCCCGGTGGCCGTGAGGTCGCGGCCCGTGAGCGCGCTGAAGCGGCGCAGCCGGTAGGTGAGGGTGTTGGGGTGGATGTGCAGGGCCGCGGCCGCGTCGTCGGTGCGCCGGTCGCGTTCCATCCAGGTGCGCACCGACAGCAGCAGCTGCGCGTCGTGGGCGGCGTCGTAGCGCAGCACTTCACCCAGGACCTGCTCGACCAGCGCGTTCAGGGCCGCCGGGTCGTCGGGCAGCCAGCGGCCGGCCGGGTCGTTGCCGTAACGGACCAGTGGGCGGCCGGACGCGGCGGCTTGGGAGACCGCCCACCGGGCCTCGCGCTGGGCGATGCGCAGGGACGCGCCGCAGGGCAGGGGCCGGCTGGCCCCGGCGGCGACGCCGGGCAGAGCCGCGACGGTGTCGGCCAGGTGGGGCGGGCCCAGCAGGTAGCGGTCCTCGCCGCGGTTGAGGAGCAGGAACGGCTCGTCGTCCAGGGCACGCAGCAGCGCCTGCTCGGTCACGCCCCGGACCACGGTCAGCTCGGTCGTGCCCTCGAGGGAGTGGCGCAGCAGGCGGCGCTCGGCGGCCTCCTGGTCCAGGGTTCCCTGGAGCATCTCGGCGAGGATCTCGGTGCCCTCACGACGCAGCGTCTCGCGTTCGGTGCGGATCACGGCGAGCTGGAGGGCGGCAACCGTCGCGATGTGCTGGACCACCGCCAGCCCGGCCGGGCGCGCGCCGTCCCGCTCCAGCGCGATCAGGAAGCCGGCCGCGCCGCCCGGCGAGGGCACCGGCAGGACGAATCCGCCGGGGATGGTCGGCGGGGCGTCCGCAGACTGGGGGACCAGCGACGGCTCGGGGACGGGTACCCCTGGCAGCAGGGGCCGGCCCTGGGTGGTGCACAGCCGGACGTCGTACCCGGACAGGTTCTCCAGGCGGCGGAAGAGCGTCGTGGTGTCCAGGTTCTCCGCCGCCAGCCAGCGCAGTGCCCCGAACACCTGGAGCTGTGCCCCGAGCCGGTGCCTGGAGTCCTCCTGCACTGCCGCCGCGACCTCCTGCGCCACCACGATGAACGGCACGGCCAGCGGCACCTCCAGAACGGGCATGCCCCGCTCCTCCGCCGTGTCGAAGAACGCCCTCCGCAGCGGCGGCATGTGCAGTTGCACGGACACGGCCAGGGCGGCCACCCCGGCGTCGTCCAGCCGTTCCAGGTAGGCACGCTGCCCGGCGGCCGAGCGCGGCAGGGCAAGCCCCGTGGTCATGATGATCTCGGCCCCCAGCAGCCACGGGGTGGGGTCCTCCAGCTCGCTGGCGTGCGCCCAGGACACCGAGCGGTCCAGGCCGGCTCCCCCCGCCAGCAGCCGCAGCTGAAGTGCCGGATACGACAGCACCTCCCGGACACTGACCCCGCGTTTTTTGTTCCCGTCCACAAAGCCAGCCTAACTGTCTGTGCCTGCCACAATTGTCCGGCGGCGCGACACACGCGGAGACTCAGCCGTGCCGGGCTGTCCCGGCGTATGTGAGAAGGGAAGGCATCAGGCAATGACCGAAGCCCGAGGTTCCGTCGATCCCCGTGGACCTGTCGACTCCTCCCGGGTGCCGCGCTTCGCGGGACCCGCGACGTTCGCCCGGCTGCCGCGCCTGGACGAGGTGGCCCGCGCCGACGTGGCGGTGGTCGGCGTCCCCTTCGACGCCGGCGTCTCCTACCGCCCTGGAGCCCGCTTCGGCGCCACCGCGGTCCGTGAGGCCAGCAGGCTGCTGCGCCCCTACAACCCGGCACTGGACGTCTCCCCGTTCGCCACCCAGCAGGTGGCCGACGCCGGCGACATCGCCTGCAACCCCTTCAACATCAACGAGGCCATCGAGACCATCCAGGACGCCGCGGCCTCCCTTCAGGCCGACGGCACCCGGCTGGTCACCATCGGCGGTGACCACACCATCGCGCTGCCGCTGCTGCGCGCCGTCGCCGCACAGCACGGCCCCGTCGCGCTGCTCCACTTCGACGCGCACCTGGACACCTGGGACACCTACTTCGGCGCCGAGTACACGCACGGCACTCCGTTCCGTCGTGCCGTGGAGGAAGGTATCCTCGACACCTCCGCCCTCTCGCACGTCGGCACCCGCGGCCCGCTGTACGGCAAGCAGGACCTGACCGACGACGAGAAGTTGGGCTTCGGCATCGTCACCTCGGCCGACGTGTACCGGCGCGGCGCCGATGAAGTCGCCGACCAGCTGCGTCAGCGCATCGGAGACCGTCCGCTGTACATCTCCATCGACATCGACTGCCTCGACCCGGCCCACGCCCCCGGCACGGGCACGCCGGAGGCGGGCGGCCTGACCTCACGGGAACTCCTGGAGATCCTGCGCGGACTGGCCGGGAGCCGCCTGGTCGGCGCCGACGTCGTGGAGGTCGCACCCGCCTACGACCACGCCGAGATCACCTCGGTCGCGGCCTCGCATGTCGCCTACGACCTGATCAGCCTGCTCGCTCTCAAGGAGGACAGATGAGTGACTCCCCCGCTCTGACCGAGGTCGAGCAGTACGGTGTCGAACGCATCCCCGACGCGGACCGCTCCGCGACCCCCCTCGACCTGTTCCGGGTCGCGTTCGGCGGTGCCAACACCTTCGCCACCTGCGTGCTCGGCGCCTTCCCGATCCTGTTCGGGCTGTCCTTCTGGCAGGGCCTGGCCGCGACCGTGCTCGGCCTGGTGGCGGGCGCGCTGATCCTCGCACCGCTGGCGGTGTTCGGTCCGCGCAACGGCACCAACAACGCGGTCTCGTCCTCGGCGCACCTGGGTGTGCACGGGCGGATCGTCGGCTCCTTCCTGTCGCTGCTCACCGCCATCGCGTTCTTCTCGATCTCGGTGTGGTCCTCCGGCGACGCGCTCGTCGGCGGCGCACACCGGCTGATGGGCGTACCGCAGAACGACGGCGTGTTCGCGATCGCGTACGGAATCTTCGCGCTGCTGGTGCTGACGGTGTGCGTGTACGGCTTCCGGTTCATGCTCTTCGTGAACAAGATCGCGGTGATCGCGGCCTCCCTGCTGTTCGTCCTCGGCTTCTTCGCCTTCGTCGGGGACTTCGACCCCGGCTACCAGGGAGCGTTCCACTCGACGTCCGCGGCGGGATTCTGGCCCGCGTTCATCGGCTCGGCGCTGATCGTGCTGTCCAACCCGGTGTCCTTCGGTGCCTTCCTCGGTGACTGGGCGCGCTACATCCCCGCTGCCACCCCGCACCGCAAGGTCATCACGGCGGCGTTCGCCTCCCAGATCGCCACCATCCTGCCGTTCTTCTTCGGCCTGGCCACCGCCTCGATCATCGCGGAGAAGGCGGCGAAGTACATGGACCCGAGCGCCCCGAACTACGTGGGCGGCCTGCTGGCCATCGCGCCCGGCTGGTACTTCCTGCCCGTGTGCCTGCTCGCGCTCATCGGCGGCATGTCCACCGGCACCACCTCGCTCTACGGCACCGGCCTGGACTTCTCCAGCGTGTTCACCCGGTTCAGCCGGGTGCAGGCGACGCTGTTCGTCGGTGTGCTGTCGATCGGGTTCATCTTCGTCGGCCGCTTCGCCGCCAACCTGTCCCAGTCCATCTCCACCTTCGCGACGCTGATCATCACCTGCACCGCCCCCTGGATGGTGATCATGATGCTCGGCTTCGTGACCCGTCGCGGCTGGTACGACCCGGACTCGCTCCAGGTGTTCAACCGGCGCCACCGCGGCGGCCGCTACTGGTTCAACCACGGCTGGAACTGGCGCGGCATGGGCGCCTGGCTGACCTCGGCGCTCCTCGCCCTGGCGTTCGTCAACCTGCCGGGCCAGTTCGTGGGCCCGCTCGGCGACCTGGCCGGCGGTGTCGACCTCTCGTTGCCGGTCGGCCTGGGCGTCGCCGCGATCCTCTACCTGGCGCTGCTGTGGATCTTCCCCGAGCCGCGTGAGGTCTACGGGCCCGAGGGCCCGCGCCTGGTCCGCTCCTCGGACACGCCGGTTCCGCCGATCACCACGGAGACCGGAGCGCCCGTGGTCGCCATGGCCGAAGGGGTGTGACGGCGCCGTGCGGCTCGTCGACCTCTCCGTGGAGATCGCCACCGGGATGCCTGTCTACCCGGGCGACCCTGCGGTGGCCGTCACCCCGGCGCTGAGCGTCGCCGCGGATGGTGTGAACGTCCTGCACCTGGACATGGGCTCGCAGTCCGGCACCCATGTAGACGCACCGTTCCACATCGACGACGCACTGCCGACCCTGGACCAGCTGCCCCTGGAGCGCTTCGTGGGCGAGGCCGTCGTCGTGGATGCCCGCGACGCGCGGCCCCGCTCAGCGCTCGGACCGTCCCTGTTCGAAGGTTTCGAAGGCCGTCTACGGGCCGGGGTGATCGTGCTCGTGGCCACCGGCTGGTCGCGGCACTGGGGCACGGACGACTATCTCGCGCACCCGTATCTGACGCGGGAGGCGGCCGAGCTCCTCGTCGCCGCCGGAGTCCGCACCGTAGGCATCGACGCGCTGAGCGTCGACCCGACCCCCGGCGACGACTTTCTCGCCCACCAGGTCCTGTGCGGCGCCCACGCCGTCATCGCCGAGAACCTCACCGGTCTCGCCCCGCTGCTCGAAGCGCAGGCGGCGGGGGAGCCCATCGAGGTCTCCCTGCTGCCGCTGCGGCTGCCCGCCGCCGACGGGGCCCCGGTGCGGGCCGTCGCCCGCATCGGCTGACCCCCCCTGAACCACCTGAACTCGCTGAACCCCCCCACGCAAGGAGCACCCCCGATGAACGACGAGGTTCTGAAGGCCGCAGACGCCCTGGTGTCCGCGTTCGGCGAAGGCCGCCTCGACGACTACTTCGCGGCGTTCGCGCCCGACGCGACGTTCGTCTTCCACACCACGCCCGAGCGCCTCACCTCCACCGCGGACTACCGCGCCCTGTGGGACCGCTGGGTCGCCGAGGACGACTTCCGCGTCCTCGCCTGCACGTCCACCGGCCAGCTGGTGCAGCTCCTCGGTGACACCGCCGTGTTCAGCCACCAGGTCGAGACCACGGTCAGCACCACCGCAGGCCAGGAGACCCTCCACGAGCGCGAGACGATCGTGTTCCAGCGCCAGGACTCCGGCCGCTGGCTCGCCGTGCACGAACACCTTTCGGCAGCGGCCGGCGCCTGACCCCGCGTGGCGCGAGGCCACGAACCCCCGGACGACCACGGAAACGGATATGCCGTCGGCGCGAAGCGCGGCGGTGCAGGGACGATGAGGACAGAGCGATGAGCGAGCTGCGTACGCTGCGCAACTACATCAACGGCGAGTACGTCGATGCGGCCGACGGACGCCGCCTGGATGTGACCGACCCCGTCACGGGCGAGGTGTACGCGCACTCGCCCCTCTCGGGCGCAGCCGACGTGGACGCGGCGATGGACGCCGCCGCAGCGGCCTTCCCCGTCTGGCGCGACGCCACGCCCTCCACCCGGCAGAAGCTGCTGCTGAAGATCGCGGACTCCGTGGAGGCCCGGGCCGATGAGATCGCCGAGGCGGAGTGCCGCAACACCGGCAAGCCGCGTGCGATCACGCTCACCGAGGAGATCGCCCCGATCGTCGACCAGATCCGCTTCTTCGCCGGTGCCGCGCGTCTGCTGGAGGGACGGTCGGCGGGCGAGTACATGGAGGGGATGACGTCGATCATCCGGCGCGAGCCGATCGGCGTGTGCGCGCAGGTCGCACCGTGGAACTACCCGCTGATGATGGGCGTATGGAAGTTCGCCCCGGCGATCGCCGCGGGTAACACGGTCGTCCTCAAGCCGTCCGACACCACCCCGGCGTCCACCGTCCTGCTCGCCGGGATCATCGGCGACATCCTGAAGGAGATGGACCTTCCGGCGGGCATCTTCAACGTGGTGTGCGGCGACCGCGAGACCGGCCGGCTCATGGTCGAGCACAAGACCCCCGCCATGGCCGCCATCACCGGATCGGTCCGCGCGGGCATGCAGGTCGCCGAGTCCGCGGCGAAGGACGTCAAGCGCGTCCACCTCGAACTGGGCGGCAAGGCCCCCGCGGTGGTCTTCGAGGACGCCGACATCGCCGCGGCCGTCGAAGGCATCTCCATCGGCGGATTCTTCAACGCCGGGCAGGACTGCACCGCGGCGACCCGCGTCCTGGTCCACGAGTCGATCCACGACGAGTTCGTCAAGGCCCTCGCCAAGGCCGCCGCCGACACGAAGACCGGCGGCAGCATCGACGACGAGGACGTGCTCTACGGCCCCCTCAACAACGCGAACCAGCTCGCGCAGGTCTCCGGCTTCATCGACCGCCTGCCCGGCCATGCCACGGTCGAGGCCGGCGGTCACCGGGTCGGTGAGCGCGGCTACTTCTACGCCCCGACGGTCGTCTCCGGCCTGCAGCAGGACGACGAGATCATCCAGAACGAGGTCTTCGGCCCGGTCATCACCGTCCAGTCCTTCACCGACGAGGACCAGGCTGTCACGTACGCGAACGGTGTCGAGTACGCGCTCGCCTCGTCCGTATGGACGAAGGACCACGCGCGGGCGATGCGGATGTCCAAGGCCCTGGACTTCGGCTGCGTCTGGATCAACACCCACATGACCCTCGTCGCCGAGATGCCGCACGGCGGCTACAAGAAGTCCGGCTACGGCAAGGACCTCTCCGCGTACGGCTTCGAGGACTACACCCGCATCAAGCACGTCATGACCGCCCTCTGACCTACAGCGTCCGCGGCCGAGACTGCAGTGGCCCCGGCGGTCGGCAGATCCGAGGGGCCGTTGCAACACGCGGTGAGCTGATCAGGCCGCGAGCAGTTCGCACAGACGCTCGACTGGGGTTTCCCGGTCGAGCGTTTTGCGTGGGCGGTGGGTGGCTGTTGAACTTGGCAGCGACGGCCTGCGCCGCTGTGCTCGTCGACGGTGGCAGTCCCGTACCACCGTGAACGAATCTCGCCGACGAGCCATGCACGGTGGGGCCCGAGAGAGTGCCGGTCCCGTGGCGGGACCGGCACCGACCGGTCAGCCGAGCGTGAACCAGGCGCTGCGGGACTTCTGCCACTCGGGGTACGCGAGATCCTTCGCCTCGGTGCCGTCGCCGTACAGGTCGGCGGCACCGTCGTCGGTGATCAGCTGCACGCGGGCGCCGGACTGGGTGAGGTCGGGGACCGACACGATCGATTCCCAGGCGCCGGCGTCCGTGGTCGGCAGGTCCAGGACCTTCACCGGCTGGTCCGCGGCGACGCCGTCCCAGGAGTACAGCGCGTAGGGGTCGGCGTTGTCGTCGGCCGCCCAGGAACCGGCCAGGATCAGGACCTGTCCCAGGGAGTTGCTGCGGATGTCGCGCACCGACAGGCCGCCGAGGTCCCACTGGATCGGTGTGCCGAACGTGGCGTGGGCGCCGGTGGCGACCTGGTTCATGTTGGTCACCGGCACGACGAGCGCCTTGCCGCCGCTCTGCGGCGGCACCAGCGGGGCGCGGAAGCCGACGTAGGCGGTGGTGGTGCTGCCGGTGGCGAACTCCAGGCCCTCGACGTTGAATCCGTCGATCGCCTTGGGGATCGAGCCGTCCGCGGTGCCGTCCGCGAAGCCGAAGCGGTCGCCGTTGTCCTCGTCCCACTCCACGAGGTCGTCGCGCAGGGTGTGGCCGGCGGTGCCGAAGGTCAGCGCGGTGGAGGCACCGGAGCCGGTCAGCTTGGTCGTGAAGACGGTGTTGCGGTCCGCCTTGTACTCGCCGTCCTTGTTGTTGCCGAGGGAGCCGGTCCAGTAGACGGTGTCGCCGACGAGAGTGCCCCCTTCGATGTCCACCTCCTTGTCGGCGTCGAGCGCGTCGTCGAGGTCCCAGGTCTTCACGGGAGCCCCGGAGACGCTGCCGTCGTACAGCCGCAGGGCGTTGTCCTCGTCGTTGGCGACGAGAAGGTAGCCGCCGCCCACGGAGACCGCGGCCGAGGCGTCGCTGGCGCCGGTCAGGTAGCGGGCGTCGGCGGAGTCCTGCACGGCGGGCGACGCGGCGTAGTGCAGGGTGGTGGTCGCGGTCTTGCCGCCCAGGCCGGTGACCTTCAGCGTGAGGTCGGTGTAGCCCTGGCCCTGGGCGGTCACTGCCACCGTGCGGGTGCCCGCGGTCCCGGTGACCGTGACGTCGCTGGCCGCGGCGACGGAGGACTTGCTGGTCTTCGACACGGCGACGGTGAGGGCGGAGGCGTCGGCGCCGCTCTGGGCGACGGTCACGATGACGGTCGGGTCGGCGGTCGCGCCGACGGCGCCGGAGAGGTAGGACGTGGACAGCTTGATCGTCGGCGTGCCGTAGCTCGCGGCGTGCACGGGCGCAGCGGTTGCTGCGGACGACAGCAGCACGGTGGCGGCGGCGAGCGCCACCCTGCGGACGGACAGCGGGGAGGCAGGGGGTACGGAGTGCACGGTCGGTTCCTTTCGGCGACACGGCTCGGCGCATCCGGTCACAGACGGCCTGGATGCCGTCGAGCAGATTTCAACGTGCCGCCCAACGGCGGACCGCGGTCACGGGTCCGGCAGGCGAACAGCGGCCGACAGATGATCTTCGGGGGTCCGCAGCAGCTAATGACCGCGACCGACTGGGCAACCGATCGGAACATGCGGCTCATTCCGCACAACAAGGTCTCGCCCGGAAAGCCATTTTACTGCTGGACGGCATGTGGAGCACATTGTCGAGGACTTGGAGCAGATCATCGGGCGGTTGCTGGGTTGCGTCCAGGGAAGTGGTGTACAGGTTCGATCTGTCCGGGGCGGTCGATGGCGACTTCCATGCGGGCCCGGGTGGAAGTGGCGACGAGGCGAGGCCTGTTGACCACGTTGGCGACGGTGCCCAGGGAGACGCCTGCTTCGTTCTTGTCGTCAGGACTGAGCAGGCGGGGACGGCCTTCTGCCCACTGTGGGGTCAGACTGGTCAGGCCGATCTCGTGCGGGCAGACAGGCCGCCAGGGCACCAACTCCGCGGGGATCCTCTCCTATGGCCGGGCTCAAGCCCTGCTTGAAGGGCACATGGCTATTCGCCTGGGAGGCCACAAAGCCGACACCCGCAGCCTGACCTGTCACCGCCGCCTGCCCGGCGCGGCCGCCGTGCTCGCCCCCGGGCTCGGGGGCGGTGCCGAGTGCCGGGCTGATGGGCACGCCACCGCCGACCACCACCACGGCCGGGGTGTGCCTAGCCGGACTGACCTCGCACCGAGTGCACCGTGCGTCTCGTTGGCCATGGGGGCGGGTGCCGGCGCTTCCGCTCGGGTGCGCTCCGCGGCCTCCGGCGCACGCATCGAGACCGGTGCGTAGATGCCGGTTGTGCACCGTCACCGTGCTCACCGGGGCAACCGATCAGTTTCGGAGAAGCCTGCCGCCGGGGCGGATCCGTAGCATGAGATGACCCCGAACAAGCCTTGCAGGAAAGGAAACTTGCAATGAAGAGCGAGCAGACGTCCACCAAGAGCACCAGCGCGGCCGACAAGAAGTACGAGGGATTCACGGACGAGGAACGGAGTGCGATGAAGGAGCGCGCCAACGAGCTGAAGGCGTCCGCGCGCCGCGGCTCGCGTGCGGCCAAGGCGGACGGGGACAGCGAGGTACGTGCGAAGATCGCCGAGATGCCGGAAGCGGACCGCGTTCTCGCCGAACGCATCCATGCCATCGTCAAGTCAAGCGCGCCGGCCCTCTCGCCGAAGCTCTGGTACGGCATGCCCGCGTATGCCAGGGACGGCAAGGTTGTCTGCTTCTTCCAGAGCGCGCAGAAGTTCAAGACGAGGTACGCCACGCTCGGCTTCAGCGACCAGGCGAAGCTCGACGATGGCACCATGTGGCCGGCCGCCTATGCCCTGACCGAGTTGAGCGCCGACGATGAGGCGCGGATCGGCGCACTCATCGAGCGGGCGGTGAGCTAGGGCGGCGGTGTGGTCGGGGGCCGGCCTCCAAGTGCCGCTGACGGCGAGAACATGTGAAGCACGCGGCGTGACGACATCTCGCCGCTGCGGCCGGGGCCCGTGGTCTCGGTCGAGTCTCTCTGCAAGGCGACCTGTCGGCCGCCGACGCCCGCCGGCCGGTCAGCCGCGTGGGAAGCAGCAGTCGAGCAGCGCGACGATCGTGGAGACGATGCCCGCGATGCTCGCCAGAACACCGACGCCCCACGGCTGTCCGGAACTGCCCGTACTGCGACCAGCCCGTCACCAGCGGTCGCGGCGTTGCACGGCGACGTGGATGCTGCGGTATCAGCCGGTAGCGTCCTCGGCTGGTCGGACGTGTCGTTGCGATGTCGGATTCAGGACAAGTCGATCGGGCCGGTGCGGTCGATGAAGCGTCCCGAGCCGGCGCCGGGCTCTTCGGTTGCGAGGCGGACGATCGCGTCGGTGCCTTCGGTGACGGACTGTGGCCCACTGCGGCCGTTGAGATCGGTTGCCGTGTAGCCGGGATCGGCGGCGTTGACGCGAATGTCCTTCAGCCCCTTGGCGTACTGAGTGGTCAACATGGTGAGGGCCGCCTTTGAAGCGGTGTAGAGAGGTGCGACGACGGAGGACTCGGTCCGCGACGGATCGTGGGTGATGGCAAGCGACCCCATTCCGCTGCTGACGTTGATGATGACCGGGTCCGGCGACCGGCGCAGCAGCGGGAGGAAGGCGGTGGTCGTCCGGACCACACCGAACAGGTTGACATCGAACACGCTGAGAGCGTCTGCACCGGTCAGGTCGCTGGGATCGCCGTGCGGACCGTGAACGCCGGCGTTGTTGATCAGAACATCGATCACGCCTTCGTGTGCAGCGACGTCCGTCGCGGCGGCGGCGACGGAGACGTCGTCGGTGACATCGATACGGACGAATCGCACGCCCAGCGTGGCGGCGGCCGCAGCGCCCCGTCCCGGATCGCGGGCTCCCATGATCACGGTGTGACCGAGTTCGATGAGTCGTCGGGCGGCCTCGTAGCCGAGACCCTTGTTGGCTCCGGTGATGAACGTGGTGGTCATGCATCGATCGTCGACGCTGCACCGGCGCCCTGCCAGGGACGCTCTGACCGTAGGAACGGCAGTACCACGACCCAGAGGGATGCGGCAGGATGGACGACGTGGCTACGAAAGTGGGGGTTGGACTGGGCGCGACGATCCGCGCCTGGCGAGAGCGGCTGTCCCCGTCGACTGTGGGGCTGCCGTCAGGCCGGGCACGTCGCGCGACCGGGCTGCGCCGCGAGGAACTCGCCGAACGCGCCGGTGTATCGGTCGATTACGTGGTGCGCCTGGAGCAGGGGCGGGCCACGGCACCTTCGGCCCAGGTCGTCGCCTCCCTCGCGCGCGCCCTGCGACTGACCACCACCGAGCGCAACCACCTCTACCGCTTGGCTGGGCTGGTTCCCCCGAATGACGACCCGATCCCCGATCGCATCCCGCCGGGCGTGCACCGCGTACTGAACCGGCTCGGGGACGTCGCGGTCGCCGTGTTCGCCGCGGACTGGCAGATGATCTGGTGGAACCCCGGGTGGGCGGCGCTTCTCGGCGACCCCTCGACCTCGCCACCGGAACTGCGCAACTTCGCCCGTGAGAGATTCCCGGTCGGTTTCGACGACGTACACATCGCCTCGTGGCCGGTGTTCGCACAGAACAGCGACGGCTCCGACCTCGCTATCGTGTCCGACCTACGCCGCGCCACCGGACGCTTTCCCCATGACGCACGCCTGGCAGAGCTCATCCGGGTGCTCACCGCAGGCAATCCAACATTTGCCCGGCTGTGGGCGAGCGGTACGGTGGCCGCGCACCGTGAGGACCGCAAGACGATCGAGCATCCCAAGGTCGGGCTCGTCGAAGTGGACTGCGATGTCTTGACCGACGGCGATTCCGACCTCAAGATCGTGATCTTGACTGCATTGCCCGGCAGCGCGGACGAGGCGAAGTTGAGGCTCGCTATGGCTGCCGACATCGACAGCACACCCGCGCCTGACTTCTGACCACACGGCCCACACCCTTATCACCGACCTCGTCCAAGAAGTCCTCACCTCGCACGTCGTTTTCCATGGCCGGTCCGGGTGTGGGGTCCGACCTGAAAAGGATCGACCGGGGAACGCGGCACTTGGGCGTCAATTCGAGGCCAATGTCGTCGAGAAGATCTCCAAGGCGGCCGGCCGAAGTCCGTCGTCGGGGCCGCTCGTACACCGTCTGCACGTCGTCGCTTGCGTTGCCCGCCTCGCTCGTTCCCGTCAGGGCGTCTGGCGCGGGGTGTCCACCGGGTTGCTGCGTGCCGTGCCGGTGGGTTCGGACCGGGAGAGTGCGGCGAGGAGGTGCAGTCTCTCGTCGCTGTCGCTGTTCTTGTCGGGGTAGTAGACGACGAGGATGACGTCGTCGATGGGGAGTTTGTCCCGGTGGAGGCGGAGTTCCCCGACGACGGGGTGGTGGACGGTGGTGGTGCCTCCGTCGAGGACGCGGACGTCGTGGCGGGCCCACAGGGTGCGGAACCGCTGGCTGGACAGGGCGAGTTCTCCGACGAGTTCGACGAACCGGGGGTCGTCGGTGTCGTCCCCGATCGTGGTGCGGAGCGTGGCGACGAAATCGGCGGCGGCCTCCTCCCAGCCCTGGTGGAAGGCTTGTTCCTCCGGGTCGAGGAAGAAGGAGCGAAGGCGGTTCTGGCCGGGCCGCAGCCGCGGGGAGAGTGCGACGGCCATCGGGTTGGAGGCCAGGACGTCGAACGCGCGGCCTTCCACGAACGCGGGTATCTGGAGGTGGGCGAGGAGTTGGTGGGCACGTGCCGGGAGGTGTTCGGGCCGCTTGCGGCGCGGTGTCCTCGGTCGAGCGGCTGAGAGGCCGAGCAGATACGTCCGTTCGACGTCGTCGAGTTGGAGGACGCGCGCGAGGGATTCGAGGACCTGGGGGGAGGGGTTCTTGTCCCGGCCCCGTTCCAGGCGCAGGTAGTAGTCGGGGCTGATCCCGGCGAGCAGGGCGACCTCCTCACGCCGCAGGCCGGGGACACGCCGGTTGCCACCGGGCGGGAGTCCTGCCTGCGCCGGGGAGACCAGCTCGCGCCGGGCGCGGAGGTAGCTGCCGAGCCGGTTGTCGGATTCCTCATCCTTCATACCGACACCGTAACGCCGTGCGTGTGTCGCAGAGGGGGCCCTGGCAGGACCAGGGAAAAGGGGGGCCCTGCCACATTCTGCGGGTGTCGTCGAGACTGCAAAAGCACTGTTCGAGAGACAGGGAACACCACTGTCTGCGCCGTGGTTCACACCGTCGGCACATTGAAACGAAGGGAAGATCTCATGGATCTCTCCAACCGCACCGTTCTCATCGTCGGCGGGACCTCGGGCATCGGGCGGGAGCTGGCCAGGCGGTTCGCCGCCGCCGGCAGCACCGTGGCCGTTGCCGGTCGCAGCCCGGAGGCGCTCGCGGAACTCGCCGGGGAGGGTTTCGGCACGTTCAGCGTCGACGTCACGGACCACGACTCCGTCGCATCCACCCGTGACACTGTGCTCGCACAGCATCCCGAGCTGGACACGGTGGTGACCATGTCCGGTGTCATGCTGCTGGAGGACCTGCGCGATCCCGCGCACTTCGAGGCGGCGCAGACGACGATCGACACCAACCTGGTCGGCACCATCCGGGTCGTCGACGCCTTCACCCCGCATCTGGTCGGGCGCGGCGCCGGCACCTTCGTCACCGTCACCTCCGGCATCGCCTTCCTGCCGTTCCCGCCCATGCCCACCTACGCGGCCTCGAAGGCGGCGGTGCACGCCTACTCCGAGGCCCTGCGCGCGCAACTCGACGGCACCGGTGTCGACGTCGTCGAGCTCGTTCCCCCGGCCGTCGCCACGGCGGGTCAGGAGAAGGTGAACCCGCACGCGCTGCCGCTCGCCGACTTCGCCGCCGAGGTCATGGACCTGCTGTCGCAGGAGCCCACTCCCCGCGAAGTCCTCGTGAAGGGTGTCCTCGTGCACCGGTGGGCCGAGCGCGACGGCACCTACGACGACCTCGTCGCGCAGCGCGCCCAGGCGCTGGCCATGCTCCCCAGCCGCCAGAGCTGACACCCCGCCCGCCACACCGTACGGGCCCTGCCGCTTCCACCGCGGCAGGGCCCGTAGCCCTGTGCCCGGGCATCAGGTCCTGCCGCCGGTACGGCAAGAAGGCTCCGGTGGAGCTCTACGAATCGGCGGCGTGCGCGGTGAACCGCTCGGCGGCCTCCTGGAGTTCGGCTTCGCGCCGCGGGTCGTAGGACTCGTCCGACGAGCGGTCCACGCGGTCGCGCTCGACATAACCGGTCGGCGCCGGGGTCGTGCCGAGCACGATGTCAGCGAGGTGGCGGCCCGCGGCGTCGCGGCTGGTGGCGAAGGGGGGAGGGCCATCAGTGGCAGGACGCGCCGCATCGCGGACCGGGAGACCGGGTCGGCGTTGCGGGCGAGACCGGTGCCGGGCGCGAACCCCGGGTTGTAGATGACGGCGTCGATCCCGGCCGGCAGGCGGCTCGCGTACTCGTGGACCAGGTAGATCGCGGCCGGTTTGCTCGTCGAGTACGCGGTGCGCCCGGCGGGGTGCCCGGCCTGGCGAAGGCGCCGGTGCGGGCGAGGGTGTCCGGGAAGGTGCAGGCCGGGCCCGGCACCCTGCCCATGTTGTGCCTGAAGTCGCCGAAGTGGGTGTTGCTGACGGTGATCACGATCCGGGCGGGAGTGGCGAAGTGATGCTGGAGCAGATGTACGAACAGGTGGTTGGCGAGCACGCTGACCGTGAACGCGGCCTCCAGCCCGTCGGGTCCCTCCGATCGCGTAAGGAATGGCCTTGCGGTCGGTTACTGTGCGCGGATGTCAAACGCACGTACGCACGGCGGCTACCGGACAGGCGGCCTGTGGGCCGCGGCAGGAATCTCGTTCAGTGCTGTGGTGCTTGGCTCGGGGCTCGCTCTGTTCGGCATGCTCGAGTTTGACGAGCGGTGCATGCACGGGCTGACGCAGGGGCCGGGCCGACTCCTGCGGGTACGGGATCAGGCGTTTCCGCCGGCCACCATCTGTGAGTTCGAGCGGGGAGAGGTCTCCTCTGTCGGAGGTTCGGGAGTCCTCAGCGCGCTGCTCTGGGTCAGCTTGTCGGCCCTGGTCCTCTGCCTGCTCGCGGCGCTGATCGCGGAGTGTCTCGAACCGCGCCTTGGTAGCGACCTGGTAGTGCCGATGTCCAGGGCTGAGAAGCTGCGTCGCACGGGGGCGGCATTCTTCGTGGCCGGCTCTGTGTTCCTCATGTTCTACGCGTTGGCCGGGTGGAGACTGTTCACAGGGCCGTCGTCGGTCTGCTCTGCGGGAGCGGACTGGGGAACCAATACGCCACGGACGCTGGAGTACAGCTTCTTTCCACCCCAGGCGACCTGTCAGTACACCAGCGGCTTGACGCGGCAGATGAACCCTGACTGGGTGGCCTCACTGTCCATGGAGTTGGCTGCTCCCGCTCTGATAGCCGGAGTTGGTTTTGTGCTCGCCTGGCGGCGCTGGCGTTTGGAGCGGCGGGCGACACGTCCAGGGGTTGTCTCAGTGATCTCCGATATCGCCGATTGAAGAAACACCGCCTGACTGCGGGAAGATCGTCGCCGCCCTCGCGAACGCAGGATTTCTCGCCGTAGCTTTGACGACTGCCGCCACGCTGGTCTCTCCCGACCAGAAGGGACGTGCGTTGGCCGTGCTGCTGTCAGGCACGACGGTGGCGACGATCGCCGGGGTCCCAGGGGGATCGGTACTCGGCACGTTCCTCGGGTGGCGGGCCACGTTCTGGGCTGTCACCGCTCTCTGCCTGCTCGCAGCGATCGGCATCCTCAAGGGAATCCCAGCGCGACCTGTGGAGCACGACACGACTGGCGGCCCGGCCTCGCGAGCAGAGCTCGCGCAGCTCAAAAGTCCACGGTTGATCCTGGTCATGCTGCTTGGCGCGCTGGTGAACGCGGCCACCTTCGCAAGCTTCACCTTTCTCGCCCCCGTCGTGACCGACACCGCCGGGCTGAGCCAGATGTGGATCTCAGTCGTTCTGGTGCTCTTCGGTGTCGGTTCCTTTGTCGGTGTCACCATCGCCGGACGTGTGTCCGACCAGCGCCCCGGCCTGGTGGTCGCAGCCGGTGGTCCGCTGCTGCTCCTCGGCTGGCCGGCCCTGGCGGTGCTGGCCGAGAAGCCGGTCGCTCTGCTCGGCCTCGTGTTCGTGCAGGGCGCGTTGTCGTTCATGCTGGGCAGCACGCTGATCACGCGGGTCCTCTACGAGGCTGCAGGAGCCCCCATCATGGCCGGCTCGTACGCGCCCGCCGCACTCAACGTCGGCGCCGCCTTGGGACCCCTCGTCGCCGCGAGTACTCTCCGCACCGAAGCCGGGGACCTTGGCCCGCTCTGGGCAAGCGGCCTCCTCGTCCTGGTCGCGCTGCTCGTCGCGTTCCCCCTGCGCGGTGTGATCGCGGCTGATCGAAGCAACGAGGTGCTCAAGTGGCGCATGCGAACGTTCCGTTGACCATCGAGGGACGACGAAGACGACATTCACACTGCCCGAGCGGTGCGAGATCAAGAAGATCGCCAGGTCCAAGCCGGCCGAGCACGGCCTGCCGTTCTCGACCTGGAGCCTGGCCAGGTCGGCCGACTTCTGGTCGCCGAGGGGGTGGTCGACGACATCAGGTCATCAGGCCGTGGACTCGGTCTGGCCGGAGCCGAGAAAGAGACTGCCTCTGCGGCTGGCGGCTTCTGGACATGGCGTCGATGTCTCCAGCGGGTTGGCTGTACGGTGCGCTGGTGTTCTTGCCCCGGTCCGTCTCGCGCCCGCTGCCCCGGTACGGTCCGCCGCGCCCGGATGGCCTCCGGCGTCGGCCATGGTGGCATCGTGCATGGGGGCTATGCGCGGTGCTTCTGGGCGCTGTCGCAATGCTGTGGGCGGTGGGTCGTTTCGTTGCCCTGCCCGGGGCGGTAACGGAGGAACGGGGTTTTCTCTCGGCCGTCCCGTGCCTGGCGGCCGGAGCCAACGCGGACCGGGCGGATTGTCTGCACGCCGTACGGGCCACCGTGACGGGGACGGTGATTCAGAGCTCTGGGCGAGAGGAGACGTACCGGCTCGAGTTGTCGGGTCCCGCTCCGGCGTCCGGTTCACTTGATATGGGTTCCGCGGGCCCACTGCTGAAGCGGTTGCACCCGGGCGACCAGGTGAGTGTCACCGTGTGGCGGCACTATGCGACCGCAGTCAGCCGGGGCGGCCTTACTCAGGAGACCAACGACAACCCCGTTGGTGACCCGGATACCGCCAGTGCTCTGGCGCTGGAGTCGCTGGCCTGCGGAACGTACCTGCTGGGGGCCGGCGGCTGCGCGCTGCTGGGAGCGCGCCGTGCCGCTGAGCGCGGCTTGCCCGCTTCCCTGGTCCCGTTGGGCAAGGCCACGGTCGGTGCGGCGCTGGCGGCATGGCCGGCCTGTCTCGTAGGCGTCGGGTGGGGAGGGCCTGTGGGGGTGGTGGCGGCCTGGCTGGTGATGCTGCCGGTGATCGGGTGGATCGTTGTGGTGCGACAGCGCCACGTCCGGCGCCGGTCCCCGCACGGTTGAGCAGAGCCGGCGGTGCTGTCACAACTCGCGCCGTCTCCGGCCGCCACACCGCTCACCCTGCCCGACGCCCGGCCCGTCCAGCCAGCCTGCGCAGGCACCGGCCGGCCACCGAAAACCGGCAGCCGGCAGTGCCGGACGCGGGCGGACGATGCTCCCCAGGGAACGCCGGTCACTGGCCGCCGCCGACGTGGCGATCCGACAGGCCCGCAAGGAGATCGACTGGCTCGGCGTCCCGCCCGCGCAGGCGGTCCTCAAGACGTGCCGCTGGGGCATGGCAACATCCCCAAGGTCGGCCGTGTCCACTTCCGCTGGACCCGCGACCTGCCCGTGGGGAAGAAGACGAACGCCGACAACCGGATCACCGGCAACGGCTGTCTCGACAAAACCGATTGCAGTCCGGCCCATGCCCTAGGTACGGTCCGCGCATGTCTACTACGCTCCGCGTTTCTTAGCTCGGACACCAGCTTCGACGTCACCCTTGTGTCCTTGAGCTATTACGGAGCGTAACTTCAGTGAATACTCTTCGCGGTCCCGGCCTGTTCCGGAACCGGGACTTCTCGCTGCTGCTGAGCGGCCAGCTGGTCTCTGCCATCGGTGACCAGGCGCAGTTCATGGCCCTGCCACTGATCGTGCTGGCCCTCACCGGGTCGGCTACCCAAGCCGGGTTCGTACTCGGCCTTGGCACCCTTGCCTTCTTGGCGTTCGGGCTGATCGCCGGTGCCCTCGTCGACCGGTGGGACCGTAAGGCCACCATGATCTGGTGCGAGCTCGGCCGGACCGTGCTCACTGCCGGCGTCGCCGTCGCGCTGTGGCTGAACAGGCTCACCCTGCCCCAGCTGTACGCGACAGCCGTGCTCGCCGGGGTCCTGACCACTCTCTTCCAGGTGGCGAACACTGCGGCGCTGCCCAACGTGGTCGGTCCGCGACAACTGTCCACTGCGCTCGGCTACTCGCAGTCCGCCGCCAGTGCGGTGGGTATCTTCGGGGCCTCACTCGCCGGTGTGCTCTACGCTCTCGGACGGGGCGTGCCGTTCGCCGTCAACGCGGTCTCCTTTGCGGCGTCCGCGGCGTCACTGCGCCTGATGCGCGCCCGGTTCCAGATGGACGGGCAGGCAGCGCGGACGAGGGCCCGGCTCACCACCGAGATTCGTGAGGGGCTCGGCTGGCTCTGGCGCCAGCCGGTCATCCGCTTCCTCACTCTGGTATCGGCCGCTGACAAGGTGCGCTACGGCGCCGGGTACCTGTTGATCATCACCCTCGCCCGGCAGCTCGGCGCCTCCCCGTTGTGGATCGGCGTCATCTTCAGCGGCGCGGCGGTGGGCGCGATGGCGGGGGCGCTGGTCTCGGACAGGGCCACGCGTCGCTTCCCGCTCGGACGGATCGCCGTGGTGATGTTGTGGTTGGAGGCGCTGATGTTCCCGCTGTATGCCCTCGCCCCCAACCCGCTGCTGCTGGCAGCGGTCGCCGCCGCCGAGTCGCTGATCGCTCCGGTGTACGCGGTGGCCATGACCACTCACCAACTGGCCATCACCCCCGACGGGTTGCGGGGCCGGGCGACGAGCGCGGTCTCGACGCTCACCACCGGAGCCTTGTCGGTCGGCACGCTCGCAGGCGGTGTGCTGATCACCACACTGGGGGCCAAGCCCCTGGTCTGGCTCTGCGGCGCGTGGCTGCTCACCTTGGCCATCCTCACCACGGCCAACCGGGCCGTGCGACAGGCACCGCCGGCAGGCGCACACTCGCACCACACGGCCACGACCGCGGTCGAGACCACGGACATGGCCAGTTAGGTCCCTGGGCTGCGGCCACCGGTGATCCTGGGGGTCTGAGGACACCCACGGATCAGCGGTGGCCGCTGGTCACGCCAGGCTCTCCAGCCGGGCTGCCGGGGGTGCATTCGAGCGGACTCGATAAAGAACGCGGCGATCACGCCTCCGCGGCGCACGACGGCCGTTGGATGTTCAACGACCCCGCGAAACCGGCGAATTCAACGCGGCTGACGAGACGGCCACGCACGGCAGCGTGCTGTCGCTGACCTTCTTTGCCGGCGGCTGCACGGTGGATACTTGCCTCTTCGGTGGCGAAGACGAGCCTGCAATGTGCCCGACCGCCGATCCGGACAACGGCTGCCGGGCAACGGGGCATCGCACCAGAACGAGCAGGCCGTCAAGCACGCCACCCGCCACGGGCGTGGCCGTCCGAGACCGAGCAGCGCCAGCGCCAGAGTTGCTCAGGCTGCGGTTGTGAGGGGGAGTACGCCCCAGCGGATACCTCTCTCACTGCGGATGCGGGCGTGTTCGTTGCACTGGGCGGCGAGGACGTCGGGGTCCGTCGCCGGCACCAACGGCGCCATTGACAACCCGGGAGGCGACGGCGCCGAGCCGCTCTTCGAGTGGATCCACAACCTGGCGAGCTGGCGCCAGCGCCAGGGCATGACCGGAGGGGAGGACGATCGCGACTCTGAGCTGATGCGCGAGTGGTTCGATGCCACCGGAGCGGTGGTCATGGGCAGGGTGATGTACGACATGGGCGAGGAGTTTCTCCGACTGGACGCCGGGGCGCACGCCACACGGTAGCCCAGCGCTTGCACGGCCAGGTACTCCGGCAGCGCGGTCTTGCCCACACCTGCTTCGCCTGCACCACCAGTGCCCGGCTTTCACCAGCGCGGACGGCCCCGATCAGTTGGTCGAGCGCCCCGCACTCGACGCGGTGACCCGTCAGCCCCGCCGCGCGTCTCCACCCCGGCGGATCCGCGGACGCATGCACGGCACCGCGTTATCCCCCTCGGCCGGCGCACTGGCGGTGCCGGCCAGCCAGTGGCGGATGCGGCCACTGCCCGGCGGCCGCAGGCTGAAGGCATGGCACGGGTAGCGAAGGGACTAGCCATGACGACCATCCACCACCGCTACGCCACCGTGCGTGGACAGCGGCTGTTCTACCAGGAAGCGGGGCCATCCGGGGCACCCACAGTGGTGCTGCTGCACGGCTTCCCCACCAGCTCGTTCATGTTCCGGAACCTGATTCCCCTGCTGGCCGACCGCTATCACGTGATCGCCCCTGACCACCTGGGCTTCGGCTTGTCCGACGCGCCGCCCGTGGATGAGTTCGGCTACACCTTCGACGCGCTGGCCGACCTGACCGCGGAGCTGCTGGCGCAGCTCGAGGTCACGCGATTCGCCCTGTACGTCCAGGACTACGGTGCCCCCGTGGGTTGGCGGCTCGCCCTGGCGGACCCGGGCGCGGTCACGGCGATCATCAGCCAGAACGGCAACGGCTACGAGGTGGGGTTCGCGGAGGAGTTCTGGAAGCCGCTACGCGCGTACTGGCAGGACCAGAGCCCGCAGACCGAGGCGGCGCTGCGCCAGGCGCTGGCTCTGGAGGTCACCCGGTGGCAGTACCTGCACGGCGTGGCGGATGAGAGCCTGGTCAGCCCCGACACCTGGTATCACGACTTCGCCCTGCTGTCCCGGCCCGGGAACGATCTGGTGCAGCTGCGGCTGTTCGCGGACTACGCCCGGAACCTCCCGCTGTACCCGAAGTTGCACGCCTACCTGCGTGACAGCCGGGTCCCGCTGCTGGCCGTCTGGGGCCGCAACGACGAGATCTTCCGCCCCGAAGGTGCGCTCGCCTTCGCCGATGACGCGCCCGGAGCCGAGATCTACCTGCTCGACGGCGGCCATTTCCTCCTCGAAAGCCATCTCGACGCCGCCGCGGGCTGCATCCGAGGCTTCCTCGACAGGGCACTGCCATGATCGGACCCCTCAAGGACGAGACCGTGCTGGTCATCGGGTGGGGCGGCGGGATCGCCCGCGCGGTCGTCCTCGCCGCCCGGAACGCGGGAGCCCGCGTCATCGCGGCGGGCCGTGACCAGTACGCCCTCGCCGACGCCTACGCCGGAGAGCCCGACATCACCACCGAGACCGTCGACCTGACCGCCGAAGCCACCATCGCCGCCCTCGGTAATCGACTCGACAGCGTCGACCGTGCGGTGTCCACCGCTTCGGCACGTGCTCGCGGCCGCCTCGCCGACCTGGACCGGGACGCGGTCAGGGTCTCGTTCGACGCCAAGGTGATCGGCCCGCTCATGCTGGCCAAGCGCCTGGCTCCCCGCATCAGCGAGACCGCATCGCTCACCCTCTTCTCCGGCGTCGCCGCGGCAAAGATCGAGGTCGGCACCCTGGCCGTGGCCATCACCGACGGCGCCGCCGACATCCTGGCCCGCTCCCCCGCCCTGGAACTGGCCCCGATCCGGGTCGACGCCATCTCCCGGGGTGGTCGACACCGGCGCCTGGGACGCCCTGGGAGAGCAGGGCTGGGCGGACCACTGCGCCGACAACAGCGCCCGCAGCCCCGCACGCCGGATCGGCACCGCCAGCGACATCGCCAATGCCGTCCTGTTCGCCATGACCAGCACCTTCCTGACCGGCGCAACGCTGCGACCGACGGCGGTGAGCCTCTCACCCGACCTCGCTCCACCTCCGAGCCGCCATGGACCGGACTGAGCCGAAAGGAACGGAACGATGGGCCTTTCCTGGCAGCAAGGACCGCTCGCCCCGGGCGCGGTCGGCCGGTTCCTGGTCCCGGAGCCGCTGCCCGCCAGGATGCTGTTTGCCGAACCACTGCGCCGACGCATGCGCGTCCGGTTCGGCGACACATGGATCGCCGACAGCGAGGACGTGATCCTGCTGCACGAGCCCGGCCGCTATCCGGTGGCCTACTTCCCGCTCGGCGACATCACCACCGGCGTCCTGCAGCCGGGCGAGCACACCACCCGGCACCGTGACCTCGGGCCGACGTCCTGGTACACCGTCCGCGCGGGGACGCAGAGCAAACAGCGCGCTGCCTGGCAGCACACCGACCTGCCCGACCACGCCAGGGACCTGAAGGAACGGGTCGCCTTCGCCTGGCGGGCGATGGACGCCTTCTACGAAGAGGACGAGCGGATCGTCGGCCACGCCGCCGACAGCTACCACCGCATCGACATCCGCCAGACCAGCCGCCACTTGCTCGTCCGCAGCGGCGACGGGGTTGTCGCCGACACCACCCGCCCGCTGGTCCTGTACGAGTCCGGGTTCGCGCCCCGCTGGTACGTCCCGCGCGACGACGTCGAAGAATCCGCTCTGACCCCGGTCGAGGGTCAGACGTTCTGTCCGTACAAGGGCCTGGCCAGCTACTACGACATCGCCGGCGCCCGTCGCGCGGCGTGGTCCTACGAGGATGCCTGGACCGAGGTACGGCGCATCTCCGGGCTGGTGTCGTTCGAGCCGGACGAGATCGAGGTGCATCTTGACGGCGTACGACTGAGCCTGGAGCCCGGCCAGTCCGTGGTCTCGCACGGTGCCGACCGCAACCTCACGCTCGACGAAACGACCGCTGTCAGGCAGCCGTGACCGGCACCGCCGTACCCGCAGAAACAGCCGGTGCCGGGGGAGGGAGCAACCGATGCCGATCTTGCTGTCAGTGAACGTCGGCATGCCGAAAGATGTGTCCTGGCAGGGCAGAAACGTCTACACCGGCGTGTGGAAGTACCCGGTACACGGCCCGGCGATGGTCCGCCGGCTCAACATCGACGGCGACGGCCAGGGGGACACCAACGGCCATGGCGGCGAGCAGCGGGCCGTGCTGGTCTATCAGATCCAGTCCTACCAGCACTGGCAGCAGCACTTCGGACGCGACGACTTCGGCTACGGCCAGTTCGGGGAGAACCTCACCGTCGACGGCCTGCCCGACGACGAGGTCTGCATCGGCGACCGCTACCGCATCGGCGAGGCCGAGTTCGAAGTCACCCAGCCCCGGGTCACCTGCTACCGCGTCGGCCTGCGCCTCGGAGAACCCGAGTTGCCCGCACTGCTGGTCAGCCACCACCGCCCCGGCTTCTACATGCGGGCCATCCAGGAGGGACACATCCAGGCCGGCGACCAGATCGAGAAGACCCGAACCGGGCCTGGCAGGCTGAGCGTGGCCGACACCGACGCGCTGCTCTACCTCCCCGGCCGTGACCTCGCCAAGCTGCGCCTGGCGATGCAGATTCCCGCCCTGAGCCCCGGCTGGCAGGACTCGTTCCGTGAACTGCTCGATGCCGCAGACAGTTCGGACACTTCCGCCGCGCCCGCGCCCGCGCCCGCGCCCGCGCCCGCGTCCACCGGCCCGGCCTGGGACGGCTTCCGCGCGCTGCGGGTGGCCGAGGTGGTCCCCGAGAACACGACGGTCTCCTCGATCCACCTGGCCGCCCCGGACGGGACCCGGCTCCCGGCCGCACGCGCGGGCCAGTACCTGACGCTGCGGATCCCCGGCGCCGCCCAACCGGCCCCGGTGCGCAGCTACTCACTGTCCTCTGCGCCCGATACCGGTAACTACCGGATCAGCGTCAAACACGAGCCGCACGGTACCGCGAGCGGCTTCCTGACCACGAGGCTGCGGCCGGGCGCGGTCCTCGAAGTCGCAGCGGCCCGCGGCGAGTTCGTCCTCGCCAAGGGCACCGGCCCGGTTCTCCTGGTCTCCGCTGGGATCGGCCTCACACCGGTGCTGTCGATGCTGCACGAGCTCGCCGCCGGGGGCAGCGACCGCGAGGTCTGGTGGATCCACGGCGCCCGCAGCCCGCAAGAACATCCACTGGCCGCCGAGGCGCACGCCCTGCTCACCTCACTGCCGCACGCCCATGAGCACGTGTTCTACAGCGCGGCCACACCCGAGGAACGGCGCCGCGCCCACGCCGCCGACGGGCGCCTGACCAAGGACAAGCTGATCGCGCTGTCCCTCCCGGCCGACGCGACCGCCTACGTCTGCGGACCTGCCTCCTTCATGGCGGACATGCAGCACGCCCTCACAACGGCCGGCATCGCCCCGGCCCGCATCCACACCGAGTTGTTCGGAGCCCTGCCATCCATCAACCCCGGCCTCAGCGGGCAGTCCACCCGGCCACCCCACCGGCCGCCAGGGCCGCCCGGCACCGGCCCGCAGGTGACCTTCGCCCGCAGCGGCATTTCCGCGCCGTTCCCCGACGGCAAGCGCAGCGTCCTCGAACTCGCCGACGCCTGCGACGTCCCGACCCGCTGGAGCTGTCGCACCGGCGTCTGTCACACCTGCGCCACCCGCATCCTGTCCGGCGGCATCACCTACTCCCCGGCCCCGCTGGAGCTCCCACCCGATGGCGAGGTGCTCATCTGCTGCGCCCAGCCCGACAGCGACATCGTCCTGGACATGTAAGAACGGCAATCGCCGTGACTACGCCACCTTCGCAGCCGGCAAGAACCGACGGCGGCAGGCAGACGGCTCCGTCCTTGCCACACCGGCCGGACGGATTTAGGCGCCGTCACTTCGGCCGTCGGCCCGACACCGCCCATCTACGTCCCCGGCCACCGAACAAGGCGGGCACCGTCGGCCTGATCCGGCATGCCGCAGTCCGGACGGCGCGCGCGGCGGCCCACTGGGCCACCCGCCGTCTGCCACACCACCGTGCAATCCCGCGACGGTGAGCCCGCGCCCACCCACCGGCCCGGCAGGTGCCTGGTCGCTGGAGGCCATAGGTGGTACGACTCCGCAGCGATAGGTGGCCATGCGCAGCGCCAGTTGGCCATTCCGGCTACCGTCCCCCCATGGAGCATGACCAGCCCCTCGTTCGCGACGTCTTCCCGGATCTCATTGCCGAGGTGGCCACTCTCCTGCAGGAGGAGGGGGAAAGCGAGCTGGCCGTCAGCGTGCGGGATGTTCGTCTGGTTGGCGAGTGCGGCTGCGGCGATGACTTCTGCCAGAGCATCTGGACGGAAGATCATCCGCCGGGACAGCCGTTTGGCGTAGGCCATCGGTGCGTGCCGCTTCTGCCCTCGAAGGGCACGCTGGTCCTGGACGTCGTGGACAACCGGATCATGTATATCGAAATCGTCGATCGCCCGCCGATGCGCCGCCGGAGCGTGGAGCGGTGACCGAAATGGCCAGGTATCACTGAGCAGACTGGCCAACCACCCTTGCGTACGGCCCGCTCACCAGCGAGCTTTCCCCAGCATCTGGCCACCTGTCGCTGGAGGTCACAGCCGCGATGGCGCACTGTGGTCGGGTAGCTGACCGGAGGAGTCCTTGGGCGCCGGGTTCCAGGCGATGCCGGCAGCTGGGCGGCCGTAGGCCGACGTGCAGCGCTGCTGCGGAAGCCGGCGGGTCCTGGGGTGTGGTGCTGGTTCTCGACTTCTGTGCCATGACCCGTCGCCGTGGCCTGCCCGCTCCTCGTGTTGTCTCACGTCTGTGGCCATGGGCATCTGTCTCGTGGTCGTGCCGTTTCCTCGGGCGAGCTCCACGCCCCATCAGGGGCGACTTCAAGATCAACTCAGGGCCTCTGGGCACGCATCGTGATCACTCCCGTTGTGCGAGGTGCAACTCGAATGCATGGCCTGCGCTCTCGGCACGACCCGGAGGGCGGCGCGAGCTTCGAGTTCGGCGCTATTGGGCGATGACGGCGACGCCGGTGCGTCCACCGTCGACGTCGAGGACGGTGCCGTGTACGAAGTTCGCCTCGTCGGAGGCGAGATAGACCGCTGCTTGGGCGATCGAGTCCGGAAGCCCGAAGCTGCCGGCCGGGGTGCCCTTCATCATGACGTCGCCGGGGTGGACTCTGGTCTCGGCCGGGTTCGGTGTGTGGACCACGCCGGGGGAGATGGCGTTGACGCGGATGCCGCGGGGGCCGAACTCGGCTGCCCAGGCGCGGGTGAGGGCTTCCATCGCTCCCTTGGAGGAACCGTAGACGGCGCCGATCGGGATGCCGAGCCGGGCGATCCATGAGCCCAGGTTGATCACCGTGCCGCCGCCCGCTTCGATCATCGCGGGGGCCACCGCGGCGGTCAGGAAGAACGGCGCTTTGACGTTGACCGCGTAAATCCGGTCGAACGTCTCTTCGTCGGTGTCGGGCGTGGAAGGGCTCGGGTAGATGCCGGCGTTGTTGACCAGGATGTCGATGCGGCCGCCCAGGGCGCGGGAGGCTTCGTCGGCGAGGGCGCGGGAGGCGGTCGCACTGCCGTTGAGATCTGAGGGCAGAAAGTCCGCCTTGCCGCCTGCGGTGCGGATCGCGGAGACGACTTCCTCTCCACGCTCCCGGCTGCGGCCGGACACCGCGACGTGTGCTCCTTCAGCGGCGAGGGCCAGGGCGATCGCGCGGCCGATGTTGCTGGTGGCGCCGGTGACCAGGGCTGTTTTGTTCTGTAGGCGGTTGCTCATGATGCGCAGTGCTCCAAATTCTCCGCAGGGCTTCTGGGGGTCGATAGTGACTCCGGAAAAATGGACCCGCAAGTCCAATCTTGCTAAGTTGGACTGAGTAGTCCAACGGGAGGAGTGCGGGATGCGTGGATCGTTGACCGCCAAGGGGCAAGCGACGCGTGGCCGGATCATCCAGGGGGCTGCCACGGTGCTGCGGGAGAAAGGCGTCGCGATGGCGACGCTGGACGACATCCTGGCCCACACGCGCACGAGCAAGAGCCAGTTGTTCCACTACTTCCCCGGCGGCAAGGACGCACTGCTACTGGCGGTCGCGCAGTTCGAGGCCGACCAGGTGCTCGACGACCAGCAGCCCTATCTTGGGTGCCTGGACTCGTGGGATGCCTGGTATCGATGGCGTGACACGGTCATTGAGCGCTACGAAGCACAGGGCGATCAGTGCCCACTCGGTTCGCTTTTCCTGCAGGTCGGCAGGCGCACGCCGGGGGCGCGGGCGATCGTGGTCGAGTTGCTGCGCCAGTGGCAGGAGCACCTGGCGACGGGGATCCGGGCTATGCAGTCCGGCGGACACGTACCTGTCTCGCTTGACGCCGACCGAACCGCAGCGGCGCTGTTGGCGGGAGTACAGGGCGGGGTGTCGATCCTGTTGTCGACCGGTCTCTCCACCCATCTCCACGCGGCGCTCGACGAGGGGATCATGACGCTGCGCAACGCCACTTCCGCTGCGATCTGAGCCGCCGACATCTGCGTTCTGCCGAGAATGCCGGCCAACGCCGTGGACGAAGACTCGGTCATGCCTCACCACGATGCCTTACACGGCAGCGGCCCTCGGATCATGGCAACCGCGCAGGTCATCGCCGGACACGCCGACATCGACACCACCGTGGGCCACAACGCGATCTACCCGGCCGAGGTCATTGAGGCCCACCGCGCGTTCAGCGCCCGGCGCCGGGCGCTGCGCCCCAGCGAGGATTACCGCGCCCCACCTCAGAGGAGTGGCCTTCCTCGGCCACTTCGAGCGCCGCAAGCTCTCCGTCGGCATCTGCGCCCGCGCGTTCAACACCTCCTGCATCCACGAACACGCCTGCATCCGCTGCTCCATGCTCTGCCCCGATCCCGACCAGCGTGGCCGACTGGTCGAGATTCGCGACAACCTCCTGGCCCGCGTCGTCGAGGCCGAACGCGAAGGCTGGCTCGTCGAGTTGGAAGGACTCGAGGTCAGCCTGGCCGGAGCCCAGGACAAACTCGCCCAGCTGGATGCCGCCCACCGACCGAGCGCGCGGGGGTCGTCGCATCGTCCGCAGGTTCCGCCCGGCACGTAACACCTTTGCCGACGCCGTCGACGAAGGCGCGTCAGTGGTGGTGGCCGAGCCGGCCGAGGGTCTCCACGGGGGTCGCGCCGAGGCGGCTCCACTGCGGCACGGGGCGGCTGGTCGGGCCCCAGGCGGCTTTCCCGTCCGCGTCCGAGCGCCAGGACCGGCATGGGCTGCGCCCCTCGGGCCAGCCCTCGGGGTTGTCCCCCACGCCTCGCCGCGGCCGTAGGGCGTCATGTCGAGCAGGCCGAGGGACCCGTTGACCCGCTCGTTGCCACGGCCCGTCGTGGAGTAGGTGAGGAACACGCGGTCGCTGTCGCGCAGGAAACAAGTGAGGTAACCCATGCGGCCGCCGACCGGCGTGTCCACGTCGCGCACCGAGTACCAGGGCTGGGTGTAGCCCATGAACTCGACGTAGGAGGCCACCTCGTCCCACCGGCCCGTGGTCAGGATGGCGAACGAGACGCCGCGGGCGTTGAGGTAGACAGCGTCCTGCAGGTGCCAGGCCGTGGTGGTGCAGCGTCTCGGCGGTGTCCGAGCGCCGCTCACACCTCAACGAGGCCCTCGCCGTCACCGCCGCAAGCCTCTCGGGGAACGCCGTGGGAATACGACTGCTCACCCACGTCAAGAACACCTACCCGACCGTATCCACAACCTGGGTCGACACCGGCCTCAAGAACGCCGCCGTCGAGCACGGCGCCCGCCTCGGAATCGACGTAGAAGTCGTCAACAGAAACTCCGACATCCGCGGGTTCCAGGTTGTCAAAAGGCGTTGGGTAGTAGAGCGCAGTCTCGGCCGGCTCATGCTGCGCCGAGGCCTGGCACGCGACTACGAGACCCTCTCCGCCAGTTCCGAGACCATGATCCACATCGCCTCCATCGACAACCTCGCCAAGCGCAGAACAGGCGAGATCACATCCACCTGGCGAGGAAGCTACGAGGGCATACAGGGCTATCTACCTAAATCGAATGCCCTCTCAGGTGCGTGGTTGCGTATCCTGCCGGCGCGGGGTGCGCAGCCGTTCCAGCAGCGCTGCCTCGGCGGCGCCCGCGTCGCTGTCGTCCCACCGGTCCGACAGCGGCACCGACCGAAGCAGCCGGCCGTCCGGGTCGAGCACCTGCCCCGCGTGCTTGAGTTGCCACAGTGTCAGGGAACGGTCCTTGACCTCCAGTCCGGGGATGCGCTGGACCAGCGACGCCTCGAACGGCTGGACGTCGTCGACCGACCGTAGCCACACCGTCGTCATAAGGTTGCACGGGCCGGACAGCGACGCGCACAGCCGGGTCTCCCGCATCCCCGACAACTGCGCCACCACCCGGGTCGTGTCCGCGGCCGGCACCGTCCCCCACAGTGTCGCGCTCACCGGCCAGCCCGAGACGGAGCGGGCGGCTTCGCACCGGTAGGAGATGGCCCGCGCTGCGTCCAGCCGGGCCAGCCGGCGCCGGACGGTCGTCGAGCTCAGCCCGCTGCCGCGTGCCAGCCGGTCCACGCTCTGCCGTACGTCCCGTGCGAGCAGCATGATCAGCTCACGGTCCGCCTCGCCGAGCGCAGCCGCCGGCGCAGGCGCGCGCTCCGGCTGCCGGGAGGTGCCCTGTGGCACGCCGTGCAGCCGGTCGAGCCGCCACCGGCTGCCCTCGGTGTGCAGCGCGGTGGCGACCTGTGTCCGGGTGGCGGCCACCCCCTCCAGGCCGTCCAGCCGGAAACCGACGTACCGCGCGAGATGGGCGCGGCTGCGCAGCACCACCGTCAGCAGCAGATCCCGGGCGCCGGTCGCGTGCTCGATGTTGAACAGCGGTGCGTCGTCGGCGAGTTGCTCGCACACCTCGTGCAGTCGGCCCCGTACGCAGTCGATCTCGATGAACGCGACCACCAGGTCGCCCATGACGGCGGGGGAGGGGTGGCAGGACAGCCATGCGAGACCCTCGCCCGTCAGGCGCGCCCAGCGCCGCGCGGCCGTGGTCGCGTCCACCCCGACGAATGCGCCCACCTTCCGCCAGTCGGCGCGCGGCGCGTGCTGCAATGCGGTGATCAGCAGGTAGTCGACCTCGTCGAGCACGGCGTCGGCCATGGCGTTTCTTTCTCCTGTCTCCCCGGACAGCGGGCACGGCGCCGCCCCTGGTGCCGGTACCTCCGGCCCGGACGGCGTACGGACCGGCCACCGCACGCCCGTACGCGCCGACCACTCGCGGGCGACTCGCGTGCCGCCCGCCACCGAGTGGCGAATACCTGCACCAAAACATTTCTGAATGCGTGATCCCAGCGCCATGGATGGTTCTGATGGCTCCCCGTGCACCATACCCGCCATGTTCACGCACGACGACGCCCTCTCCCTGGCCGACGACCTCACCGAGCTGCGCCGCAGCCTCCACCGTGAGCCCGAGCTCGGCCTGCACCTGCCCCGCACCCAGCAGAAGGTGCTCGACGCCCTGGCCGGTCTCCCGATGGAGATCACCACCGGCGAGCGCCTCAGTTCGGTCACCGCGGTCCTGCGGGGCGGCCGGCCGGGCCCCGCCGTGCTGCTGCGTGCCGACATGGACGCGCTGCCCGTCACCGAGGACACCGGCCTGCCGTACGCCTCCCGGGTGCCCGGTGTCATGCACGCCTGCGGCCACGACCTGCACACCGCCGGGCTCGTCGGTGCCGCGCGCCTGCTCGCCTCCCGCCGCGAGGAGCTGGCCGGGGACGTGGTCCTGATGTTCCAGCCCGGCGAGGAGGGCGACGGCGGCGCCCGGATCATGATCGAGGAGGGCGTGCTCGACGCGGCGGGCCGTCGTGTGGCCGCGGCGTACGGGCTGCACGTGTTCTCCACGCAGCTGCCGAGCGGCATGGCCGCCACGCGCGCCGGCACCTTCCTCGCCGCAAGCGACGCGTTCGACGCTGTGGTCACCGGCCGCGGCGGACACGGCTCCATGCCACACCTGACGCGCGACCCGCTCGTCGCGGCCTGCGAGATGGTCACCGCGCTCCAGACACGGATCGCCCGCGAGATCGACGTCAACGACCCGGCCGTGGTCACGGTCGGCGCGCTGCACGCGGGCGAGGCCCGCAACGTCATCCCGGACCAGGCCGAGTTCCGTGCGACGGTTCGCACGTACAGCGAGGCCGGCCGGCTGGCGGCGCAGGCGCTCGTGGAGCGCACGCTGAAGGGCATCGCCCTGGCCCACGGCGTGGACGTCGACGTAGCTTACCGCCGCCAGTACCCGCCCACCGTCAACCCCGCGCAGGAGGCGGAGTTCGCGCTGGAGACCGCGCGTGAGCTGTTCGGCCCGCACGCGGTCGTCGAGGCGCCCACACCCGTGTCCGGCTCGGAGGACTTCTCGTTCGTGCTCCACGAGGTGCCCGGCGCGTTCGTCGCCGTCGGCGCCTGCCCGCCCGGCACCGACCCGGCCACCGCCCCGGTCAACCACTCCCCGCAGGCCGCCTTCGACGACGCGGTTCTGCCGGCGCAGGCCGCCCTGCTCGCGCGGCTCGCCACCGGGGCCCTCGACCGGTACGCCGACACCGCACCCGCCCCGGGGGAGGGGACCGCCGTCCCGTCCCGTCCACACACCGCACGGAGCGACGCATGACGAACACCGCAGTCGGTCCCGGCCGCGCAGCACCCGGGCAGGACGCCCCCGCCTCCGTCGCCGCCGTGGTCGGGCTGCTCGTGCTCTTCGAGCTGACCAGCGGATTCCTCCAGACCGGCGTGATGCCGCTGCTGCCCGAGCTGGGCGAGTACCACGGCGTCAGCGACTCCGCCCTCAACTGGGTCGTCTCCGTGCAGCTGCTGTCGGGTGCCGTGCTCGTCCCGGTCTTCGGGAGCCTGGGCGATCTGCACGGTCACCGACGGATGCTGCGCATCGCGCTGGCCGCCGTCGCCGTCGGCACCCTGCTCGTGGCCCTGGCTCCGGGCTACCCGGCGCTGCTCGTCGGGCGCGTGCTCCAGGGCGCCCTGGTCGCGCTGCTGCCGCTGGAGATCGCGCTGGTCCGCGACCGGCTGCCGGTGGACCGGGCGCGTTCGGCGATCGCGCGGCTGGTCGGCGCGCTGACGCTCGGCTCCCTGCTCGGCGCCGTGGTCATGGGGGCGCTCGCCAGGGCCGTCGGGGACATCCGGCTCGCGCTGCTCGTGCCCGCCGCCCTCGCCGCGCTGTGCGTGCCGGTGAGCTTCCTCTTCATCCCCGAGAGCGTGCCGAAGTCGGCCGGACGCCTGGACTGGTCCGGCGCCGTGCTTCTCGGTCTCACCCTGGTGTGTCTCCTCGTGGGCGTCTCGCGCATGGAGGAGGACGGCGGTCTGTCCGCCGGGGTGCTGGTCCCGGTGGCCGTCGCTCTGGTCGCGGGCGCCGTGTGGGCCCGGCACGAACTGCGCAGCGACGACCCGCTGGTGGACCTGCGCGCGATGCGCGGGCGCCAGGTGGCGCCCTTCTACCTCACGTCGTTCCTCTTCGGCGTCATGTACTTCGGCAGCCAGGCCCCCAACTCCACGTTCCTCGCGGCCGACCCGGACACCGACGGCTACGGGTTCGCTCTGCCCGCACTGAGCATCGCCCTGGTAAGTCTGCCGGCGACGCTGGCGGCGATGATCACCTCCAGCGCCACCGCGGTGATCGCCCGCAGGCTCGGCTACCGGCGCGCCCTCATGGCGGCCTTCGCCCTGATGACGGCCGGTTTCGCGGCGCTGGCCTGCTTCCACGGGGCGGTGTGGCAGGTCGTGGTGGCGCTACTGGTGTCCGGCACCGGTATCGGCGCGGCGCTCGGCGCCATGCCCACCGTCATCGTCGAGGCCACCGACCCGGCGCGCACCGGGGTGGCCTCGGCGCTCTACAACAACGTCAAGACCGTCGGCGGTGCCGTCACCGGCGGCGTGGTGGCCGCGCTCCTCTCGGAGTTCACCACCGGTCCCTCGGCCAGCCCCGACGAGAACGGCTACGTCGTGGTCTGGGCGCTCTGCGCGCTGGCCGGGGTCGCAGCGGTGGCCACAGTGGGCATCGCCCGTCGCACCGAGAACGACTGAACCGACCGGCCCGGCGGACCGGGCGGCGGGGCCGGAGTGAGCAGCCGATCAGGCGGTGCTTGCTGCCGGGACGGCCACGGTCGACGGGCCGGTGTGGAGCCCCCTTTGAGGGCGCGGAGGTGCGAGCCGTCGATGGCGCAGTCGTCCATCACCAACAGGCCAGCGGCTCGGAACTCGGCGAGCAAGGCGACGTGCAGCCGAGACCGGACGCCGGCTTTGGTCCCGTCCCGCAGGCGGCGCCAGGCCGTGACGCCTGAGCAACCCACCACCTGACATGCCCAAAAAGGCGCCGGATCTGCCCCCGAAGACCCCGGGGAGAGTCCGCCCCTGTCCGGCTGTCACCTGGTTGCCGGGGGTGGATCAGCGGAGGGAGGTCGACCAGTGCCGGCGAGGTGGGCAGCTGCATTTCCGACGGCACCCTCTATGCCGCCGGTCGTGCCCAAGTCACCTGACCGCAGCGCCTGTTGGACGGCTCCGGTACGGTGGCGACGATCTCCCGGTCTCCAAACCAAAAGGTGTGATCCATGCCCGAGAAGAGCACCCTCGAACAAGTGGTCGTGGTCCCGGTCGCCCACGTCGTCGGCGGCCGCGCAGAGGTCCGGGACGACGAGTGGGGCGAGGAGACGGCCGTCATCCGGCTGGACGGAGAGCAGTTCGGTCCGGACGCGCTGGCCGGGCTCGATGCCTTCTCCCACCTGGAGGTCGTCTACCACTTCGACCGTGTTCCCGTGGACCGGATCGAGACCGGTGCCCGCCGACCCCGCGGCAACCCCGAGTGGCCCCTGGTCGGCATCTTCGCCCAGCGTGGCAAGAACCGTCCCAACCGCCTCGGCGTCTCCCGATGCCGTCTGCTGCGGGTCGACGGGCTTGACGTGCATGTGCGGGGCCTGGACGCCGTTGATGGAACCCCCGTCCTCGACATCAAGCCCTACATGGACGAGTTCGGGCCGCAGGGCCCTACCGCCCAGCCGGACTGGGCAACCGACATCATGCAGCGCTACTACTGACGACCTGGCGGCCGCCAGTTGACGGTGGTTCCACTCGGCGGACTCCGGTCCGTCGTCCTCACCGAACTGCTGGCGTCAGCACGGGAAGTCGAGGTTCTTCCACATCATCCCGAGTTCGATCTGCCCAGATGACAGCTCTGTCTCCCGGGCCAGGTCCTCCGTGCTGATCCCTTCAGGGTGCTGCTGGTCGGTACGGGTGGTCTTCCCGGCCAAGAACTTCGTGCCGACCCCTTCTACAACGGATGGGTCGGAGCAATGAACACCGATCCGCAGGCCCAGTACTCGGTGATGACCTCCGAGAAGCCGATAGTCATGGCCACGAGCTGAACGCCCTCTGAGGCTCCCCGGGATGCTGAGGGTGTTGACAGTGGGTCAGATGGAACTCGTGAGAGGACCGGTGACCATAGCTGCCCCCAGCAAATACCCGCTGGAGTTGCGTGAGCGTGCGGTGCGGCTGTACCGCACTACCGAGCCAAGGCCGCAGACCAAGCGGCCGGCCGTCGACGCCGGGGTCCACCCAGAGGCGTGCGGGCCTGGATCCGCCAGATCGAGGCCGATGCCGGCGAGCGCGACGACCGGCTGACCACCGCCGACCCCGAGGAGCTCGCATCTCTGCGTAAGGAGAACGCGCAGCTCAAGCGGCGAACGAGGTGCTTCGGACCGCCTCGGCTTCTTTCGCCGCGCAGCTCGGACCCGACCCGGCCCAGGTGACGCCATCCGCACCTGGGGGACGAGCCTGTCCTCCGGGAACTGCACGTCCCCTCCTCCTCCTCCACCTACTGCCGGTGACTCCCGGCCAGCTGATCAGCGCCTCCCGCGCAAGGGGAACCTCAATACCCCGGCTCCCCACCCCAACAGACTGGCGGAGGCCACCCTCACCTCCGGTGAATCCCCAGGTGAGGGACTGTGTGCGAGGCGCCGTGCGAGGTCACGGATTGAACGGCAAGCTCAGGCGCTGACCGCCACCCGGTCCCAGAGCCAGTAGAGGCTGACGACGACGACGGGCACCGTCAGCGCCGGCAGGACCCACCGGTGGACAGGGGACCGACGCAGCACGAGCAGCAGTGGGAACAGCACTGCGATGATGCCCAACTGCACCGCCTCGATACCGACGTTGAAACTGAGCAGCGACAACAGCAGTTCCCCGGACCAGCTTTCGTCGATGCCGAGCGATCCCGCGAAGCCCAGGCCATGTACGAGGCCGAAGACGAAGACGGTGGGCAGCCGCCAGCGCGCGTTGTCCTCGCGGTCGCGCAGCAGGAAGCCCGCGATCGCGACGACGGCGATGGACGCGGCGATCAGCGGTTCCACGACCGCCGCGGGCACGTCGACGACGCCGCACGCGGCCAGCAGGAACGTGACGCTGTGTGCGGCGGTGAAAGTGGTCGCGGTGAGCACGATGTCGCGCAGACCGCGGGCGCTGATGAGCAGCGACAACAGGAAGAGGATGTGGTCCAGGCCGAACAGCAGGTGTTCGGTGCCCAGGAGGAAGAACTCCCAGACCTGGTGGGTCTCCTGGCCGTCCGCCGCGGCGGCGGTCACGGAGGGGTCGGTGGGGGTGAGGATCTGGGAGCCTCGCTGTCCGTCGATGTCGTAGTGCACGATCGTCTTCGTGGTGTGTACGAAGTTCTCGACGCTCGGGAACAGTGCGCTGCTGATGGTGACCGGCCCATCGGCGCCGCCCGGGCAGGTGTAGGCGAGGGTGATCACGGCGTACGGACGCTTGCCTCGGGTGCGGACGTCCGCGTCGCCCTCGGTGTGGGCGGTACAGGAAGCGTCGTCGCGGGCGATCGAGAAGTGCCCGGTGGCGTACTCGGACACCGCGTCCGCGTTCAGCTTGAGCTGACGCAGCTGCTCGGTGCGGCCCTTCGCGTCGTATGCCTCGGCGTACAGCCAGGCCGACTTCATCAGCAGGTCGTACTCGAGGTCGAGGGTGGCCTCGGGGTGGGTCGCGCTGCCGGTGACTTCGACGTAGGCGTTCGAGGTGGCGTCGTGCGCGGCGGCGGGGGCCGCCCGGACGAGGCAGACGCCGAGCACCGCGGCCACGGCGGCGAGGACGGTGAGCAGGGCGCCGCGCAGCCGGCCGGACCGGAACGGGGGAGCGGGCGCGGGGACGGTGGGACGCATGGCGGGCTCGGTTCTCCTGTCTGGTGATCAGGGAGGGACGGAGGGCATGGCCCGCCGCCCCGGACCGGGCGGGTGCGGGGCGGC
>NZ_JBEOXO010000012.1:0-252699 GCF_040296605.1 Streptomyces sp. NPDC002088 | reverse complement strand
GGTTACATTCCGAACCCGGAAGCTAAGCCTTACAGCGCCGATGGTACTGCAGGGGGGACCCTGTGGGAGAGTAGGACGCCGCCGAACAAATTTTGAGAAAACCCCCGCATCGAAAGATGCGGGGGTTTTCTGCATTCAGGGTCGATCAGTGCCTTTAGAACGTCACTTCCGTGGTGTCGACCGTTCCGCCGCGGCGGCCGGGGGCCTTCTGCCACTTCCAGTAGAGGTTGGTGTGGGCGATCACCTGCTCCGGGGCCGGCGCGCCGTACTGCGTGAGGTTCTCCGTGGTGTGGGCGTCGGCGACCAGGGTCGCGTCGTAGCCGCGGACCACCGCGCCGTGCAAGGTGGAGCGGATGCATTCGTCGGTCTGGGCGCCCGTGACCACGAGGCGGCCCACGCCGCGCTCGGCCAGGACGGTCTCCAGGTCGGTGGCCTCGAAAGAGTCGCCGTAGTTCTTGTGGATGAGGGGCTCGGTGGCTTCGCGGGTCAGCTCCGGTACGTACTGCCAAGGTTCGGTGTCGGGCTTCAGATGGTCGTCGGAGTGCTGGACCCAGATCACCGGGACGGCCTCGGCGCGGGCCTTGGTGAGCAGGGTGTTGATGTTGGCGATGACCTCGTCGCGGTTGTGGGAGCCGGCCACCACCCCGTTCTGTACATCCACGATCAGCAGGGCAGCGTTCGGGCGGTTCGGCAGAGTCGTCATGGCTTTCACGGTAGGGGGCGGCACTGACAACGGGCCGGGAGTAATCGAGTGAAGGGTCGGTTCGGGGGACTACCGTGTCCGCATGGGTGCCATGACCAGCGGTGATTACGTTATTCGTGCGATACGGGCCGACGAGTGGGAGGCCGTCAAGCAGTTGCGGCTCGATGCATTGCGGGACCCGGTGGCGCACCTCGCGTTCCTGGAGACGTACGAGAAGGCCGTGGCCGAACCGGACTCCTTCTGGCAGGGGAGGGCCGAACGGTCCGGTGAGGGGGCCACCGGGGTGCGTCAGTTCATCGCCGAAGGGGCGGACGGGGCGTGGGTCGGGAGCGTGACCGTTCTCGTCGAGGAGGCCGGGACGACGGACTGGGCCGGGTTCCCGGTCGAGCGGATGCAGGGGCACGTGGTCGGCGTGTTCGTACGACCTGAAGGGCGCGGGACCGGGTTGGTCAAGGCGCTGTTCGACGCGGGTGTGGAATGGGCCTGGGAACGCGGCGTCGAGCGGGTTCGGCTGCTCGTACACGAGGACAACGCTCGGGCGCAGGCCGCCTATCGCAAGCTGGGGTTCGCGCCCAGCGGGGTGACCGTGCCGTACGTGCACGGTGAGGAGCAGCGGGAGTTGGAGTTCGTGCTCGAACGAGCGTAACGGGAGTAACGGCGGCCGTCAGACCGGTAGTTCGTGGTGCGGCCAGCGGGCTCGGGCCTGTTCCCGGGAGCGGAGGAGGGCCAAGGTGGGGAGGCCGCGGTTCGCTCCTGTGGACAGGAGGTCCGGGAGCTGGGGGAGGGGAGCCACGGCCGCGATGTCGTCGAGGACCAGGGTCAGTGGTGGGTCGAGGCGACCGGAGGATGACCGTTCGGCCATGCGCCGGCCGCGCTCGACCACGCTGGAGACGAGGGCCGTCAGGAGGGGCATCGCGCCGGGGTTGGTCCTGGGGTCCTCGATGGATTCACCGACCACATAAAGCGTTCCCCCTTCGGCCACGAAGGAATCCAAGGCGAGGGCATCAGTTCGGTTGGGAGTGCATGCCTCGCGGATGTTGATGGTGGAGAGGGCGGACAGGGCTCGGGAGGCCAGTTCCTGGGCGATGTCACGGCGTTCGGGGTGCGCGGTGAGGGCGGCTTCGAGTTCGCCGGCCGAGCCTGGGGCTGCCTTGGGGTTCGTGCGGAGGGTGCGGACCGCTTCCTGGATTCCTGTGCCCTGGGACCAGCGGTGGACGTGGCGGATGGTGCGGCCGTCGATGGCTGCGGCGTGCAGGTAGCTGCGGAGGAGGGTTTCCGCGGTGTCGCTCACCGCCTGGTCCAGGCGGGCGGCGGGGCGTACGGGGGCGAGGAGCGCTGCCGCGCGGGAGGCCGCGGTTTCCTTGGTCTCGCAGGCTGTTGTGGGGGACCAGTGGAGACGGGCCGGGGTGTCGCAGAGGTGGGTGGGGTCGTAGAGGTGGACCGGGCCCAGTTTGGCTCTGGCGTCCTTGGTGTCCTGCCAGAGGGCGGGGTTGGAGGTGACGATGAGGATGGGGCCCTCTGCGTCGCGTACGGCTTGGGTGGCGGTGGCTTGGCGGGTTGCTGCGGGGGCGTAGTGCACCGCGCCTTCGTAGTGGGTGGTCGCCCACCCACCCACCTGTTCACCCTTGGACAGTGACGTGAGCGTCGAGGAGGTCGGCGCGGCCGGTGTCGAGTGGAGAGTCTCCGTCGGTGTCTGCGGCTCCCCGTCCGTGTTCGGCTTCGCCTCCGCTCCCGGCTCCGACTCCGCCCTCGGCGTCACCTCCGCCCTAGGCGTCGGGACCTCATAGTGGGCCGGTGTCGTCGGCGCCTCGTGGGGGGCGGCCGTGTCCGAGGTCCGAGCTTCATGGCGGCCCCGTTCCGCCGCGCGCGTCTCCGCCCCTCTCCTGGCCCGCACCACCCTCCACCTCGCCAGTGTTCCCATCACGAACACCGTCAGGACGAAGAGGACCATCAGCTGGCCGATGAGCAGGCCCCAGAAGAGGCCGTAGCCGGAGAGGGCCGTCTCCTCTGCCTCCGGCCAGGCGCCGGGGATGTCGTGGGGTTGGGCGATGAGGTGGCGCATGGCCAGGGGGGTGCGGGTGAAGGTGACGCCGGCCGGCCAGGAGCCGTTGGCGAACAGGCCCGCGAGGCCCGTGGCCGACCACACCAGCAGGGTCATGCCGAGGAGGAACGCGAGTATGCCGACCAGCAGGCCGTCAGGGATGCCTCCCTGGCCTTGCCGGCTGGTGCGCTCGCGGTCGTCCGGTCTCATGCCAGGGACACCCCTTCTACGCCACCGTCGACTCGGACGAGCCGTCCAGGTCGCCCAGGTGCTGCTCCATGAAGGCCGCCGCCCGTTCCTCCGCCTCCAGCTCGGCGGCGCGCAGCACGTCGTCGTCGGAGACCAGGTCGCTGGACGACTCCGTCATCGCGCGGTCCGTGAAGACCAGCGGGCGTTCCGTCTCGGTGACCAGGTGTTTGACCACCTGGACGTTGCCGTTGACGTCCCAGACCGCGATGCCGGGGGTGAGGGTCGGGATGATCTCGACCGCCCAGCGCGGCAGGCCCAGGACGCGGCCCGTCGCCCTCGCCTCGTCCGCTTTCTGGGCGTAGATCGTCCTCGTCGACGCCATCTTCAGGATGGCCGCAGCCTCCTTCGCCGCCGCTCCGTCCACCACGTCGGACAGGTGGTGGACGACGGCCACGAAGGACAGGCCCAGCCGGCGTCCGAACTTCAGCAGCCGCTGGAACAGCTGCGCCACGAACGGACTGTTGATGATGTGCCAGGCCTCCTCGACCAGGAAGATGCGCTTCTTCCGGTCGGGGCGGATCCAGGTGTGCTCCAGCCACACGCCGACGATCGCCATCAGGATCGGCATGGCGATGGAGTTGCGGTCGATGTGGGAGAGGTCGAAGACGATCAGCGGGGCGTCCAGGTCGATGCCCACCGTCGTCGGCCCGTCGAACATGCCGCGCAGGTCACCGTCGACCAGGCGGTCCAGCACCAGGGCGACGTCCAGGCCCCAGGCCCGTACGTCGTCTATGGCGACGTTCATCGCCTCGGCCGACTCCGGCTCGGGGTGGCGTAGCTGCTCGACGATGTCGGACAGGACCGGCTGGCGTTCGACGATCGTCTCGTTGACGTAGGCGTGGGCGACCTTGAGGGCGAAGCCGGAACGCTCGTCCAGGCCGTGGCCCATCGCGACCTCGATGATCGTGCGGAGCAGGGCCAGCTGGCCCGTGGTCGTGATCGAGGGGTCGAGCGGGTTGAGGCGGATTCCGTGGTCCAGGGCTGCCATCGGGTCCAGGCGGATGGGAGTTATTCCCAGCTCCTGCGCGACGAGGTTCCATTCGCCGACCCCGTCCTCGCCCTGCGCGTCCAGGACGACGACCTGGCGGTCGCGGAAGCGCAGTTGCCGTAGGACGTACGTCTTCTCCAGGGCCGACTTGCCGTTGCCGGACTCGCCGAGGACCAGCCAGTGCGGGGCCGGGAGTTGCTGGCCGTACAGCTGGAAGGGGTCGTAGATGTAGCCCTTGCCGGAGTAGACCTCGCGGCCGATGATGACGCCGGAGTCGCCGAGGCCGGGGGCGGCGGTGGGGAGGTAGACCGCCTGGGCCTGGCCCGTGGAGGTGCGCACCGGGAGCCGGGTCGTCTCGACCTTCCCGAAGAGGAAGGACGTGAAGGCGTCGGTGAGGACGGACAGCGGATCCCGCATCAGGTCCTACCTCCGAATGCCGGTGGCGAAGGGAAGTGTGTTCACGAAGGCGCGATGGTGCTCGCGGTCGCACCACTCCAGCTTGAGGTACGACTTGCCGGCCGAGGCCCTTATCGTCCGCTTGTCGCGGGCGAGCGCCTCGGGATTGCGGGAGGAGACGGTGATGTAGCCGACCAGGTTGACACCCGCGGCGCCGCTGGCGAGGTCCTCGCCGCGCTGGTCGAGGCGGCCGTGGGCGGCCACGTCACGCGGGTCGACGGTGCGGTTCATCTTGGCGGCGCGGGACGCCTCCGCCTCGTCGTTCGTCTTCTCCGTCAGCATGCGCTCGATGGCGACCTCGGTGGGTTCGAGGTCCATCGTGACGGCGACCGTGCGGATGACGTCCGGGGTGTGGACCAGCAGGGGCGCCAGGAAGTTGACGCCGACGGGGGTCATCGGCCACTCCTTCACCCAGGCGGTCGCGTGGCACCAGGGGGCGCGGGTGGAGGACTCGCGGGTCTTCGCCTGGAGGTAGGTGGGTTCCATGGCGTCCAGCTCGGCCGGCCAGGCGTTGCGCTTCGTCATCGCCTGGATGTGGTCGATCGGGTGGTCCGGGTCGTACATGGAGTGGATCAGGGACGAGAGGCGGCCCTGGCCCAGCGGCTGGCGGACCCGGATGTCCGCCTCCTGGAGGCGGGAGCAGATGTCGGTCAGCTCGCGGGCCATGACGACGGCGAGACCGGCGTCCCGGTCCAGCTTGCGGCCGGACTGCGGGCGGGCCGCCCGGGCCATGGCCTGTGCCTCGGCGGCCAGCTCACGGTTGAAGTGCATGCAGGCGACGAGGTAGGCGCGGTGCTGCTCGCTGCTGGTGGACACCATGGACTGGAGCTGCTCGTACGACTGCGCCAGCCACCCCGGTGCCTTCTCGTCGCCGCGTACGGCCACGTCCTTGGCGTGGGCGTCCGGGTCGGCCGGGAGGGTGCGGGCGAGCATCTGGAGGCGGGTGACGAAGCCGTCGCCGTTCGCCACGTGCTTGAGGAGCGTGCCGAAGCGGTCGACGAGGGCCTCCTGGTCCTCGCTGTCGCGCAGGCCGACGCCCGGCCCCTCGATCTCGATCGCCGCGGTGACCGTACGGCGGTCGGCGTGCAGGAGTACGGCGATCTCGTCGGGGCCGAAGGGCGCGGCCAGCCAGTTGATGCGGCCGATGCCGGGCGGCGGCCCGACCTCGATCTCCCGCCCGTCGATCCGCGTGCCGGCCTCCATGGCGGAGGAGCGGTAGGCGGTGCCCCGGCGGAGGGTCCGCTTGTAGCTGCGGTTGACCTCGAACCACTTGTAGAACGTGCGCTGCTTGTACGGCAGGTAGACCGCGGCCAGCGCGATCAACGGGAAGCCCGTCAGCAGCACGATGCGCAGGGAGAGGACGGGGACCAGAAGTCCGCACATCATGCCGAGGAACGCGCCCGTGATGATGAGCGCGATCTCGCCGGACTCGCGGTTCCGGCCGACGATCGCGTTCGGCCGGGCGCGGCCGATCAGATATGTACGGCGGGGCGTGACCGGATGGGACACGTGGGACTGGGTCGTCAACGCCCTTCACCTCCCGTGCGGTTGGTACTGCTGTTGCGGGTGTTGCTGGCGTGCGGGGTGTTCACCGGGCTGGGTGCGCGCGGCGCGGGCGTGGCGGAGGGGACGGATCCGCCGCCTCTGTTCGAGGTGCGCGTGCTGTGCGCGGCGACGCCACCGGAGGCGGGGTTGGCGGGGCGGGGGCCGTTGGAGCCGGACTGGCCTCCGCCGTTGTTGTCGGCGCGGGTGCTGTGCGTCTTGATGCCCTGTGCGACGAGGGTCGCCGGGGAGCTGATGACGGCCGCGGCCTTGCCTTCGGCGCCCTGCATGATGCGGTTGTTGCGGGAGTTCGCGATCTCGTCGCCGAAGCCGGGGACGAAGCGGTAGATCATCGCGCTGGCGAAGATGGCGAGCAGGATGATCGCGAGGCCGGAGACGACGGCGGAGAAGGCGTCGGGGCCGTCATCGGTGGACAGGGCTCCGGCCAGGCCGAGCACTATGACGATGACCGGCTTGACCAGGATCACGGCGATCATGATTCCGGCCCAGCGGCGCACGTGGCCCCACAGGTTCTTGTCGACCATGCCGGCGTAGACGACGGTGCCGAGGAGGGCGCCGACGTAGAGGAGCGCGGCGCGGATGACGAGCTCCAGCCACAGAACGCCGGCGGCGAGGATGGACACCAGGGAGACGACGATCAGCATGATCGGGCCGCCGCCGATGTTCTCGCCCTTGGCGAGGGCGCCGGAGAAGTTGCCGAAGAAGGTGTCGGTCTGGTTCCCGGTGGTCTTCGCCAGGACCTCGGAGATGCCGTCGGTCGCCGAGACGACCGTGTACAGGATCAGCGGGGTGAAGGCGGAGGCCAGCACGGTGAGCCACAGGAAGCCGACCGCCTCCGAGATGGCGGTGGTCAGTGAAACCCCGCGCACGGCCCGCTTGGCGACGGCCAGCAGCCACAGCAGCAGCGTCAGGACGGTCGACGCGGCGAAGACGACCGCGTACTGCTGGAGGAACTTGGGGTTCGTGAAGTCGACGTTCGCGGTGTCCTTCACGGCCTCGCTGAGCTTGTCGACGGTCCAGGAGGCGGCGTCGGCACAGCCCTTGGCGAGGGAGGAGAGGGGGTCGAGGGTGTCGGTGGTGCTGGGGGTGGTGGTGCCGGAGGGGGTGTTGCCGCGTTCGCAGTAATCCTTCGCGGGGCCTCGAATGAGATCGCACTCGCCGCTCGCGGAGGGCGACGGCGACGGACTGGGAGTCGGCGCGGCGAAGGCGCGTGTGGCCAGCAGCACCGCGGTCGCCTGCACGGCGGCGACAGCGGTGGTGACCTTGAGGAAGCGGTGGTTAGCGCGCATAGGTGAACCCTCCGTACTCCTCGACGGCCTTCGTCATGTCGTCAGCGGTGGAGGCCTTCTGGTCGCGCCCGACCGGGACGGGGCCGTCCGTCTGCTGGAAGTCCGTGATCTTCCAGTCGTTGTCGATCCACTTCAGCTCGTACGCGGTGGTGTACCAGCTCTCGGAAACGGGGTTGGTCGAGCTGTCACCGGACAGGCCGAAGAGCGACGTGTACCAGACCTCGACGGTGGCGCTGTCCGTGCCGGACGCCGTCACCTTGGTACCCACCGGGATGATCCGGGAGACGAAGGTCTGGCCGCTCGGCGCGGTGCCGTTCTTGGTGAGCCCGATGTTCGTCAGGAACTTCTCGCTCGAGTACGCGCTGTCCAGGTCCGTCTGGCGCGCGGCGGCGACATCGGGGGCGTAGACGGTGTTGACGATGTCGTGCCGTCTGGCCTTGGTGAACATGTCGGTCGAGCCCAGCGCGACGGAGTAGTTCGCCGCTGCGCTCTGTGCTCCCTGTTCATCGTGCGCGTACCCGGTCGGAATCCCACCCGCCTTCGACTCCACCGGCTTCGTCCCGCTCGCCGCAGTCGTCGACGTCTGTGGCTTGTCGGCGCTCGTGCTGCCGCTTTCGTTGCCGGCCGTGGACGCGGAACCGTCTCCTCCACGGTTCGCGAAGGCGATCGCCGCGATGAGCAGGACCACCACGCCGACCACCGTGATCAGGCTCCGTGACGGCGAGCGGCCGCTGCGTCGGGCGCCGCCGTAGGGGTCGCCGTCGGGCAGGCGGGTGCGGGTCTGGCCGGAGCCGCCGTATCCGTCGTCGTCACCGGTGCGTGCGGTGTCGCCGTAACCGTGCTCGTCCCCGAGGCTCATGCCGCGTACGCCCTCTCGACCTCGTACCGAAAAGCGTAGAAGTACGACGGTAGCCGTGCTGGTTCCCGCGCGGGCGCGGTGTGGTGACTCGACATCAGGGAAACGCAACCTCAGCCGGTGGGCACGACGGGCGGGTGGGGATGGAGGTGGGACCGGGCGTGCCCGGGCGGGGCGGGGTTATACGGCCATGCCGTACACGATGGTGAACAGCGTGCCGAGCGAGCCGATGATGAAGACGCCCGTGAGGCCGGCGATGATGAGCCCCTTGCCCTGTTCCGCGCTGAACGTGTCGCGCAGGGCGGTCGCGCCGATACGCTGCTTGGCGGCGCCCCACACGGCGATGCCGAGGCAGAGCAGGATGGCGACCGCCATCACGACCTCGATCATCACCTTGGCCTCGTTGCCCAGGCTGCCGAAGGGGCCCCAGTCCGGAGCGATCCCGCCGATGATGGTGTTGATGTCTCCCTTGTCGGCCGCAAAGAGCATGTAAGTCACCGCCCCTGGTGGGTAGTTCCGAGCGACCCCTGCGGTGTGCAGAGGTCAGGCCCCATTGTCGCCGACAATGCCGCTGTCGCATGTCGACTTGGCGTCATTGATTGGCGGGTTTCGTACGAGCACCTGGCGAAGCACCGTATGGTCACTCTGTGTATCACGGCAGGTCACGCCGGGCAACGAAGTCAGAGCGGAACCTGTGGTGTGGTTCCGTCGTTGACCCTTTTTCGTGTCGATGTTCTCGGGGTGAAGGTTATCGGGTACGACGAACGGGCCGCGGCTGGGTGCCGCGGCCCGTTCTCCCCTTGCCACGTGGCCCCCACGGTCCACGGTGGCGTGCTGTGGTGACTGATCGTCAGCCGGTGAAGGCGGCGACTCCCTCCGGGGTGCCCCATCCGGTCGGGCCGTCATAGCCCGTCGTGGCGGTGCAGAAGTAGCTGGTGGTGCAGGTGCCGTTGTTGCCGGAGGTCACGTCGTTGAGGGCCGAGGTGCCGGCCGCCGTGTAGGGGAACTTCGCCGGGTAGGAACCGGAGGACGGCGTGCCCGCGAGGGCGTACACGCCCGCGATGATGGGCGAGGAGACGCTGGTGCCGCCGAAGGTGTACCAGCCCGCCGTGATGCCGTACGAGTCGTAGACCGCGACGCCGGTGGCCGGGTCCGCGACCGCCGAGACGTCGGAGATCATGCGCTTGGTGCAGCCCGTGTCGGTCTGCCAGGTCGGCTTGGCGTCGTAGGCGGAGCAGCCGGAGCCGGTGCCCTCGGTGCTGCTGGTCTTCCAGACCGTTTCGGTCCAGCCGCGGGTGGTGGAGGTGGCCTTGGTCAGCGCGGTGCCGCCGACGGAGGTGACGTACTGCGAGGCCGCCGGGTACTCGGCGCCGTAGCCCGAGTCACCCGCGCTGACGGTGATGGCGACACCGGTGTGCTTGAAGTACGAGGTGTCGTAGGTGGAGTCGGAGGACGACTCGGAGCCGCCGTAGCTGTTGGAGACGTACTTCGCGCCGAGGGTGACCGCCTCGTTCACCGCGGTGCCGAGGTTGGCCATGGTGGCGGACTTGGCCTCGACGAGCAGGATGTTGCAGTTCGGGCAGATGGCGCTGGCCATGTCGAGGTCGAGGGAGATCTCCTCGGCCCAGCCGGTGTTGCTCGTCGGCAGTGAGGTCGTGGAGCCGGTCTGACTGACCTTCTTGAAGCAGCCGTTGGCGGTGGTGCACGCCGACAGGCCGTAGTACGAGCGGTAGGTGGCGAGGTCCGCCTCGGCGTTGGGGTCGTTGTACGCGTCGACGATGGCGATGGTCTCGCCCGCGCCGTTGGACGCGGCGGCCGAGGTCAGGCCGTACGCGGCCCGCAGATCGGTCGGCCCGAAGCCGGACGGGGTGGTGGCGTCGGCGGCCTTGGGCGTGACGCCCTTGGCGTAGGCCTTCTCCGCCATGTACTCGGTGACGCCGCTGGTGACTCGCTTGGCGTTACAGGCCGCGACGTCCGCCTTGGTGGGTGTCGCGCACGCTCTGGTCCAGCTGACGTGAGGGGCGACCTTCGCGACGCCGCTCTGCGCGTCCGCCGCTCCGGCGCTGCCGAAGCCGGCGAGGACGAGGGCCGCGGTGCCGAGGGCAGCTGCGCCCATGCGGCGCAGGCTGCGGCGTATGACGGGTCTGTCGGGGTGTGTGGTGCGCAACGTACAGCCTCCTGAGAACGGTTGACAGGGGCGGTGCGGGTGCGCCGCCGGTACGGTGTCCCCGGCGGGGGGCCTGGCGGCCCGCAGATGACCATCGCTTGTTGAGTACGCGACAACAAGACGAGTTGTCGATTCCTGACCTCCGCCTTACTGAAGGCGGTTCGGGCTTACCAGTCAGTGGCGGGGGGATGGACGGGCGATGGCTGGCTCTTGACCTTGGGCACAGGGGGCACACAGGGTGGGGCGGGGTGGAGTAGGAGGCGCCTGTTGGGGGCACGCAGGGGCGAGTTGGGTGTGCGTGCCTTGGTGGCGTGGCCGTGGGGGCCGCCCGCTTCTTTGCGGTGTCGTGCTTCGAGCGGGGTTCGCGTCTTATAGCCGGGTCATACCGCGCCGTCTACGAAATGGTCGAACTCCCCCGCCTGCACGCCCAGTACGAAGGCATCCCACTTCCGACGGTTCGTCGTGACCACGTTGTCCGGGTCGCTCGTCTCGCGGATGTAGACGGGCGCGTCCCCGTCGTCCCCCTCGCCGAAGGCGATCTCGATCCAGGGGCCCGGGCCGGTTGCCTCCGGCGGGGCGGCGCGTTCCCAGGTGAGGTTCGGGGGGATGGGGTCAGGCATGGTGGGGGTCCTTCTTGAGTACGTGGAGGAGGGCGCCGAAGGCGGCGGGGGTGGAGGTGAGTATCGCGGCGGTGGGGTCGCTGGTTTCGGTTATGTGGATTGCTTCAGGGGTGGGGGCGGCGGCGGCGACGTGGAGGCAGGAGTTGCCCTCGGAGCAATAGGACGATTTCTGCCAGTTCATGAAGTTTCCTTAAAGGTCTCGCATCACGGCGTGAATCAGGACTCGGGTCTTCTCCGGGCTCAGGGCTACAGCTGCTACCCGTTCGAAGAGCGCGCGGTATTTGTGCAGTTGGGCCTCGGCGTCGAGGAAGGCGGCGCCATGGGACTGGTCGAGTTGGACGGTGTCCAGTTGGGGTACCGCCCCGTGCGCGTAGGCGATCGACTGCCCGGATCCTGGGTAGGCCCCGACGTCGAAGGTGATGGCGTGCAGGGTGATGTGGTCTTGGTCGCTCATGTCGAGCAGGTGTTGCAGCTGTTGCCGGGCGATCGTGGGACCGCCGACCTTCATACGAAGAGCGGCTTCGTGGACGACCGCTTTGTACGGGGTGGGCTCCGCGCGGTAGAGGACCGCTTGGCGCTTGATGCGGAATGAAAGGCGGTGCTCGATGTCGGGAGGTGAGAGCTCGGTGACCGCCTGACGGAAGATCTCGAGCGCGTACTCGCGCGTCTGAAGCAGGCCGGGGATGCGGGCCGTGGTGGAGTCGCGCAAAGCCTGGGCGTGGTGTTCCAGCTCGGCCAGGTCGAGGAGGGGGGCGGGCAGGATCTCGCGGTATTCCTCCCACCAGCCACGTCTGCGGTCGCCGGTCATCCCGACCAGCGCCTTGATCAAGGCCGTGTCCGAGCAGTCGTAAGTGCTGGCCATGGTGCGCACCCGCTCGGCGCTTACGCCCGCTCGGCCGGCCTCCATGTTGCTGATCTGGTTCGGCTTCACGCCCAGCAGTTGACCGGCCTCCGCTGCCGTCAGGCCTGCGTGCTCCCGAAGTTTGCGCAGTTCAAGACCCAAGCGGAGTTGACGACCCGTCGGACTGCTTCTCACGGGCTTGCCCGCCTCCTTGCTCTGGCGTGTCACTCACAGGAGTGGTGTGTCAGTGATTTATCGGGAATCGGTTAAAGGGTTACACGCGTATCGCTAGCTTAGAACCCAGGCGCCCTCACTCCCGGAAGCGCACCGCCCGACGGGGTGGCATGCCACTGGGCATCCGACCAACTCCCCTCAGTGACCGGAGACTTCCATGCCCACCGTATCCCCGCCCTGGACCTACACCCTCCAACTCCCGCACGACCCACGCGCCCCCGGCGTCGCCCGCGCCACCCTTCGTACCGTCCTCTCCGCCCACGGCCTCGCCGAACTCACCCCCACCGCCGAACTCCTGGCCGCCGAGCTGCTCGGCAACGCCCACCTCCATACCGCCGGCCCCTACGCCCTCCGTCTCCTCTCGGCGGAACCCGGGAGACTCCGCATCGCCGTCTGGGACACCGACCCCCGCGTCCCGCCCGGCTTTGCCTCCGACGGCGCCCCCGTCGCCCTACCCCCGTCCGACGCCGAACACGGACGTGGGCTGCACCTCGTACAGGCGTGTGCGGACACGTGGGGTGTCTCCGTGCTGCGGGAGCTGGGCGCGTCGAAGGGCGGGAAGCTGCTGTGGGCCGAGTGTCAGACGGTTGGCCTAACGTAGTCATGTGGCGACGGAACGTAAGGGAGGCGTGGTGTGGCGAAGGTTGAGCAGCGACACAGGAGCGCGGCCGCGTGCGCGGAGCCTGACGCGGAGGCGGGGGAGGGACTCGCACAGTACGGTGGATTCGACGCCGAGCCGGAGCCGGAAGGATGGAGGTCGGACACCATGTCGATGCCGTCCGTGCCTCGGATCCATCCCAAGCCCCGCCCCGGGAATCTGCGCGAAGTCGCCGAGAAGGTCGAGGAAGCGACAGGTCTGCGGGTTCAGGTTCTGGGAGGGAAGCTCGTGATGTCACCGACGCCGCGAGGCAAGCACGCGGGTGTGCTGAGGCGGCTGCGTCGGCAGCTCGACGCGGCGATGCCCGAAGGGCTGGACATGTATGAGATGTCCTCGATCGCATCGCCGGAAGACCCCGATGACTATGCGACGCCGGACCTGATCGTCCTGCCCACCGAATGGGACGAGGACGACGGTTGGCTGGCCGACTCGGAAGATGCAGCGCTCGCCGTGGAAGTCATCTCGCAGTCCGAGAAGTCCAGGGAGATCAGGGACAAAGCCGACTGGTACGCGGTTGCCCGCGTCCCCCTCCTTCTCGTCATCGACCCGCGCAAGGGCACCTGGTCCCTGCACACCAACCCCGACAACGGCGCCTACCAGGACGTCATGCCCGGCAAGTTCGGCGAATCCGTGCGGCTGCCCGAGCCGCTGGGCGTCGAGGTCGCCACCGACGGCTTCCCGGTGTACGGCACTCCGCCGCCCCGCGTCTGACGTTCCCCTCACCTTCACGCGACAAGGTGGGCCCGATGAAGCGCACCCTCCGCACCCTCCGCCCCGTGGGCACCCGCAGGCGCACGCTGCTCGGCGCGCTCGCGCTGCTGGTCGTCGCGTCGGCCTCGGAGGCGGCCGCGGACGACGGGACCGGTCCCCTGGGTGTAACCACGACCACGGGCCGGTCGGCGCAAGCCGCGCGGGTAGGTGCGCTGTTCCCGGCCGACCGCGGCTCCGGTCTCGCCGGCGAGCACTTCTGTACCGCCTCCGTGGTGCACAGCCCGCACCGGAACCTCATCGTCACCGCGGCGCACTGCCTTGACGGGAAGGGGAGCCACGACCTCGTCTTCGCGCCCGGGTACCGGGACGGCAAGGCTTCCCACGGCTTGTGGAAGGTCGGGCGGCTGTTTCTGCCCGACGGGTGGGCCGACGGGCAGGACGAGGACAGCGACGTCGCCTTCGCCGTCGTCGAGCCGCAGGGCGAGAAGGGGATCGAGGACGTCGTCGGCGCGAACCGGTTCGCCGCCGGGGTGGCCACCGGGGCGACCGCGCTGACCGTCACCGGGTATCCCGACTCCCGCGACGTGCCCATCAGCTGCACCAACAAGCCCACCGCGCACAGCTCCACGCAACAGCGCATCGACTGCCCCGACTTCAGCGGCGGCACCAGCGGCAGCCCCTGGGTGAACGGCAACGGACAGGTCGTCGGCGTGCTCGGCGGGCACGAGCAGGGTGGGGCCACCGACGACATCTCGTACAGCGTGGTGTTCGGGGAAGAAGCAGCGGAGTTGTATCAGGACGCCGCGAGCGCTCCCTGAACCCCCACACCCATCGGCAGCCGTTGACCGCCACCGACGCGCGCATACGCGTCGACCTTTCCCATGATCACCCCTTACCGCAGGGGTCGCCTCTACACTGACGTGGGCGTACTCCCGGGCGGTGAGGGGCGGTTGACGGTGCGTAAGACGTGGGTCGTGGTGACCGCTGTCGCCGGTGCCGGTCTCGCCTTCATGATGCTGCTCGTCGTCGGGGTCTACGTCGTCGCCGGGAACCTCGCGGGCGGGGTGAGCGGTGGGACCAAGGCGTTGGCCAAGGGGGCCGTGCCCGCGGCGTATCAGACGCTTGTGCAGAAGTGGGGCAATCTGTGTTCCGCCCTCAACCCGGCCCTGCTCGCCGCCCAGCTGTACCAGGAGAGCGGGTTCAACCCGAGCGCCAAGAGTCCGGCGGCCGCGCAGGGGATAGCGCAGTTCATCCCGGGGACATGGGCCACGCACGGCATCGACGGTGACGGGGACGGCGACCGCGACGTATGGGATCCGAATGACGCGATTCCATCGGCCGCTTCGTACGACTGTCAGCTCGCGTCGTACGTGAAGGACGTGCCGGGCGATGCCACCCACAACATGCTCGCCGCCTACAACGCGGGGGCGTACGCGGTCATCAAGTACGGGGGCGTTCCGCCGTACAAGGAGACCCAGAACTACGTGAAGACGATCACGACTCTGGAGGACTCCTTCGCCGCGCCGGTCACTCGGGTCGATCCGTCCAAGCAGGCCGCGGGGGCCATCTACTACGCGCAGAAGAAGCTGGGCACTCCCTATCTGTGGGGTGGCAACGGTACGGCCGACCAGGGCGGACGGTTCGACTGCTCGGGGCTGACCAAGGCCTCGTACGAGAGTGTGGGGATCACGCTCCCGCGCGTCGCCAACGACCAGTACAACGCCGGGCCGCATCCGAAGAGGGACGAGCTGTTGCCCGGGGATCTGGTGTTCTTCTCGGACGACCTCACCAACTCGCGGGCCATCCGGCATGTGGGTATTTATGTGGGCGGCGGGTACATGATCGACGCGCCGAGAACAGGTGCTGTGATCCGGTTCGACCCGATCGACACCCCCGACTACTTCGGGGCCACGAGGGTCACCGAAGATGGCGCGAAAGCGCTCCCCACCACGGTGTGAACCGAGCGTGAACCCACCCCCTGAGCTGCGATGATGTATCTCTCTTCGATAACGTCTGCGTGATCATTCGGTGGAGTGTGGAACGTAGTAACAGGGGCTGTGCGTTCCTGTTCACGTAGCCCGGCGGACGTCAGTCGGCACGTGTCACGTGCGCGTGTGTGTGCAGCGGAGCGGAAGCGGATCTACAGACCACGGGGGTGGTGGGCAGGAGCGGCGCACGTGAGGTGCGTCCGGAAGAACGACGAAGGGGCCGCAGCGCCATGGCTGGACTCGCCGAATCCGGGTCGAACCCCGACGTCGACCTGCTCTACGACATCAACGGTCTGGCCAAGGACGCGCCGCACTGGTTCGACCGCATGGTCGAGTTCGTGGGCGAGTACGGGCTGTTGCTCGCCATGGTGCTCCTGGTGCTCTGGTGCTGGTGGACCGTGCGGCGGCGGGGCGGGGACGAAGCCGCCACGTCCGTGGCCGCGCTGGTGTGGGCGCCGTTGGCGGCGGGCATCGCGGTGCTGGTGAACGTGCCGATACGGGGGTTCGTGGAGCGGCCCCGGCCCTTCCGTGACCACCAGGGACTCGATGTGCTCGTCCCGGGCAAGACCGACTACTCCTTCGTGAGCGATCACGCCACCCTCACCATGGCGATGGGCGTCGCGCTGTTCGTCGCGAACCGGAGGTTCGGACTCGTCGGGATCGGACTGGCGCTGCTCGAAGGGTTCTGCCGGGTCTACATGGGTGTGCACTACCCGACGGACGTCATCGGCGGGTTCGCGCTCGGTACGGCCGTGGCGCTGCTGCTGTCGCCGCTGGCCATGCTGATGCTCACCCCGGTGATGAAGGCGGTGGAGCGCTCGCCCCGCGCCGGGCGGCTGATCCGGCGCCGGTCGGCCGGGGACCCTCGGGACGCGGTGGTTCCGGGTGCGCGGAGTGCGTCCTCGGCAGGGGCCGAGGAACGGGATCTCGCGGCCTGAGGCCTTTCAGAGAGCCTGCGGGTAGGTGAAGAACCGGTTCGGGTCGTACTGCTTCTTCAACTGGGCCAGGCGCGTTGCCGCGTCGCCGTAGTACGCCTTCCGCCAGTCCGTCAGAGTCGGGTCGGTGTAGTTCTGGTAGGCCGCGCCCGAGGCGTACGGCTTCATCGCGTTGTGGGCCGCGGTCAGCCAGGACTGGGCCGTGGAGCCCGACGCCCCCGCCCCCCAGGACACGATGTACTGCGCCAGCATGCGCGAGCGGCGGTGCACGAAGGCCGTCGCCGTGGGGGAGACGCGGTTGACCGCGCCGCCGAGGGCCGTGAAGGCAATGCTGCCGGAGCCGCCGCGGGCCGACTTGATCTGGGCGAGCAGCGTCTGGATGCCGGCCGTGGACAGGGAGCGGTCGAAGAAGTCCGACTTCGCCGCGTACGTCTCCCGGCCCAGCGCGCCCTGCGGGGAGCGGCCCGGGGTCGCGCCCGGCAGGTGACACTGGGCGTCGGAGGAGAAGGAGGAGCAGCCGGCGTAGATCTCCATCGCCTCCTCGTAGCCGCGGCGGCGGAGCGAGACGCTGCTCGCCGGGGCGCCGATGCGGTCGGCGAGGCGGTCGACGGCGTTCTGCAGTTCGCCGTACGTGCCGAGGGAGAAGGCCGCGACGGAGACCTTGGGCGTGCTGCCGGAGCTCTCCAGGTGCAGCGAGGACCAGATCTCGTCCGGCTGGGACGGGCCCCACTCCTGCCAGGCCTTCACCACCGCGGCCGCCTTCGCCCACGGCCAGGTCATGTACGCGGTGACGGCCTGGGGAGCGGTGTGGGTGCGGAACCGCAGCTCGGTGACGACGCCGAAGTTGCCGTTGCCCGCGCCACGCAGGGCCCAGAACAGATCCTTGTTCTCGGTGGCGTTGGCGGTCAGCTGCTTGCCGTCCGCCGTGATCAGGGTCGCCTGGGTGAGGCTGTCGCAGGTCAGGCCGTACGCGCGGGAGGCCACGCCGTGACCGCCGCCCAGCACCAGGCCGGAGACGCCCACGGTCGGGCACGAGCCCGCCGGGATCGTCACGCCCCTCGCGGCGAGCGCGCGGTAGACGTCGATCAGCTTGGCGCCGGCGCCGACGACCGCCGTGCCGCCGCTGCTGCGGACCGCGTTGAGCTTGGAGACGTCGACGACCAGACGGCCGTTGCCCGAGGACCAGCCCGCGTAGGAGTGGCCGCCGTTGCGGATCGACACCTGGATGTGGTGGGCGCGGGCGTACGCCAGGGTCGTACGGATGTCGTCGGCGTGGGAGACGTAGGCGACGGCCGCCGGCTTCAGATCGTCGAAGCGGGTGTTGTAGAGCCGGTGGGCCGCCTGCCACTTGGCGTCGCCGGGGCGTACGAGGACGCCGTCCAGGTCACGGGCGAGCGCGGTCCAGTTCGCGGGGGCCGTGGCGGCGGTGGTGCGCAGGGAGGCGGAGGAGGTGGCGGACGCGTCCGCGGTCGTCGAGGGCGGAGTGCGCTGCGACGGCACGGCCGACCCGGTGCCCCCGCCCTTGCACCCGGCCACCGCTACCGCCGCTGTCGCGGCCGCGCCGCCTACGATGAACGTACGCCGTTCCATGTGGCCTCCTGCTGGCTCTCGTCGAACGAGACGGATCCCCGGGCTGAGGGGTTCCAGGGAAGGGGCGGCGGATCTGCATAGCGCGCCCTGTGGCAGGGGTGGTCGTGGGCCGGCATCGCGTCGGAACCTCCACGTGTTCTCCCTGTGAGCAATCCGTGACCTAACCGCACCGTCCTCAGGGGTTCACCCGCCGTTCACTTCCGTCCGTAGGTCGCTTCACCTGATCTGCCTAATTTCGGCCTTACCGATGACGGACGCACTGCGCAGACGCGTTCGCATCACCCGCAGCACTCCGTCTTCGCACGCCGCCGATCAGGCCGGCGGCTCCTGGAAGGAATTCCCTCAGTGAAGCTTCAGCGCAAGAACCGGCGAGTTCTCGCTCTCGGCGCTCTCGCCGTCTCCGGCGCCCTGGCCCTCACGGCGTGCGGCTCGGACGACACCGGCAGCAGCAGCGGTGGCAGCAGCGCCTCCGCGAGCACCGGTGGCAGCAACATCAAGTGTGACGACGCCAAGGGGCAGCTGCTCGCCGACGGCTCCTCCGCGCAGAAGAACGCGATCGACGCCTGGGTCAAGGCCTTCACTGCCGCCTGCTCGGGCGTGCAGATCAACTACAAGGGTGGCGGCTCCGGCGCCGGCGTCACCGCGTTCACCCAGGGCACGGTCGCCTTCGCCGGTTCGGACTCCGCGCTGAAGCCCGAAGAGGTCACCGCGTCGAAGTCGGTCTGCTCCAGCGGCCAGGGCATCGACCTCCCGATGGTCGGCGGCCCGATCGCCCTCGCCTACAAGCTCGACGGCGTGGACAACCTCGTCCTGGACGCCCCGACCATCGCCAAGATCTTCGACGGCAAGATCACCAAGTGGAACGACGCCGCGATCAAGGCGCTGAACCCGAGCGCCACGCTGCCCGACCTGAAGATCCAGGCGTTCCACCGCTCGGACGAGTCCGGCACCACGGACAACTTCACCAAGTACCTGATCGCCACCACCCCGGACAACTGGAAGTACTCCGGCGGCAAGGCCTGGCAGGCCAAGGGCGGTCAGGCCGCGTCCGGCTCCAGCGGTGTCGCCGCGGGCGTCAAGGCGACCAACGGCGCCATCGGCTACATGGAGCTGTCGTACGCCAAGGACGGTCTGTCGACCGTCTCCATCGACACGGGTGCCTCCGCCCCGGTGGCGGCCTCCTCCGACGGTGCCACCAAGGCCATCGCGGACGCCAAGGTCGTCGGCACCGGCAGCGACCTGGCGCTCAAGATGAACTACACGACCAAGGCCGACGGCGCCTACCCGATCACCCTGGTCACGTACGAGATCATCTGCGACAAGGGCAACAAGTCCGACACCCTGCCGGCCACCAAGGCGTTCCTGCGCTACATCGCCAGCGAGGACGGCCAGAACATCCTCTCCGGCATCGACTACGCCCCCGTCCCCGCCGACATCATCGCCAAGGTCCGCACCACCATCGAGGGCCTGAGCTGATCTGAAGGTGCGGTCCAGTACCGGGAACCCGGGACTGGACCGCACCGTCCGGTGCACCGCCGCCATGAGCCGTCCACTGCGTACGGCTCCGCCGAGCCGCTCCGACCGAGCGGCTCCGCAGACCGGAGAAACCGATGGAAATATCGACACAGAACACACAGGCTCCACCTCCAACGCCCCAGCCCTCCGTGGGCGAGCAGAAGCGTGCCGCCCGCGGCGCCACCCGGCCCGGTGACCGCATCTTCCTCGGTCTCTCCCGCGGGTCGGGCATCCTGCTGCTGGTGATCATGGCCGCGATCGCGGTCTTCCTCACCTACCGTGCCTCGCTCGCCATCAGCAAGGACCACGGAAACTTCCTCACCGCCTTCGAGTGGAACACCGGCCTCCAGCCGCCGGTCTTCGGCATCGCCGTCCTGGCCTTCGGCACGATCGTCTCCTCGATCGTCGCCATGCTCCTCGCGGTCCCGATCGCCGTCGCCATCGCGCTCTTCCTCACGCACTACGCCCCGCGCAAGCTGAGCGGCCCCATCGCGTACGTGATCGACCTGCTCGCCGCCGTACCGTCCATCGTGTACGGCCTGTGGGGCGCCCTGATCCTCGTACCGCACATGAACGGCCTGTTCAGCTGGCTCAACGACTACTTCGGCTGGACCGGCATCTTCTCCTGGGAGGAAGGCGCCCCGCGCTCGATGCTCACCGTCGGCATCCTGCTCGCGATCATGATCCTGCCGATCATCACCAACGTGAGCCGCGAGGTCTTCCGCCAGGTCCCGCAGATGCACGAGGAGGCGGCCCTGGCCCTCGGCGCCACGCGCTGGGAGGTCATCCGCATGGCGGTGATCCCCTTCGGCCGCTCCGGCGTCATCTCCGCCTCGATGCTCGGCCTCGGCCGCGCGCTCGGCGAGACGATGGCCGTCGCCACCGTGCTCTCCCCGGACTTCGACATCCACGCCAGCCTGCTCAACCCGGGCGGCGGTACCTTCGCCCAGAACATCGCCAGCAAGTTCAGCGAGGCGTCGGAGTTCGGCCGTGACGCGCTCATCGCCTCCGGTCTGGTCCTGTTCGTCATCACCCTGCTGGTCAACGGCGCGGCCCGCATGATCATCGCCCGCCGCAAGGAGTACTCGGGGGCCAACGCATGAGCCACGCAGCCGTCGTCACCGACAAGCAGCCCAGCACGCTTCGTGGCGCCAGCCTCCCCAGATGGTCGCCGTGGGCCATCGCCGCGGGCTCCCTCGCCCTCGCGGTCGTCATCGGCCTCGCCGCCGACCTGCACAGTCGCATCCAGTGGGGCCTGATCGCCGCGCTCCTGTTCGTCTTCGGCACATACGGCATCGCCGCCCGCGTCGAGGGCCGCCGCCAGGCCAAGGACCGCATCGCGACCTCGCTCATCTGGGTCTCCTTCCTGATCGCGCTGATCCCGCTGGTCTCCCTGGTCTGGGTGACCGTGCAGCGCGGTGTGAAGGTCCTCGACGTCTACTTCCTGACCCACTCCATGGGTGTGGTCGCCGACTCCGAGCCGGGCGGCGGTATCTACCACGCCATTCTCGGCAGCCTCGAGCAGGTCGGACTCGCCACCGCGATCGGTGCGCCGATCGGTGTGCTCACCGCGATCTACCTCGTCGAGTACGGGCGCGGCAGCCTCGCCAAGTCCGTCACCTTCTTCGTCGACGTCATGACGGGCATCCCGTCGATCGTCGCGGGTCTGTTCATCCTCAGCCTCATGCTGAACTTCGACATGCAGCCCTTCGGCTTCGCCGGCTCGCTCGCCCTGGCGATCCTGATGATGCCGGTCGTCGTCCGCTCCACGGAGGAGATGCTCAAGCTCGTCCCGAACGAGCTGCGCGAAGCCTCCCTGGCGCTCGGCATCCCGAAGTGGCGCACGATCCTGAAGGTGGTCCTGCCGACCTCCATCGGCGGCATCACCACCGGCATCATGCTGTCGATCGCCCGTATCGCGGGCGAGACCGCGCCGGTGCTGCTGCTGGTGTTCGGCAACCCGTTCATCAACGCCAACCCCTTCGAGGGTGCGCAGGCCTCGCTGCCGCTGTACATCTACCAGCAGTACTCGCAGAGCGGTGGATCGACGGCGGCCTACGACCGTGCCTGGGCGGCGTCGCTGACGCTGATCGCCTTCGTGATGATCCTGAACCTGGTGGCCCGCGGCATCGCCCGCTGGAAGGCCCCGAAGACCGGTCGCTGACGCGGCCACCGGCGACTGAAGACTCTGGAAGTGAAGCAGTAATGGCCAAGCGAATCGACGTAAGCGGACTCACCGCTTTCTACGGCTCCCACAAGGCGATCGAAGACATCTCGATGACGGTCGAGCCCCGCTCGGTGACGGCCTTCATCGGCCCCTCGGGCTGCGGCAAGTCGACGTTCCTGCGCACGCTGAACCGTATGCACGAGGTCACCTCCGGTGGCCGCGTCGAGGGCAAGGTGCTACTGGACGACGAGGACCTCTACGGCGCCGGCATCGACCCGGTGTCCGTGCGGCGCGAGGTCGGCATGGTCTTCCAGCGCCCGAACCCCTTCCCCACGATGTCGATCTTCGACAATGTGGCGGCGGGGCTGCGCCTGAACGGCAAGTACAAGAAGAGCGAGCTGAACGACGTCGTCGAGAAGTCGCTCAAGGGCGCGAACCTGTGGAACGAGGTCAAGGACCGCCTGAACAAGCCCGGCTCGGGTCTCTCCGGCGGTCAGCAGCAGCGGCTGTGCATCGCCCGCGCGATCGCTGTCGAGCCGAACGTCCTGCTCATGGACGAGCCCTGCTCCGCCCTCGACCCGATCTCCACCCTCGCCATCGAGGACCTGATCGGTGAGCTGAAGGAGCGCTTCACGATCGTCATCGTGACGCACAACATGCAGCAGGCGGCGCGCGTCTCGGACCGTACGGCGTTCTTCAACCTCGCGGCGGTCGGACAGCCCGGCAGGCTCATCGAGATCGACGACACGGAGCGGATCTTCTCCAACCCGTCGGTCCAGGCGACCGAGGACTACATCTCGGGCCGCTTCGGCTAGGCCGACGCTCCGAATAGACCCCTCGCGGTGCTGCATGGCGGTGCCACCGCGAGGCCAAGAAGGGCCCGCCCCCTGGCTCCCGGGGGGCGGGCCCATCGTCGTCCACCGGCACGTGAGGGCTCCGCCCCCTGACGACCGTTCGGCCTTGACGGCCTCGTCCTCAAACGCCGGACGGGCTGGGATAGCACCGACCGGCGTTTCCAAGCCACCGTTGCGTGTGGTCCGCGGGCATGGGTCCCCGGCCGCTACAGGAACGCCAGCTTCACGATCCCGTACGACGCCGCAGCCACCAGCGCGGCCGCCGGCATCGTGATGAACCAGCCCAGGACGATGTTCTTGGCGACGCCCCACCGCACCGCGTTCACGCGCTTCGTCGCGCCGACGCCCATGATCGCCGAGGTGATGACGTGGGTCGTGGAGATGGGCGCCTTGAAGAGGTACGCCGTGGTGAACATGATCGACGCACCGGTCGTCTCCGCGGCGAAGCCCTGCGGCGGGTCCAGTTCGATGATCTTGCGGCCGAGGGTGCGCATGATGCGCCAGCCGCCGGCGTACGTGCCCAGGGACAACATCATCGCGCAGACGAGCTTGACCCAGACCGGGATCGGGTCGCTGTAGTCCTCGACGTCGGCGATGACCAGCGCCATCACCACGATGCCCATCGTCTTCTGGGCGTCCTGGAGACCGTGGCCGAGCGCCATGCCCGCCGCCGAGACGGTCTGGGCGATGCGGAAACCGCGCTTGGCCTTGTGCGGGTTGGCCTTGCGGAAGATCCACATGATCGCGGTCATGACCAGGTAGCCGACGATCAGGCCGACGACCGGCGACAGGAACATGGGGATGACGATCTTGTCCAGTACCCCGTTCCAGTAGACCGTCGTACCGCCCGCGAGCGCGGCGCCGACCATGCCGCCGAACAGCGCGTGGGAGGAGGAAGAGGGCAGGCCGAAGTACCAGGTGATCAGGTTCCAGGTGATCGCGCCGACCAGTGCCGCGAAGAGGATGCCCATCCCCTTCGAGCCCTCGGGCGTCTGAATGATGCCCTCACTGACGGTCTTGGCGACCCCGCTGCCCAGGAAGGCACCGGCGAGGTTCATGACCGCGGCCATGGCGAGGGCCGCGCGCGGCGTCAGCGCCCGGGTCGAGACGGACGTCGCGATCGCGTTGGCCGAGTCGTGGAAGCCGTTGGTGTAGGTGAAGAAGAGCGCGACCGCGATGGTCACGACCAGAGCGAGGGTGTCCATGGACTGGCTCAGGACTCCTTGACCGCGATGGTCTCCACCGTGTTGGCGACGTGCTCGAAGGCGTCCGCCGCCTCCTCCAGCACGTCCACGATCTGCTTCAGCTTCAGCACCTCGATCGCGTCGTACTTGCCGTTGAAGAGCGTGGCGAGCAGCTTGCGGTGGATCTGGTCCGCCTGGTTCTCGAGGCGGTTGACCTCGATCCAGTACTCGGTCAGGTTCCGCATGGTCCGGAGGTTCGGCATGGCCTCGGCGGTCAGCTCCGCCGCCCGCGCCAGCACCTCGATCTGCTGCTCGACGCCCTTCGGCAGCTCCTCCACGTTGTAGAGGACGACCAGGTCGACGGCCTCCTCCATGAAGTCCATGATGTCGTCGAGGGAGGACGCGAGGTTGTAGATGTCCTCGCGGTCGAAGGGCGTGATGAAGGAGGAGTTCAGCTGGTGGAAGATCGCATGCGTGGCGTCGTCACCGGCGTGTTCCGCGGCCCGCATACGCTCTGCGATCTCGGCCCGGGCGGAAGCGTCCGCCCCGAGCAGTTCCATCAGGAGTTTCGAGCCCGTGACGATGTTGTCCGCGGATGCGGCAAACATGTCGTAGAAGCTCGTCTCCCTGGGGGTCAGACGAAAGCGCACGTGGGGTCCTCGGGATGCATTGGTTTCGGTCAGGCTGATGCTAGGCGCATCATCCGGCCACGGCTAATGGGCCGTCCCCCAGTGTCGCCCATCGGGCAGAGTGATCAGCACAGGGTCCGGTACCGGCCATGGGCAAGGGCCCTGTACCCAGCAAAGTTCGTTACCATATACCCACCAGGGGTATCAGTTAGCAGGAGGACGCGATGACGACCACCGAGGCCGGAGCGACGGCGCCCTCCGAAGCAGCCGTACCCGAAACAGCCGTATCCGAAGCGGCCGTATCCGAAGCGGCCGCATCCGAAGCGACCGTGCACGGATACCACAAGCAGAAGGACGAGCACCTCAAGCGCCTGCGCCGGATCGAGGGCCAGATCCGCGGATTGCAGCGCATGGTCGACGAGGACGTCTACTGCATCGACATACTCACCCAGGTGTCCGCCTCCACCAAGGCCCTGCAGTCCTTCGCCCTGCAGCTCCTGGAGGAACACCTGCGCCACTGCGTCGCCGACGCTGCCGTCAAGGGCGGTGCCGAGATCGACGCCAAGGTGGAAGAGGCGACGAAGGCGATCGGCCGGCTGCTGCGCACCTGACATCCGCCGGGCGGGGCCGGTGCTCAGTCGCCGCAGGCGTTCCGTTCCTCGGCCACCCGCAGCACCTCGTCGATGCTCTCCAGGCTGAGCCGGTCCTCGTCGGCGGCCGACGCCGCGATGATCAGCTCTCCGCACAGTTCGATCTCGGCGAGGGCCACGTGGTCCTGAACTGCCGTACCGCCGACCGGAGCCACGCGCATCACCTCGTCTCTGCCGTCACCGACTTCCTAGAGTAGGGAGCGGCCTACGCACCGCGCATGGCACGGACGGGCTAGTTCTCACGCCTCACTGTTCGCGTCTCACTGTTCGGCGATCGTTCCCGCGTAGATGTCCCCGGCCGCCGGCAGCCGTACGTCCACGGGCGTCCCGAAGTCGTAGAGCAGCGTCGTCGACGCGACCGCCACGGCCTCCTTCTGCCGGCCGTTGACGAAGCTGAACCGCTGCCGGACCTTGCGGATGCGTCCCTGGTCGTCGAGGTAGACGTCGAACGGGACCTCGGCCGTGGCGAACCCTTTCGCCGCCGCCCGCAGCGAGTCCCGGCCGCCGGCCGAGGCGCGTTTCGCCGCCTGGTTGAGGTCGGCGGTGCCGCGGTAGTGCCGCACCTTGGTCCCCGCGACCTCGGTCCGGCCCACGTACGTCGCCGCCAGCGTCCCGCGCAGCACCTCGGCGGCGGCGTACGGATCGGTGGCCCCGCCCGTCACCAGGTTCCCGTCGGACAGGCCCGCCGTCTCCACCCGGACCCACTTGTCGTCCGGCACTCCCGCGCCCCTGTTCTTCATGAACAGGGCACCCGGTGCGAGGAGCTCCGTGATGGGCCGGTGCTCGCTCTGCCCGGCCGGGTCCTGCGGCAGCAGCACCTTCAGCCGGCCGAGCTGTCTGCGGTAGTCGTAGCCGCCCTCGCCCCGGACGGTGACGCGGGTGCCGCCGGTGGCCATCTCCATCGACGTACGCGCCTTGGAACTGCCCGCGTCCACCAGCCGGTCGGCGGCGTGCCGCAGCGTCTCGACGGGATCGCCGGCGCCCCGCGCGTCCTCGGCGGCGGCACCGCTCCAGGAACACCCGGTGGTCCCGACACAGATCCAGGCCACGAGCCCCGCCACCGCGGTCCCGCCCGCCGTCCGGCTGTGCCGCCGCTGCCTTGCCGCCATCGCCTGTCTACCCCCAGCCGGTACGTCCGTCACGGGCCCCCTGTCGTTCTGGTTAACGACGGGTAGGTGACGCCGGTCACGCGCGCCGTGGGCGTACCGGGGCCGGTACCAAGCCCTCACGAGCGGCGTACGAGCTCTTTACCGAGCTTGGGTAACGTTGTCTGCGTGGCGCAGCATGAGGTGCCGGACTCCGTCCGGGAATTGCCGGGACACCGGACGACGACGGCTGAACAGGGGCGTTTCTGCGTGGCCCGCTGCACCTGCGGCTGGCGCGGTCCGGCCCGCCGGGCGCGGAGCCTGGCCCGGGCGGACGCGGAGGGGCATGTGGCGGGCGGCTGAGCCCGTTCGTTTTCCGGCGGCGCCGGTCAGGCGTGTCGTACGGTCGCCAGCAGGTTGTCGACCAGGGTTCGGTCGCGGGGCTGGGTGAGGCGGTTGCGGGCCGCGGTGGGGGAGAGCCACAGGATGCGGTCCACCTCGTCGGTCGGGGCGAACGCGCCGGAGAGGGCCTCGGCCGCCCAGTAACGGACCTGCTTCGGGCGGCCGTTGGCGAGGTAGTACAGGGTCGGCAGGCGGGCGCCGGGCTCGGCGGTGTAGCCCGTCTCCTCCTCGACCTCGCGCAGGGCGGCGGCGAGGTGTTCCTCGCCGCGCTTGAGCTTGCCCTTGGGGTGCGACCAATCGTCGTACTTCGGCCGGTGCACCAGGCAGAGCTCCAGCTGCCCGTCGATCGGGGAGCGGCGCCACAGGACGCAGCCGGCCGCCTGGACGGTGGTGTCGTCGTTGATGTCGGTCACCGGGTGCTCGGCCTCCCTGTGCGTCAGGACGTTTTGACGGTCTGCTTCTGCCACGCCTGCTGGAAGGCGAACCTGGACGCCTCGACCTCGTGCCGCTGGTCGGCGTGGAGCACGCCGAGCGCGTACGCCGTCGCCGGGGCGATGCGTGGCGTACGGGCCGCCTGGGCCGCGGCCGCGGCGGCCTCCGAGGCGTCGCGGTGCCGGTTGAGGGCCTGGCCGGCCGACTGCGCGCGTACCTGGAGGGGAGTGTCGTCGCCGTGCAGGGACAGGACCTCTCGGGCGTAGCGGTGCAGGCGCAGCAGCAGGCGGACCTGGTGCCAGGGGGCGTCCTGGGGGTGGGGGGCCGGGTCGGGGGAGAGGCCGTGGATCAGGGCCTCCGCGTTGTAGGGGTGGCCCGCGGTGACGAGGGGGAGAGCGGTGACGGCGTCCGTGAGGCGCTCTTCGGCTGCGGCGGCGAGGGGACGTAGGTCGGTGGCGGGGGCGGTGGGGTTGAGGGGGACGTCGCTGGCGAGTACGGCGAGTTTGTCCGCGACGGCGTGGAAGCGGGACGAGCCGAGAGCTTGCAGGGCCGTGGAGTGGGCTCGGGTCCGCGCGAGTGTGAGCTGGCGCTCGAGCAGGGCGCCCGCTTTTGCCGCGCCTACGGTGAGGTTGCCGCGTTCTGTTGTCGCGGGTGGGACACCTGGGCCGGCGGTGCCGACTGCCGCCGCGGTGGCTGCCGTTGTGCCGACTGCCTGGGCCGGGAACACCGACGCCCCCGACAACCGGTGCAGTGCCAGCAACAGCCGTTGCAGACGGGCCTCGTACGCGTGTTCCAGTGCCAACGTGCCGGACAGCCACGCCAGTTCCGGGCGGATGTCCTCCGACCAGCCGGGGTCCAGGAGGGGGCGATACGTGTGCAGGCTGCCGCTGATGCGGCGGGCCGACTGGCGCAGGGCCAGGGCAGCGCCGGTGGACCCCTCCGCGCCGTTGTCCCCCGGTCTCGGCTGCGCTCGACCGGGGGCGCCCCCACCGCCGCCGCTCTCCCGGTGCAGACGCAGGGCGCGGAGGAACTCCGTGGCCTGGGAGCGGAGGTAGCGCGCGAGGGCGTCTCCGGTCACGGGCCCGGCGGCCGTGGGGTCCGTCGGGTCAAGGTGTTGCTGTGCCACGCCGGCGCCTCCGGGCGTCTATGAGCATCTCCTGGACGTTGCGCAGGGGCTGTCCGTCCGCGTCGGTCGCGTGCCGGGTCCACTCACCGTCCGGGCCCAGGTGCCACGACGCCGTGGAGTCGGACATGCCGGTCTCCAGCAACCGGTTGAGGGTCGCCCGGTGGGCCGAGTCGGTGACCCGGACCAGGGCCTCTATACGGCGGTCGAGGTTGCGGTGCATCATGTCGGCGCTGCCGATCCAGACCTCGGGCTCGCCGCCGTTGCCGAAGCCGAACACGCGGGAGTGTTCGAGGAAGCGGCCGAGGACGGAACGGACCCGGATGTTCTCCGACAGGCCCGCGACGCCCGGGCGCACCGCGCAGATGCCGCGCACCCAGATGTCGACCGGCACGCCCGCCTGGGACGCGCGGTAGCACGCGTCGATGATCGCCTCGTCCACCATCGAGTTGACCTTGATGCGGACGTGGGCCGGCCGTCCGGCGCGGTGGTGCTGGACTTCCTTGTTGATGCGCGCGATCAGCCCGTCCCGCAGGGACTTGGGGGCGACCAGGAGGCGGCGGTAGGTCTCGCGGCGGGAGTAGCCGGAGAGGCGGTTGAACAGGTCGGAGAGGTCCGCGCCGACCTGCGGGTCCGCCGTGAGCAGGCCCAGGTCCTCGTAGAGGCGGGCCGTCTTCGGGTGGTAGTTGCCGGTGCCGACGTGGCTGTACCGCCGGAGCGTCTCGCCCTCCTGGCGGACCACCAGGGACAGCTTGCAGTGGGTCTTCAGGCCGACGAGGCCGTATACGACGTGGCAGCCGGCCTCCTCCAGCTTCTTCGCCCACTTGATGTTGGCGTGCTCGTCGAAGCGGGCCTTGATCTCGACCAGGACGAGGACCTGCTTGCCCGCCTCGGCGGCGTCGATGAGTGCGTTGACTATCGGGGAGTCGCCGGAGGTCCGGTACAGGGTCTGCTTGATCGCGAGGACGTCCGGGTCTTCGGCCGCCTGCTCGATGAAGGCCTGCACGGACGTCGAGAAGGAGTCGTACGGGTGGTGCAGGAGCACGTCCCGCTGCCGCAGGGCGGCGAAGATGTCCGGCGCCGACGCGGACTCGACCTCCGCCAGGTCGCGGTGGGTGCCCGCGACGAACTTCGGGTACTTCAGCTCGGGCCGGTCCAGGCCGGCGACACGGAAGAGGCCCGTGAGGTCCAGGGGACCCGGCAGCGGGTACACCTCCGCCTCGCTGATCTTCAGCTCCCGTACGAGGAGATCGAGCACATCGCGGTCGATGGACTCCTCGACCTCCAGGCGCACCGGCGGCCCGAAGCGGCGCCGCATGAGCTCCTTCTCCAGGGCCTGCAGGAGGTTCTCGGCGTCGTCCTCCTCGACCTCCAGGTCCTCGTTGCGGGTGAGCCGGAAGGCGTGGCTCTCCAGCACCTCCATGCCCGGGAACAGCTCCTCCAGGTGGGCGGCGATGACGTCCTCGATGGGGACGTAGCGGCCGGGGGAGCTCTCCAGGAAGCGGGACAGCAGCGGCGGCACCTTCACGCGGGCGAAGTGCTTGTGGCCGCTGACCGGGTTGCGTACGACGACGGCCAGGTTCAGGGACAGGCCGGAGATGTACGGGAAGGGGTGCGCCGGGTCGACCGCGAGGGGGGTCAGCACCGGGAAGATCTGGTGGCGGAAGAGCGTGAAGAGGCGCGCCTGCTCCTTCTCCGTCAGCTCGCTCCAGCGGACCAGGTGGATGCCCTCCTCCGCGAGGGCGGGGGCGACGTCCTCGTGGTAGCAGGCGGCGTGCCGGGCCATGAGCTCGCGGGAGCGGGCCCAGATCATCTCCAGGACTTCGCGGGGCTGGAGTCCGGAGGCGGAGCGGGTGGCGACGCCGGTGGCGATACGGCGTTTCAGACCGGCCACCCGGACCATGAAGAACTCGTCCAGGTTGCTGGCGAAGATCGCCAGGAAGTTCGCCCGTTCGAGGAGGGGCGTGTTCGGGTCCTCGGCGAGTTCGAGGACGCGCTCGTTGAACGCGAGCCAGCTGCGCTCCCGGTCGAGGAAACGACCCTGCGGCAGCTGCGGCCCCTCGTACGGCGCCTCCTCGTACGCATCGAGGTCGGCATCGATGTCGGGTTCCAGGTCGGAGACCGCGGCCGCCACGGTGTGCGGGCGGTGCGCGGCTATGGAGCCCACGGAGGGCTGCGCGTGCTGGACCTGCTCCTGGGCGTTTGTCTGGCTCATAAACCCATTCTTCCGCGCCAACAGCGATACGGGCGCGTCGGAACGTGCGGGCGGGAGCTCGGCGGCATTGCCCTCGGGCGGCGGCGAAGGCTCGGGCACGGCGGGGTTCATTGGCTGAGCGTCGCAAGCTCGTCTGAACCGATGGTTACGGAGACATGGCGTGCGGGATATCGGGACGCGGCTCCCGGGCGTCTACGGCGCCGGGAGCCGCGTAAGAGTATGAAGGCACACCCCGTCCTCTGTACGGGATGTGCCGAAGGAAGCTCGTTTCAGGCGGTACGGCGGCGCAACAGCCAGAAGGCGACGAACGCCGTCACTGCGGCGAGGGCGAGCACGACCCCGGATTCCATGAGCTGGAGAGGCCAGAAGTGGGAGTAGGGGTGGACGTCGGCGTAGTAGCCGGTGGCGTGGAGCTGTTCGAGCTTCGTGGCGCAGCCGGGGGCGTCCTTGTAGCCGGGGAGGTAGCAGGTGGAGTCGCCGGCGACGTGCGTGCCGCCTGAGGTGACGATGCCCCGCTCGACGGTCTCGGCCCGGTTGGTGCCGGGGATCGAGTCGCTGTCGAGGCCGGCGACGCGCGTCACGGTCGGCCACAGGCGGATACGCAGGGCCTCGGCGATGCTCCAGACACCGAAGGAGGCCGCGCCGGTCAGGCCCAGCGCGGGCAGTGCGCGGCCCAGCCGCAGGGCCGCGACGGCACCGAAGGCGAGGGCGAACAGGGCGACGGCGACCGGGACGGGACCGCTCGCGGTGTAGGTGAGGACGTCGGTCCACGGCTTGATGGTGTCGATCCGGCCCTGCCCCGCGGACCACGCCCGGTGGTACAGCAGCGCGAGCGGCGTCAGGCCCACGACGATCAGCGCGGCCGGCCAGGCCAGCTTCACGGCCAGCCAGCGGGCCGGGGAGACGGACTGGGTCCAGGCGAGCTGCGCCGTGCCGTCCTCCACCTCCCGGCCGAACAGGGCGCCGCCCGCCCAGGCGGCGACGGCGAGCGGCGCGAGGGCCACGATGAACGCGGCGTACAGGGCGACCGACTTGTAGGTGGTGATGGCGTCCTGGTCGTAGGGGCAGGTCGGCTGCGTGCAGGCGTTGTACTGGCGCCAGGCGTCGGCCGAGGCGTCGGTGAGCGGGCCGCCCAGCCACAGCGTCAGGGCGACGCCGACGACGACCACGACCGCCCAGACGAGCAGCGCGGGCCGGTGCAGGCGCAGGACCAGCCAGGACGGTCCGGACGGGCGGGACGAGCGGGCCGGGGCGGGAGCGGTGAGGGTGCTCATGCGGCGGACACTTTCTTGTGCAGGACGTGGAAGGACACGGCGACGACGAGCGCGGTGACGGCCAGGACGACGCCGGTCTCCAGGAGCTGGCGGGGCCAGTAGTCGGGGGACGGCAGGTAGGTGCGGTGCGCGCCGCCGCGTACGGCGAGGTCCGGGAAGGAGCTGAAGAGCGCGAGGTGCTGGAAGGGCCACAGGTGATCGTGCAGCGACGTGATCACGTACTGGACGGCGACGGCGACCGCCAGTGCGGGCAGCGCCCGCCCGACGAGCAGCCCGGCGAGTGCGCCGACGGCCAGACCGAGCAGCGGGTACGCGACGGTGGCCGGGCCGACCTGGAAGTAGAGCTCCTGCGGGGCGTGACCGGCGTACAGGAGCCCGTTGCGGGCGGTCCACAGCAGCCGGTAGAGCACCACGAGCAGCCCCGTGCCGGCGGCGATCGCGACGGCGGGCACGGCCAGCTTCACGGCCAGCCAGCGGGCCGGGGAGACGGACTGGGTCCAGGCGAGCCGGGCGGTCCCGGACTCCAGCTCGCGGCCGACCAGCGCACTCGCCGCGAACAGCGGGACGACGAAGGTCGCCACGTGGATGAAGCCGGCCGGGCGGTAGAAGAGGAGGTCGTAGGCGTTCTTCGCCGAACTCCAGCCGTTCGGCACGTAGTACCCGTACCGGTCGAACTCCTGCTGGGCGGCCGTCGCGCCCGGCCCGTACAGCCACAGCAGCAGGCCCGCCGTGACCACGACGAAAGCGAGCCATGTCCACAGCGCCGCGCGGTGCAGGCGGAGCACGGTCCAGATGAGGCCGCGGGGTCGTCGCACGAGGGTGCGGCGCGGGGAGCGCGAGGACGTCGGGGACACGGAGAGAGCCGTCGCGCTCATGCCTCGACCGTCGATATGGGCGAGGTCGTGCCCGGGGTGAGCAGGGCCGGGGCGCCGGGAGAGCGGAGGTGGGCGAGGAGCAGTTCCTCCAGGGACGGCTCCGCGGTCGCCCAGGTGTCGCCGACCGGGCCTTCGCGGCGGATCAGGGCGGTGAGGCCGCGGCCGGTGGGGCGGGACTCGACCACCGTGTGGGGAGCGAGGTCGGCGGGGGTGCCGCGCCCGGTCACCAGGGTGTGGGCGGTGAGCAGGTCGTCGATGCCGCCGCCGAGCCGGATGTGGCCGTTGCCCAGGAGCAGCAGGTGATCGCAGGCATCGGCGAGTTCGGCGACGATGTGCGACGAGACGAGGACGGTGGTGCCGCGCTCGGCGGCGTCCGCCATCAGCGTGCCCATCAGCTCGTGGCGGGCCAGCGGGTCGAGGTCGGCCATCGGCTCGTCGAGCAGCAGCAGCTCGGGCCGCTTGCCGAGCGCGAGGGCGAGCGCGACCCGGGTGCGCTGGCCGCCGGAGAGCCGGCGGATCCGCTTGCCGGGATCGAGGGAGCCCTGCTCGACGACCGCGGCGGCGTGGGCGCCGTCCCAGCGGCCCGGGTTGAGCTCGGCGCCCATGCGCAGGGTCTCGGCGATGGTGAGCTGGGGGTGCAGGGGCTTGTCCTGGGCGAGGTAGGCGACCCGGTCGCGGTGCTCGCCCGGGGTCCCGCCGAGGACGGTGAGTGTGCCGGAGGTGGGGCGCAGCAGGCCGGCCGCCATCGCCAGCAGAGTCGATTTTCCGGACCCGTTGGGGCCGACCAGGGCGCTGATCCGGCCGGCCGGGAGCCGGAAGGAGCAGTCGTCGAGGGCGGCGGCGCCCCGCCTGCCGTAGCGCTTGCCGAGCCCGGACGCCTCCAGAGCGACGGCCGGGGTGGTGCGGGTGGAACTCACTGGTCCCCCTTCGGGAAATGTGCGTCCAGTACGGAGCCGAAGAGCGCGTCCACGTCCTCGCGGTCGAGGCCCGCCTCCCTGGCCCGCTGCGCCCATGCGTCGAGTTCGCTGCGCAGGGGCGTGTCGGCCGGGTGGGCGCCGAGGGTGCGGCGGACGAAGGTGCCGAGGCCGCGGCGGGCCTCGACCAGGCCCTCGCGCTCCAGCTCGCGGTAGGCCTTCAGGACGGTGTTCGGGTTGATGGCGGTGGCCTCCACGACCTCGCGGGCCGTGGGGAGCTTGTCGCCGGGTTCGATGAGGCCCAGCCGGAGGGCCTGTTTCGTCTGCTGGACGATCTGCAGATAGGTGGCGACGCCGGAGCGCCGGTCGATGCGGTACTCGACCACCCGTACAACCACCCTTTCACTAATTGAGTAGTGAAAGGGTGGTGGAAGGTGATCCGGAAAGTCAAGCCGGAAAGACAAGCCGGAAAGTCAGGGGCGATCGTGTGAACCGATCGGCAGGGCTCGTCCGATGAGGAGACGTGAGCGAAACGAGAAGCGACGGGGAGCTGCTGCGGGCCATCGCGGCGGACGGGGACCGGCGCGCCTTCGAAGAGCTGTACCGGCGGTTCGCGCCGTGGCTGAGCGCGCGGCTGCGCGGCCGGTGCTCCGACGCCGGGATCGTCGACGACGTCGTACAGGAGACGTTTCTGGCGGTGTGGCGGGGGACCGCCCGTTACCGAGAGGAGGGGGACGTGGCGGGGTGGCTGTGGCGAATCGGGTCACGGCGGTTGGTCGACGCGCTGCGCGGCGACGGGGCCCGGGGCCGGCTGCGGCAGACACTGGCGCGGCTGCGGCACCGGGACGAGGCCTCGGCGGAGGAACGCGTGCTCGCGGGGGTGGAGCACGGGGACCTCGCCGGGGCCCTCACCCGGCTCTCGCCCGAACTGCGGGCCGTCCTCCAGGCGACGGTCATCGACGGGCTCACCACCCGGGAGGCGGCCGTGCTGCTCGGCATCCCGCCCGGCACGGTCAAGACGCGGGCACTGCGCGCCCGCAAGCAACTGCGGGAGGCGCTGGCATGAGTACGACCTGGCATGTGCCGGAGGACGACCTCCGGGCTTACGTACAGGGCGAGTTGGACACGCCCCGGCTGTGGTCCGCCGACACGCACCTGGCGGCCTGTGCCGACTGCCGCGCCCTGCTGGCGCAGGTCGGTGATCCCGTCGCACTGGACGCCGGCTGGGAGCGGCTCGACGCCGAACTCGACGCGCCCAGGCGCGGGTTCGTCGAGTCCCTGCTCGTGCGGATCGGCGTCGCCGACCACACGGCCCGGCTGCTCGCCGCCACGCCCGTGCTGCGCCGCTCCTGGCTGGCGTCGGTCGTGCTCCTGCTGGTCATGACGGTGGGGGCCGTGTACACGGCCGACTCGCCCACGATGTTCCTCGCCCTCGCGCCGCTGCTGCCGCTCGCCGGGGTCGCGCTGTCGTTCGGGCCCGTGCTGGACCCGACGTACGAGATGGCCGTCGTCGCACCGCTGCACGGGTTCCGGCTGCTGCTGACGCGCACGGTCGCCGTGCTGGCCGTCGGCCTCGCGCTCAACGGCCTGGCGACGCTCGCCCTGCCGTCGTACGGGCTGGCGGCGCTGGCCTGGCTGCTGCCCGCACTCGCGCTGACCGCGACCGGACTCGCGCTGACGGCTCGGCTGGGCCCGGTCCTCGCGCCCGTCCTGGTCGGCGGGGCGTGGACCGCGCTGCTCCTGGCGGCGGAGGCATCCCGGCACGGCAGCGGGACGCTCGCGCCCTTCACCGCGGCCGGGCAGGGCATCGCGGCCGGGGTCGCCGCGCTGGCCGCCGGGCTGTTGTACGCGGCCCGCGACCGGTTCGACTCGTCGTCGGCGCGGGTGCTGTTCGGGGGCTCCTCGGACGGGGGTGCGCTGTGACGGACTTCGTTCCGGCGATGACGCCCGGCGCGCGGCGCCGTAAGCGGTTCGTACTGCTGCTCAAGGCGGCTGCCCTGGCGGCCGCGGCGGGCGCCGTGTGGGCCGCCGAACTCCTCCGCCTGCTCCTCGCCGGTTCGGCGTCCCGCAGGCGCGGTGGGACGTCCGACGGCTTCGACTCCGACAACGGGAGCGACGGGTGAGACCCGCGGCCGCCCCTTTCCCCCACCACTCCGACTTCTTCCGCCTCTTCCACAGGAGCGCCCTATGACTCCCACCGTCTCCGCCTCGGGGCTGACCCTCCGCTACGGCGGTACCGTGGCCCTCGACGACGTCTCGCTGCGGCTGACCACAGGGGTGACCGGCCTCCTCGGGCCCAACGGGGCCGGGAAGACCACCCTGTTGCGGGTGCTCGCCACCGCCGTCCCCGCCGACCGGGGCGCCTTCACCGTCCTCGGGCACGACCCGGGCACCGCGGCCGGGCGGCAGAACGTCCGCCGCGCCCTGGGATACCTGCCGCAGACCCCCGGGTTCCACCCGGACTTCACCGCCTTCGAGTTCGTCGACTACGTGGCGATCCTCAAGGAACTGACCGACCGCGGCGCCCGGCACCGCGAGGTGCGGCGGGTGCTCGACGCCGTCGACCTGTCGGACGTACGCGGCAAGCGCATCAAGCGGCTGTCCGGCGGGATGCGGCAGCGCGTCGCGCTCGCCGCCGCCCTCGTCGGCGACCCCGGTTTCCTCGTCCTCGACGAGCCGACCGTCGGCCTGGACCCCGAACAGCGCATGAGGTTCCGGGAGCTGATCGCCCAGGCGGGCGAGGGCCGCACCGTCCTGCTGTCCACCCACCAGACCGAGGACGTGGCGATGCTCTGCCACCGCGTGATCGTCATGGCCCGCGGCCGCGTCCGCTTCGAGGGCACCCCCGCCGAGCTCACCGCACAGGCGGCGGGCCGGGTGTGGAGCAGCGCCGAGCGGGACCCGGGGGCTCGGGCGGGATGGCGTACGGGCCTGGGCACCTTCCGCAACGTCGGCGACCCGCCCGAAGGCGCCGACCTCCTCGAACCGACCCTGGAGGACGGCTACCTGCTCACCCTCGACGGCGAGCCGGCGGAGGTGGCCGCATGAGCGCCGCCGCGGTCATGGAAACGGCCCCCACGGCCGTCGAGCCCGCCCCCGCCCCGAGACGCGCGGCGGCCGTCCTCACCCTCGCCCGCTTCGAGGCCCGCGAACTCTTCCAATACGTACCGGTGTTCGCTTTCCTCCTCCTGTACGTCGGATACACCGGCTGGCAGCTGTTCTCGGGCCGCGAGGGCATGGACGCCTATCCGGCTCTCCAGGACGTCGACCGCGGTACGCAGACCATGCCGCCGCTCCTCGGCATCGCGCTGCTCGTCTGCGTCAACCGGGCCGCGCTGCGCTCCCGCCGCAACGGCACCGACCGGCACGACGGCGTCCTGCCCATGGAGCCCTGGCGGCGCACGGTCGCGCACGCACTGTCCGTCGTGCCGTACGCCGTGGTCACCGCGCTCGTCGTCGCTGTCGAGTTCACCGGGGCGGCGCTGGAGCCGGGCGCGGCCGGCCACGGCTCGTTCTTCGAACTGGCCGTGGGCCCGCTCATCGTGCTCCTGTTCGGCGTCGTCGGCGTCCTGCTCGCCCGTCTGATCCCGTCCTCCTTCGCCGCCTCCCTCTTCGTCGTCGGCGCCTACGTCCTGTTCACCCTCGTGTCGGAAAGCACCGGCAGCCCACACTGGCTGCGCTGGCTGTGGCCGACCGTCACCGAGACCGGTGCCGACCCCGTCCCGTCCGACCTGATCGGCCGCCCGGCCGCCTGGCACGCGCTGTACCTGGCGGGGCTGATCGCGTTCCTGCTCTGCGGCGCGGTGCTGCTGAGCGGCGGACGTACGCGGACGGTCAAGGCGGCGGCCGCCGTCGCCCTCGCCGTCACGGCCGCGGGGGCCGTCGGTCAGGCCCCGGGCGACTCGGCCGCCCTGACGGCCGCCCGCGCCGAGGCGTCCACCCACCCGGAGCGGGTCCAGTCGTGCGCCACGCGCGGCACCTCGACGTACTGCGCCTTCCCCGAGTGGACCGGCCGCACCACCGACTGGGCCGCCGCGGTCGACCGGGTGCAGAACCTCGCGGGCGGCGCCGCCGGAAGCGCGCGGCTGACCGTACGGCAGCGCGTCGAGACCCGCTACGGCCTGGAGGACGACGCCTCGATCGACCCGCTCACCGAGCCCGGCCAGGTCACCGTCGGCACCGCCTGGGGCGGCAACCGGATCCCCCAGTTCGAGGTCGGCGTCGCCGCCGTGCTGGTGGCGGGCGACGAGAAGTCCGGCGGTGAGGTGTGCGACGCCCGCATCGTGACGATCATGTGGCTGGCGCTGGGCGCGGAGTCCGACCCGATGACCGCGTTCCGCAACGTCCGCCTCGACGACAGCGTCACGGGCTCCGCGCTCGCGCTGGCACCCACGAACGGCGTCTTCATGAGCGCCGGACAGACCGACGTCGTACGGCAGTTGCTCCAGCAGCCCCGCTACGGCGTCACCGCCAAGGTGAAGGCCCACTGGACGGAGCTGACCTCACCGAAGACGTCGCTCACACGGGTGGCGGAACTGCTGGACGTGAAGGCGCCGGCGAAGGGGGCGGAGAGCGGTGACTCGTGCGGGGGGTAGGTATGAACTGAAGGAGTACGCCGTGATCCGCGCCCTGCTCCGCCCCGTCTGGCGCACCCTGCCCTGGACGGCCCTCGCCGCGGCCGGCGGTCTCGGGCTGCTGCTCGTCGGCCTCCCGCGTCTGCTGTCCGACGCGCCCGACCCGTGGCTGTGCCTCAGCCTGCTGCGGGCCGCCGCGCTCTGCCTCGGCCTGGGCCTGGCGTTCCTGCTGGACGACCCGGCCCGGCACACCACCGCACCGGTGCCGGTACGCCGGCCCGTGCGCAGCGGACTGCGGCTGGCCCTGGCCGCCCCGGTCACCGCGCTGTGGTGGACGGCCGTGCTGCTGCTGATACCGGGGGAGGCGCGGCCCCCGGTGGGCGCCGTCACCCTGGAGGCGGCCGCCTGCGCCGCGCTCGCCCTGGCCGCCGCCGCGGCCGCCGTCCGCTTCACGGACGAGGCCCGGCCGGGCACCGCCGTCGCGGCCGGTCTGCTGGCCGGCGCGCTGACCGTGCCGACACTGCTGCTCCCCGAGCGATGGACGCTCCTGGCGGCGGTGGGCGACCAGCGGTGGGAGGACGCGCACGAGCGGTGGGCGGGGCTGTTGGTGGTCGCGGGGGTGGTGGTGATGGCGTGCATGCCGGAGCCGCTGCGGCGGGGGCACGGCTTTCGCCGAGGCGGGCGCCTGCTTTTCGGCGCGGGTCGGTAGAACTCGGCCCGTCCGGCGACTGAGGACGAGGCCGTTCAGGCCGACAGCGGGGGCCTGGGGGGCAGCCCCCAGCGAGGCCCGCACCGGTGCCGGGTGCCTGAGTCGGGGGAACAACCTCAGGTTTCCGTCCGGTACATCAGATCCGTCTCGTGCGTGAGGAACCCCAGGCGCTCGTAGACGGACACCGCCGACTTGTTGTCGGCGTCGACGTACAGCATGGCCGTCGGCAACGCCTGCGCCGCGAGATGCCGCAGGCCGATCGTCGTGAGGGCCTTGCCGAGGCCGCCGCCCTGCGCACCGGGGGCGACGCCGAGGACGTAGACCTCGCCGAGCCGCTCCTCGGCGTGGACCTTGGTCCAGTGGAAGCCGACGAGCCGGTCCCCGCGGAAGGCGAGGAAGAAGCCGGCGGGGTCGAACCACGGCTCGGACTTGCGGTCGTCGAGGTCGCGCTGGGTGAGGGAGCCCTGCTCGGGGTGGTGGGCGAAGGCGGCGGAGTTCACGGCGAGCCAGGCCGCGTCGTCGGTGCCGGGCTCGAAGGTGCGGACGGTCACGCCCTCGGGAAGGACCGGGTCGGGCAGGTCGAGGTCGGTCAACGACCGCCGCATCTGGCGCAGTTCGCGGAAGAGGGCGAGCCCGAGGACCTGGGCCAGATGCCGTGCGGCGGCGTGGCCGCCGTGCGCCCACACCCGCAGCCGCTTCCCCGAAGCGGCGAGCAGCGCCGAGCCCAGCGCCCGCCCGTGCCCGTGCCCGCGGTGCGCGGGGTGTACGACCATCTCGGCGGCCGGCGCCTCCACCGGGTCGGTGTCCTCCAGCTGCGCGTAGCCGACCAGTTCGTCGCCCACGGACAGCAGCAGATGGGACACGCCCTCGCGGGCGCCGCCACGCAGTTGCAGCCGTCCCTGCTCGGACACCGCCTGCTGGCCGTCGTTCCGGGCGGCCTCCGCGAGCAGTGCGAGCACGGCGTCGGTCTGCTCCGGGGAGAGCGAGGAGAGGGTCTCGATGGATCGGGAGCCGGGGAACCGCTCGGTGTCGTCGCTGGTCATGCGTACGAGGGTAAGGGGAGTGCGTAGCAAAGTGGCGGCAAGGGGAGAGGCCAAAGGCGAAGGCAAAGGAGACGGCAAAGGGAAACCAGGATGTAACCATGAACCCCCTGTCGTGCTACGCGCGTTGACCTTAGGCTGCGCCGGACGGGGCCACATCCTCAGCAGACCCACAGGGCCATGACAGCCCGGTGGATGTCATGAGCCACAGGGGGGCGTATGCCAGCCACACCTCAGCCGTATCCGAGCCGCAGACGTCGTACGTACCGGCTTCTCGCGGCCGCCGCCGGTCTCGCCACCGCCGGAGCGCTGGCCGCCGCGCTCCCGGCGGACGCGCACGAGTCGGGCAAGCCCGGCGACGCGAAGCCGAGCCGCTACCAGGACGTCCAGCTGCTGTCCTTCAACGACCTGCACGGCAACCTCGAACCGCCGTCGGGTTCCTCCGGCCGCGTCACCGAGGCGCAGGCCGACGGCACGACGAAGACGATCGACGCGGGTGGTGTGGAGTACCTCGCGACGCATCTGCGCGAGGCCCGCAAGGGCAACGCCTACTCGATCACCGCGGCCGGCGGCGACATGGTCGGCGCCTCCCCGCTGATCTCGGGCCTCTTCCACGACGAGCCCACCATCGAGGCGCTGAACAAGCTCGACCTGGACGTCACGTCCGTCGGCAACCACGAGTTCGACGAGGGCCCCGAGGAACTGGCCCGCCTCCAGAACGGCGGCTGCCACCCGACGGCCGGCTGCTACACGGACAAGAAGTTCCAGGGCGCCGACTTCCCCTACCTCGCGGCGAACGTCCTCGACGAGAAGACCGGCAAGCCGATCCTCAAGCCGTACACGGTGTGGCAGAAGAACGGCGTCAAGATCGGCTTCATCGGCGTGACCCTCGAGGGCACGCCGGGCATCGTCTCGGCGGACGGCGTCAAGGGCCTCGTCTTCAAGGACGAGGTCGAGACGATCAACAAGTACGCCAAGGTGCTGGAGAAGCAGGGTGTGAAGTCGATCGTCGCGCTGATCCACGAGGGCGGACTGCCGGCCTCGGGCTCGTACAACTACAACTGTGACTCGCCGGGCGCGGGTGACGGTATCTCCGGCCCGATCGTCGACATCGCCAAGAACATCACGCCGACGGTGGACGCGCTGGTCACCGGCCACACCCACACGGCGTACGTGTGCACGATCCCCGACCCGGCGGGCCAGCCGCGCATGGTCACCTCGGCCGCGTCCTTCGGCCGCCTCTACACGGACACCACGCTGACGTACGACCGCTTCACCGGCGACATCGCCCGTACGTCCGTCAAGTCCGCGAACCACGTGGTCACCCGGGACGTCGCCAAGGCGCCCGACATGACCGAGCTGATCAGCAAGTGGAACACCCTGGCCGCCCCCGTCGGCAACCGCGCGATCGGCTACATCTCCGCCGACGTGCCCAGCACCGGCACCGAGTCCCCGATGGGCGACCTGATCGCGGACGCGCAGCTGGCGTACGGCAAGGAGCTGGACCCGGAGACCGACCTGGCGCTGATGAACCCGGGTGGTGTGCGTGCCGGTCTGACGTACGCGGCCAAGGCCGCCGAGGGTGACGGCGTGGTGACGTACGCCGAGGGCTTCACGGTGCAGCCGTTCGCCAACACCGTGAACCTCCAGGACTTCACGGGCGCCCAGCTGATCCAGGTGCTCAAGGAGCAGGTGAGCGGCACGAACGCCGCCGCGCCGAAGATCCTGCAGCCGTCGTCGGGCCTGACGTACACGCTGGACCTGACGAAGACGGGCGCCGACCGTGTCGTCACCGACTCCATCAAGCTGAACGGTGCCGCCATCGACCCGGCGGCCACCTACCGCGTCGCGACGAACAGCTTCCTCGCGGGCGGCGGCGACGGCTTCACCACGCTGGGCCAGGGCACGGGCGACCTCGTCGGCACCGATGACCTGACGGCGCTGGCGCAGTACCTGACGGCCAACTCTTCGGCCACCAGCCCGATCGCGCCGCCGGTGACGAACCGGATCGCGATCGTGCAGTAAGCACCGGCCTTCGGCTGAGTGAGAGGCCCGGGACGTACGCGCGGCGTACGTCCCGGGCCCTTTTGTTGCCGTAATAAATTCTGTGTGAATACGGATTCGGTTCCGGGCGTCGCCTGAAAATGACTTCAGATGCATTTCATCGAGGTCTAAGCAGAATTGGCGATTTGCGGCTTCCCGGTGTCGTAGTGTTTTCCATGTCGAGAGCGAACGACGCGAAAGCGAAGAACGCGAACGACGGACAGAGGGAAACGACGACACCAGGAGACAGCCATGAGCTTCCACAAGATCGCCCCGGTCAAGAAGTCCCGCAAGCACGCCGCCCCGGCCCCGAAGCCCGCACCGAAGAAGGCCGTCGCGAAGAAGCCGGCGCCGAAGCGTCCGGTCGGCGGCGACAAGTAGGCGCTTCCAGCCGCCTGTACTCGCCTGTACTCGCCTTTAGGCGCCTGGTGGGCGCCTATAAGCACCGCTTAAACGCTGACTGAGCCGACCCTGAGAATCTGAGAGGGAATTGCCATGAGCTTCCACAAGATCGTCCCCGTCAAGAAGGCCCACAAGCCCGCCGCCCCGGCCCCGGCGCCCAAGAAGAAGGCCGCCCCGAAGCCCGCCCCCAAGCGCCGACCCGTAGCCCACAAGGGCTGAGTGAGGACTGCGCCAGGGACTGCGCGAGTTTTAACTCAAGCAAATCAAAGACAATTGCAGCAGCTCGGTAGAGGAACTGTTGCAGAACCGCAGCAGAGAGGAACACTCCCATGAGCTTCCACAAGATCGCCCCGGTGAAGAAGACCCGCAAGCCCGCCGCCCCGGCCCCGAAGCCCGCGGCCAAGAAGCCGGCCCCGAAGAAGGCCGCCCCGAAGCGCCGCCCGGTCGCGAACAAGGGCTGAGGCAGGCCACGAGGCGGGGTCACCGGTTAAGCGAGCGCGCTCGGGTTAAGGGAGTGCGCTCGCACCGGTGACCCCGCCTCGGTCATGCCCACACCACGGAGAGGGAGTCGTCGACATGAGGGAAGCCCGCGAGGCCTTCCGCCGCTTCTGGCCGCTGACCCGCGGTGACCGCGGGTGGATGCTGGTGATCGTGGGGTGCGTGGTGGTGTCCGCGCTCGCCGAGACCGCCTCCATCCTGCTGTTCGCCCAGCTCACCGACAACGCCCTGAAGGCCGGCTCGCTCTCCGCCTTCTGGGGCCCGGCCGGAGCCTGGCTGGGTGTGGCCGCGCTCGGCGCGCTGGTCGGCTACCTCGGCAACTCGCTCGCCACCTGGACGGCGGAGAGATTCGTCCTGCGCCTACGCGCGAACGTCTTCCGCCACGTCCAGGACCTGCCGCCCCACTTCTTCCAGAAGCACCGCCAGGGCGACCTGGTGGAACGCCTGACCGGAGACGTGGAGGCCATCGAACAACTGGTCGTCTCCGGTGTGGTCGGCACGATCTCGGCCGCCTTCTCGGCGGTCTTCTACGCGGTGGCCGCGCTGTGGCTCCGCTGGGACCTGGCCCTGGCCACCTTCGTCCTGGCCCCCCTCTTCCTTCTCGCCGCCCGCCGCTTCTCCGGCCACATCAAGCAGGCGTCCCAGGACGAACGGGTCGCCGACGGCGCGATCACCTCGGTCGTCGAGGAGTCGCTCGGCAACATCGTCCTGACCCAGGCCTACAACCGCCGCCGTGACGAGGAACGGCGCCTCGACAAGGAGGCCCGCGCCTGGATGCGGGCCAGCGTGCGCGGGGCACGGCTGAGCGAGATGTACGAACAGTTCGTGGAGGTCGTCGAGACCCTCTGCGTCCTCGCGGTGATCGGCCTGGGCGTCTGGGAGATCTCCGCGGACCGTATGACCCTGGGCGCGCTGCTCGCCTTCGCGGCCTTCGTCGGCTACCTCTACCCGCCGATCCGCAACCTCGGCCAGCTCGGCCTCACCGTCACCGCGGCCACCGCGGGCGCCGACCGCATCGGCGAGATCCTCGACGCCGAACCCGCGGTCACCGACCCCACCGACCCGCTGCCCGCCTGGCCCGTCCGAGGCTGGGTCAGCTTCCACGACGTCTCCTTCACCTACCCGGGCGCACCCCGCCCCTCCCTCCGCGACATGACGTTCACGGCGGGCCCGGGCGAGTTGATCCTGGTCACCGGCGCGAGCGGGGCGGGCAAGTCAACCCTGTCCAAGCTCCTCACCCGCTTCTACGACCCCTCCTCGGGCGTGATCTGCCTGGACGGCGCCCCGCTGACGGACGTACCCCTGGAGTTCCTGCGCGACAACGTGGCGCTGCTCCCCCAGGAGACCCTCATCCTCAACGGCACGATCCGCGAGAACATCGAGTGCGGGCGCCCGGGCGCGACGGACACGGAGATCGAACAGGCGGCCCGCTCCGCCGCCGCCCACGACTTCATCGCCACCCTCCCCGACGGCTACGACACCCACATCGCCCCCGGCACGGCGGCCCTCTCCGGCGGCCAGCTCCAGCGCATCGCCATCGCCCGCGCAATGCTCCGCGCCGCCCCGGTCCTCGTCCTGGACGAGCCGACCACCGGCCTCGACTCGGTCGCCGCCCGCCAGGTGATCCAGCCCCTGCGCCGCCTGATGTCCGGCCGCACCACCATCATGATCACCCACGACCTGAGCCTGGCCCCGGACGCCGACCGGATTCTCGTCGTCGACGAGGGGCGGCTGGTGGAGGTGGGGACGCACGCCGAACTGGTCGCGCACGGCGGGACGTACGCCCGCCTCGCCGGACCCCTGCCGTCGGCGCTGGCGGAGGACACGCTGATGCCCAGGCCGGCGCCGCCTTCGGACGACACGATGATCCTGCGGCGGTGAGGGGGCGGCCGGTCAGACGGCGACCAGATCGATGACGTTGATGACGACGTGGCGGTTGGACACCACGTAAGTGAGGAAGCCGCCCTGGAAGGCAGCGGACCAGCTGTTGTCCCGATTGCTGATCGCGGGCGGGCCGAACGGGTTGAGGCTGAGCCGCTTTTCGAGCTCTTCCAGGGAAGCGCGTTGGGACGCGCCCAGTGCGGCCTTTCGCCGGGCCGCGCGGTCAACGTACCTGATCGTGTACGCACTCACCCGGACCTGCCCGCGTCGATACGGCGGTTCTCGGCGTCGTAGGCGTTGCCGTCCGCGTCCCGGAAGACCATGCCCTCGGTGTCGTCCTCGGTCATCCGCTTGACCGTGTGCTCGACCTCGTCCAGGTAGCCGGGTGTCGCGCAGGCGCAGGCGAAGGGGAACCACTTGTCGGTCACGGCGTCGAGCGCGGACTGGTCGAAGTCGGCTGCCGCGCTGAGCCAGTCCTGCTCGAAGCCCTGCAGCCAGTCCGGTCGCCGCTGCAGAGCGGCCCGGATCGCCTCGGGAGTTCTCTCGCAGGAGTGGGGATCCACCTCATGAGCCATGATCGGTTTCTCTCCTCCGGCAGGGACGGCGTGTGGTGACCGGACGTCCACCGTAGAGCCTGCCAGGTGCCGAGTGCTGGAGGAGGGTGATGACGCGGTGAGGCCGATGTTCACGGTTCGCTCCGGGGGATGCGTGCACCGCGGCTGACCGCGATACGGAGGATCTCCGCCAGGCATTCAGCCGACCTGGTGAGCGCGAAGCGCACGGCTCCCTCGCCCGCCTTTGGGTCGGCCAGCACGGCCCTGGCTCCCGCGAGTACCTGCTCGCCCGAGTCCAGTTGGGCCGTCTCCACATCGTCGGCGAGCAGGGAGAGCTTGCTGTGGTCGCTGTCGGTGCTGAGGTAGCAGGGCCTGCCGTCGGGGGTGGTCCACGGCAGGAGGCGGAGGTCGCCGACCGGCGATGCTTGCTCGGAGGTGCTCATGCGGAGACCTCCGCGGCGATACGTTGCCTCATGTCGGCGCTCCTTCGAAGCGTCGGCCACGCCCCCGGGCCGAGCTGCATCGGTCGCGGGGGTTTGTCGTGGCGTGGTTCTGACGAGCGGTGGTTACCGTTCGTGCCTCGATCGTCACTGTTTGTGCGTACGCTGCGAAAGGGGGTCGGAGTTGTCCGCGGCCCCAGGCAACAGGGAGGGGCGACGTGGGCGAAGTAGTTGATGGGGCAGCGGAGTCGGGGCGTGCCGTACTGGGGCGGGCGCTTGGGTTCCTGCGGGAGAAGGCGGGTAAGTCCCTGGGCCAGCTGGCCGACGAGACCGGCTACGACAAGAGCTATCTGAGCCGTCTGGAGTCGGGTGAGCGGCTGTCCAAGGTGACGGTCATGGAGGACCTGGACGGCTACTACGGGTGCGGTGATCTGCTGGTCAGCCTCTGGAAGATGGCGCGGATCGACGCCTTCAAGGACAAGTACAAGGAGTACATGCGGCTGGAGGCGACAGCTCGGGTCATGCGCGTCTACACACCGGATGTGCCCGGGCTGTCGCAGACCGAGGACTTCGCCCGAGCAGTGTTGTCTGGACCCCAGACAACGGACAAGCATCCTGAGGCAGTTGATGAACAGGTGGCCGCGCGCCTGGGACGGCAGCTACTGCTGAGCAAGAAGCCGGCGCCCAACGTCCGCTTCGTCATCGACGAACTCGCGTTCCGCCGCCCCTCGGCCAGTGCGGAGACCTGGGAAGGGCAGCTCAAGCACATTGAGGCCATCGCGCAGTGGCCCAACATCGTTGTCCAGGTGCTGCCCTTCTCCGCTGGGATCCATGACCTCATGGGGAAGGGATCGCTGACCCTGCTGTGGCAGAAGGACGGAAGTGCTGTTGCCTACACGGAAGGCAACAGCAGTGGTTTGCTGATGGACGATCCGGAGGACGTCCTGCGCCACCGTTTGTCCTACGATCGGCTGCGGGATCTGGCGCTGTCCCCGTCGGACTCGCTGACGTTCATCAGGGATGTACTGGAGGAGCACAGGTCATGAAGCACACCCCCGATCTCAGCACCGCCACCTGGCGCAAGTCGAGTTACAGCGACGGGGGAGCCAACAACTGCGTCGAGGTCGCGGACGGATACGTCGGCCTCGTCCCCGTCCGTGACAGCAAGATGCCCGACGGCCAGGTGCTGGTCTTCGGTACGGCCTCGTGGACGTCCTTCCTCGCCCTTACACAGCGCGCAGCGCCGTCTGAATAACCCGCGGCCGCCCCGGCTCTCCAGCTTGCGTCGTCCTGGCGGGGCTGCGATGCAGCAGTGCCCGTACCCGGGCGAGGTCGCAGGTGTGCGTGGGCCAGGACTGGCCCTAGGACTGCCCGGCGAGGGAGCGTGGCAGGCGGGCGGTCCAGTACCACTGGAGTACGGCGGCCAGTACCACGCCCGAGGCCACCGGCACGCATCCGAACAGCAGGAACGGGTGCGTCGGACGCCCCACGGCGACCTGCCAGAGGTCGACCCCGGTCATGATGAGCAGGACCACGATCGCCCCGTACGCCCCCGACGTCCACGCCCTGCGCTGCGCGGCCCGCCGCAGGATCCGTTCCTCGACGTCCGGGCGCCGCTCCCAGGCGAGGCTGCGGTACGGGGCGGCGGCCAGGCAGAGATCCGAGACCTCGGCGTACGGGTCGTCCAGCTGCCAGTCGTTGAGGTGCGGGAGCTGGAAGCGGTGGCCCTCGAAGTCGTACAGATAGGTGAGCCACCGGGGAGCCATTCGCCCGGAACCGCGCGGGGCGCGTTCGACCCGGATGTCGTACACCTCGGGCCAGGCCCAGCTGCGCGAGCGCACGGGCCCCTGCGTGGTGAGGCCGGCGGCCGTGACGCGGGTGTACGCCCGGAACTGCTCCAGCACCACCCGGACCAGGGTCACCACGATGAGCCCTCCCACCAGCGACGGCCACCAGGGGCGCGTGTCACCGGAGACGCGGGTGGTCTGCACGAGCGCGTTCAGCAGGACCACGCCCAGCAGGGCGAGATACGCCCCAGGCAGCTTGCGCCGCTTCCGGTACTCGCGCTCCACGGCACCTTCGCCCATCGCCGGACCCCTCCCCAGGCGCACCGAACGGGTGCGCGGCTGGGGAGAGAGTAAGACCAGTTGCTGTGGGCCCTGACACCAGGTCAAGCACCAGGTCAGGAAGCGGTCGGCGGCCAGTCGCCGAGCCAGTCCGCAATCTCCTGGTCGGTCGCCTGTGCGTCGGTCAGCTGCGGACGCTCGCTGCTTGCGCTTCCCGCGCCCGCGCCGGTGTTCTGGTACTCCGCGAAGCGGTCGTACTTCCAGGAGAAGCCGCCCATGTCCGACCAGGGGGTGGATTTGATGGCGGCGAGGCTCAGCAGCTCACCGCCGATCAGCTCGCCGAGCGTGTCGCCGCCACGCGCGGGGCACTGCGCAAACGGATGGGTTGCGCGCTGACCGACGAGGAGTTGGACCAGGGGCCGGACGTCCTGGCCAACCTCTACGCGCTCGCCGTCGAGAAGGCACAAGCCCAGGGATTGCTGTCCCGGCCGGAGCCGGTGCGCGGACAATCCGCGCGGGGACGGTGAGCGCGGCTATGGTCGTAGACACGGCGCGTCGAAGGAGGACATCGATCATGGCTGCCCACGCTGCGGAACCCGATGCGGTCGTCCCTCCCATGCCCGAGCGGACGCCGAAGGCGCTGCGTCAGGCCATCGCCGCGGACGCCCCCCACCTCCTCCCCGACTTCGACGCGCACTGGCAGCGGGCGATCGGCGACACGTACGACCTTGGCCCCGTGCCCGCGTTCATGGCCCGCTGGTGGTGTGAGTACGCGATGGCCCGTGATCCGAAGCTCGACGCTCACGTGACCGAGCTCCAGCACCGCGCTGCAGAGGCAACCGACCTTGCTGAGGCCAAGGCTCTGCTCGACGAGGTGGCGAAGATTCGCTACAGCATGCGGAAGCTGGAGCCCGGCGAGTGACCGACGAGTTCATGGGGCCGCCTTGGCAGTTGGACTGGCGGCTCGATGCCCTCGCCAGCCGTGATGCGCTGCCCGAGCATGTGCGGAAGACGGTTGACGAGGCTCGCGCCGAATTGGTCACTGCGAAGGACCCGTATTTCCGGGGGATCGACGCCGATGGCGCTCTCCCAGAGACCATGTGGGTCGAGCCGGTGCGATCCAGCGATCCGAAGGGGCCGCGCATCCTGTACTTCGACAACCACAATGGCTGGCTGGTCTATACCTTCGTTCGGCGCTCCGAGGATCCGCAGATCCTGGTGTACGAGGTCTTCTGGCAGGGAGCCGCCCCCGCTACGGCGTCTCCGGCGGAGCCGTAGGCGCTCCCGGCAACCGCACCGTCGCCACCGTGCCGCCGCCCTCCGCGCGGGCGAGGGTGACCTCGCCGCCCGCCTGCTGCACCGTGCGGGCCACGATGGACAGGCCCAGGCCCGAACCGGGCAGGGCCCGGGCGCTCGGGGAGCGCCAGAAGCGGTCGAAGACGTGGGGGAGTTCGTCGACGGGGATGCCGGGGCCGTGGTCGCGGACGGTCAGGACGCCGCCGCTGAGCTGGACCTCGATCGTGCCGCCGTCGGGGCTGAACTTCACCGCGTTGTCGAGGATGTTGACCACCGCGCGCTCCAGCGCCGCCGGTTCCGCCCGTACGAACCAGGGGTCGATGACCGACTTGATCGTCAGCTCCGGGCCGCGCAGGCGGGCGCGGTGCAGGGCCGCCTCGACGGTTTCCTCCAGCGCGACCACCTGGACGCGCTCACCCTGCTGGCCCTCCGAGCGCGACAGCTCCTGAAGGTCGCCGATCAGCGACGCCAGTTCCGTCATCTGCGCCTTCACCGAGGCGAGCAGTGCCTTGCGGTCCGCCTCCGGGATGGGGCGGCCCGTCTCCTCGCTGCGGGTGAGGAGTTCGATGTTCGTACGGAGGGACGTGAGGGGGGTGCGCAGCTCGTGGCCGGCGTCCGCGATGAGCTGTTGCTGGAGTTCGCGGGAGTTGGCGAGGGAGGCGGTCATGGAGTTGAAGGAGCGGGAGAGGCGGGCGATCTCGTCGTCGCTGTCCTCTTCCACCGGGATGCGGATGCCCAGGTCCTCGGTGCGGGCCACGTGTTCGACGGCTTCGGTGAGCTTGTCGACCGGGCGCAGTCCCGTGCGGGCGACCGCGAGACCGGCGGCGCCTGCGCCGATGACTCCGATGCCGGAGACGAGGAGCAGGATGAGGGCGAGGTCGTTGAGGGTGGACTCGGTGCCCTTCAGGGAGACGGCGACCATGACGGCCCCGTAGGAGTGTGCTCCTGTGGCCCTGTTCTCGAGGGGCAGAGGCGTGGTCATCACACGTACTGAGGCGCCGTCCGCGTCGGTGCCGTTGCGGATGATGCCTTTGCCGCTGTCCCCGTTCTTGATCACGTCCTTGTCCGCCTGGGTGACCTTGATCATGCCCAGGGAGTCTTCAAGGACGCAGGGGGTCCCGTTCGCTTGGACAACCTGGGTGTAGAGGTTGGGCCGGAACGGGATGTCGCTCGTCTGCGGAGTCTGGGTGCAGTTGGTGAGCGCGTCCTGCATCTGGACGATCTGCCCGCCACCCTTCATCCTCGACGACTTCTGCAAGTCGTCGTTGACCTGCTCGTACAGCTTCCCCTGCACGATGAACCAGCACGTGACCGAAACCGCGGCCACCGCGAAAGCCACAGCGGCAGCCACCAGCATCGACAACCGTGCCCGGATCGGCAGCGTCCGGAACCGGCGTCCGACCTTGCTCACTCCGCGCCGCCCTGCCGGAGCACGTACCCCACACCACGCACCGTGTGCACCAGGCGCGGCTCGCCGCCCGCCTCGGTCTTGCGGCGGAGGTACATGACGTAGACGTCGAGAGAGTTGGAGGAGGGCTCGAAGTCGAAGCCCCACACCGCCTTCAGGATCTGCTCACGCGTGAGGACCTGGCGCGGGTGCGCCATGAACATCTCCAGCAGCGTGAACTCCGTGCGGGTCAGTTCCACGGCGCGTCCGCTCCGCGTCACTTCCCGCGTCGCGAGATCCATGCGCAGGTCGGCGAAGGTGAGGGCCTCGTCCTCCTGGTCCGGTCCCGCCCCCGCCGCCGCGTACGAGCTGCGTCGCAGCAGCGCGCGGACCCGGGCGAACAGCTCGTCCAGTTCGAACGGCTTGACCAGGTAGTCGTCGGCGCCCGCGTCGAGCCCGGTGACCCGGTCGCCGACCGTGTCGCGGGCCGTCAGCATCAGGATGGGCGTGGTGTCGCCGGCGCCGCGGATGCGGCGAGCGGCGGTCAGGCCGTCCATGCGTGGCATCTGGATGTCGAGGACGACCAGGTCCGGCCGGTACGCGGTCGCCTTCTCCAGTGCATCTGCACCGTCCACGGCGACCTCCGTGTCGTACCCCTCGAAGGCGAGGCTGCGCTGGAGTGCTTCGCGCACCGCCGGCTCGTCGTCGACGATCAGGATGCGCTGGGTGTCACGGTCGCCTTCGGCGGGGCTCATGGGCGGAGTTCCTCGGATGCGGGGGGACGACTACGGGGCTGAACGAGCTGAACGCATTCAGCCTCGCATGTTTCCCGGCTGGGGCGTTAAGGAAGCGGGCGGTCGGATCAGCCGACTACCGCGCTCAGCCGCCTCAGCGGCACCTTGCGACGGTGCGGGCGGGCCGTGTTGGTGCGCAGGCCCATCAGCTCGGGGGGCACCACCTCCGGCGCCCGCGGCGCCGGCGCGTGCAGTTCGTACGCCACTTCGAGGGCCAGGGCGAAGCCGGCCGGGTGGATGGCGGACACCGGGTGGGAAACCTGCTTGATCATGACGTACTCCTCTGCGTGTCAGGGAGGCTGGATCAGCTGTCGGAACCGCCCGCCCGCAGGCTGGCCAGGTCCGACTTGACGGTGTTGATCGGGATGGCGAAGCCGAGGCCGACGCTGCCGGCGCTGGACGAGGACGTGGAGTCCGCGGCCGAGTACATCGCGGAGTTGATGCCGATGATGTTGCCGTTCATGTCGATCAGCGCGCCGCCGGAGTTGCCCGGGTTGAGGGAGGCGTCCGTCTGGAGTGCCTTGTACGTCGTCGTCGACGTACCGGTGTCGCCGTTGAACTGCTGGCCGCCGAACTCGAACGGCCACTGGTCGTTGCCGCCGCTCTGACCCTGGCTCTGGCTCTGGCTCTCGCTCTCGTCGGTCGAGACGGTCACGTCACGGTCCAGAGCGGAGACGATGCCGCTGGTGACGGTGCCGGTCAGGCCCTCGGGGGAGCCGATCGCCACGACGTCGTCGCCGACCTGGACCCCGTCGGAGTTGCCGAAGGTCGCCACCGTCAGGCCGGAGGCGTTCTCCAGCTTGATCAGGGCGAGGTCCTTCTTGCTGTCGGTGCCGACGACCTTGGCCGTGTACTCCTTGCCGTCGCTCGTCGACACCTTGATCGACGAGGCGCCGGAGATCACGTGGTTGTTGGTGATGATCTCGCCGTCGCTGGTGATGATCACACCGGAGCCGGTCGAGGAGCCGTTGCTGAGCGTGGCGTTGATCTCGACGATGCTCGGGCTGACCGCCGCGGCGACCCCGGCGACGGTGCCCTTCTTGGCGGAGGGAACCACGCTGGTGCTGGTGGAGCTGGAGGTGACCGAGTCCTTGCCCGTGAGCTCCTGGATGCCGTACGCCGTGCCGCCGCCCACGGCCGCGGCGATGATCGCCACGGCGGCGAGCAGGGCGACCGTCCCGCGGGTGCGCTTCTTCTTCGGCGCGGGCTCGGCGGGTACGGCGGTGAGGAGAGCGGTGTTGCCGCCGCCGTAGCCGTCACCGGCACCTTCCGCCGTGAAGCCCGCGGGGGCGGCGGAGGCCGAGGAGGCCTGGGCCGGCCAGACCGTGGTGCCGGGCTCGACGGTCACCGGCTCCGCCGGCGGCTGCGCGGGCTGGTACGCCGGCGGGGGCGGCCACTCGGGGTTGACGGGGGAGGAGGCGTGCTGCTGCTGGGGGTACGTCGGCTGCAAGGGGGTGGAGGCCTGCTGCTGGTCGCCCTGGTAGGGGGTCTCGTACTCGCCGCTGCGGCGGAAGCTCTCGGTCATGGAAAGAGCTTCCCGCCCCACGATGAGAGCTTCCTGAGCGCTCCCTGAGAAGGCAGGTAGAAGCTCGTATGCCCGATATAAAGCGGGTTCTCGCAGCTGGGCGAGGCCTCTCAGAAAGCCCTCAGGAAGGCTCGGAAAAGCTCAGGGAAGCCGCGGAGAAGGGCACCCGTAGCCTCACTCACACCCGCACGACGTCCGCACCACCAACCGCGACGGAAACACCTTCAGCCGCTCCTGCCGCGACCCCGCGACCCGCAGCCCGTCGTCCAGCACCAGGTCCACCGCCGCCCGCGCCATCGCCGAACGGTCCGACGCGATCGTCGTCAGCGGCGGATCCGCCAGCGCCGCCTCCTTGATGTCGTCGAAGCCGGCCACGGCCAGCTCCCCCGGAACATCCAGGCGTAGCTCCCGCGCCGCCCGCAGCAGGCCGATCGCCTGGTCGTCGGTGGAGCAGAACACCGCGGGCGGCCGCCGCGGCCCGGAGAGGATCTCCAGGGCGACGCGGTAGGCGTCGTAGCGGTTGTACGGCGCCTCGAAGAGGCGCCCCTCCGTCGATATCCCGGCCTCGTCCATCGCGCGCCGCCAGCCCTCGACGTGGTCGGAGACCGGGTCGCCGACCGCGGGGGTCTGGGCGGTGCCGCCCATACAGGCGACGTACTCGTAGCCGTGCTCCAGGAGATGCCGTACGGCGAGCTGGGCGCCGCCCAGGTCGTCCATGACGACGGCGACGTCGTCGATGGCCTCGGGCCGCTCGTGCAGCAGGACCACGCGGGCGTCCCACGCCTCGATCTCGGCGGCGGCGAGGTCGTTGAGCGCGTGGCTGACCAGGATCAGACCGCTGACGCGCATACCGAGGAAGGCCCGCAGATAGTGGACCTCGCGCTCGCCGATGTAGTCGGAGTTGCCGACGAGCACCATTTTTCCGCGATCGGAAGCGGCCTGTTCGACCGCGTGCGCCATCTCCGCGAAGAACGGCTGGCGTGCGTCCGGCACGATCAGGCCTATGAGGTCGGTACGCCGGGACGCCATCGCCTGGGCCACCCGGTCGGGCCGGTAGCCCAGTTCCTTGATGGCGGCGAGGACACGCTCGCGCGTGGCCGGGGCGACCGGCCGGGGTCCATTGTTGATGACATAACTGACCACGGCGGTGGAAGTCCCCGCCAGTCGCGCCACATCATCCCGAGTCACCTTGGCCACGCGCGGAGTCTACGCGGATGGACCCGCTCTGGGCAGGGCGTATCAGAGCTTGCCTGTGCGCAAGCAACGCCCTGGGTGCCCTGCCCGAGCGCCCACTACGCCTCTGCGCCGACCTCGGTGCTGTCCAGGGCGGCCGTCTCGTCCGCATCCTCCGGCTTTGGCGGGGCCGCCTTGGCCTTCGCCTCGTCCGTGGCGCGGTCCGCCTTCTCGGGAGTAACGAATCGATAACCGACGTTCCGGACGGTTCCGATCAGCGACTCGTGCTCGGGGCCGAGCTTGGCGCGCAGTCGCCGTACGTGGACGTCGACCGTGCGGGTGCCACCGAAGTAGTCGTAGCCCCAGACCTCCTGGAGCAGCTGTGCACGCGTGAACACTCGGCCCGGGTGCTGCGCCAGGTACTTCAGGAGCTCGAACTCCTTGAAGGTGAGGTCGAGGACGCGCCCCTTGAGCTTGGCGGAGTACGTCGCCTCGTCGACCGACAGGTCGCCGTTGCGGATCTCCATCGGGGAGTCGTCGTTGACGATCTGCTGCCGGCCCATGGCCAGCCGCAGCCGCGCCTCGACCTCCGCCGGTCCCGCGGTGTCGAGGAGCACGTCGTCGATGCCCCAGTCGGCGGTGACGGCCGCGAGGCCGCCCTCGGTGACCACGAGAATGAGGGGGCAGCCGGGGCCCGTGGACCGCAGCAGCTGGCACAGGCTGCGGACCTGCGGGAGGTCGCGTCGCCCGTCGATCAGGATGACGTCGGCACCGGGGGTGTCGACGAGAGCGGGGCCTTCCGCCGGAGCCACTCGCACGTTGTGCAGGAGCAGGCCGAGAGCGGGAAGCACCTCCGTCGACGGCTGAAGGGCATTGGTCAGGAGCAGCAGAGAACTCATCGCACCCCACCTGCCTGGGTCGTCGTCATACGTTCGTGCACGGTTCGCTCGCCCATAACGTCTGGTTCCTCCTCGGTCCCTGCGAGGACGTTTGCGGCACTGCTTCCTACTGTGCGGCTCCCGCGCCCCTGGGACCCGCCGCGCCACCGGCCACGTCGTATACAACGCTCCCGAAAGCACAAAAGGACCCGGGGGCTACGTTGCCCGAGTCCTCTGCCAAGCAGAATAGCCCACATGAGTACGGGTCAGGCAGGTCATGCGGCACGTTCCACCGTTCGTCCGAACTCTGAGATGGACAGACGGGTGCCTTTGCGCACGTTTCTGCACACCACCGACGGAGTGACGATCGATTCCGTATACGACCCGGGTGCGGTCGTATACGACGGCTCCCCGCCATCCTCCGTCGACCCGGTGTTCGTGATCGCGCACGGTTTCACCGGCGGCGTGGACCGGCCGCATGTTCGGCGGGTGGCGGAGGCGTTCGCGCGTTACGGGGCCGTCGTCACGTTCTCCTTCCGCGGGCACGGCGCGTCGGGCGGGCGCTCCACGGTGGGCGACCGGGAGGTGCTCGATCTGGCGGCCGCGGTGGAGTGGGCCCGCGGGCTCGGGCACGCGCGCGTGGTCACCGTCGGCTTCTCCATGGGCGGCTCGGTGGTGCTGCGGCACGCGGCGCTGTACGGCCCGCGGCACGAGGCGCGCACGGACGCGGTCGTCTCCGTCAGCTCGCCGGCCCGCTGGTACTACCGGGGTACGGCCCCCATGCGGCGGGTGCACTGGCTGGTGACCCGGCCCGAGGGCCGTCTGGTGAGCCGCTACGGATTCCGTACCCGGATCCACCACCGGGACTGGGACCCGGTGCCGCTGTCCCCGGTGGAGGCGGTCCCGCGCATCGCGCCCAGGCCCCTGCTCGTCGTGCACGGCGACCAGGACGGCTACTTCCCCGTCGACCACCCCCGGATGCTGGCCGAGGCCGCCGGCGACCACGGCGAACTCTGGCTGGAGCCCGGCATGGGCCACGCCGAGCACGCGGCGGACGACGAGCTGCTGCGCCGGATCGGTCGCTGGGCCGCCGCACAGGCGGGCTAGCCTGGCGGTGTTCACTGCCGAACCGACTTGAGGGACGAGATGGCAAAGGTCACGGTGCGCTACTGGGCCGCCGCCAAGGCCGCGGCCGGGGTCGCCGAGGAGCCGTACGACGCGGCCACGCTCGCCGAAGCGCTCGACGCGGTCCGGGAGCGACACCCCGGCGAACTGGCGCGCGTACTGCGGCGATGCTCGTTCCTCATCGACGGTGACCCCGTCGGGACCCGCGGGCATGAGACGGTACGGCTGGCCGAGGGCGGCACGGTCGAGGTGCTCCCGCCGTTCGCAGGAGGGTGACCCCACCGATGACCAACCAGCCGTACGAGCCTTACGGAGGGTCCCCGTCCCCGTACGAGGGCTACGACCCGTACGCACAGCAGCAGCAGCAGCAGCAGCAGCAACAACAGCAACAGCAACAGCAACAACAGCAGCAGCAGGCCTGGCCGGGGCAGCAGCACCAGCCCTACCCCTACGAGGACCCGCAGCACACCCAGCAGTGGCAGGGGCAGACCTGGGAGACGCAGGCGCAGCCTCCGGTCGCCGCGCCGAGCGCGCCGGAGACGGCGTATTTGCCGCCCCAGGGGTATCAGGCGCAGGCACAGGAGCAGGCGCCGCAGGCGTACGGCTATCCGCAGCCGTCGGCAGGAGGGTGGTCCGGAGCCGCCGCTGCCGAGCAGCCCCCCGTCGCCCCCGCCTACACCGCACCCGGCGCCGTCCAGGGCGGTGGCAGCACCGAAGAAGCCCCCTCCTACGGCCCCGCCACCCTCGCCGGCAACGCCCGCATCACCGATGCCCAGCGAGCCCGCCTCGAAGGCCGCTCCCCGGTCATCGAGCCCGGAATGCAGCCCGCCGCGCTCACCGCGCTGCTCGGGCTGCTGCTCTCGGGCACGGCGGCCATCGGCTCGTACGCCCTCCTCGTCCCGCTCGTCGTCCTCCAGGCCGTCACCGCCGCGGGCTGGTTCCGGCTGAACGGGATGTGGCCGGCCCGGCAGGGCATCGCGCTGGCCTTCCTGGGCGCGCTGGTCTCGGACGTCGCGGTGCTGGCGGCCGGACGTGAGCACGCGCCCGCCGCGATCCTCGGCACCCTCGGCGTATGGGTGCTGCTCTGCCTCGTTCTGCAACTGCGCTCGCACGCCGACCCGGACGAGCGGATGTACGGCCTGATGGCGGGCGTCGCCTCGGCCGCGCTGTCGATCGTCGCGACCGGGTACCTCGCCGCCGACGCGGACGCGGTGTCGGTCGGCGCGGCCGCGGTGGCGGTGGCCGTCCTGGCCCGTGCGCTGCCGCTGCCGACCCCGGCCTCCGTGGTCGTGGCGCTGCTGGCCGCGGCGGGCGCCGGCATCGCGGTCGGCGGGATGACGGGCCTCGGCTCGAAGGGGGCGCTGCTCGGCGCCGGCGCCGCGGTCTGCGCGCTCATCGGCCACCGGGTCGCCAGTTACGACTACCCGTCCCGGTTCGTCCACTTCACGGCGGGCGTGGCCCTGCCGCTGTCGGCCGCGGCGCCGGCGATCTACGTACTGGGGCGTGCGCTCGGCTGAACGCTCCGCTGGAAGTGGGGGCTGGTCGCGCATTCCACGCGCCCCTTGCGGGGCGCGTAGTGGCCGTGACATGTCACAGGTGATCGACAATTCCACGGTGGTCCCGCGCGGCGGGGCTACCGTGGCTGTCGTCCTTGATGGCTGTCCGGGTGGGGGAACATCGAATGCGCGCGCTGCGAGTACTTCTGATCGTCGTGGTGATCCTGGGCGTGCTCTTCGTGGTCGTGGACCGGGTCGCCGTGCACTTCGCCGAGGGTGAGGCGGCGGACAAGCTGAAGACCACCGAGGGCCTGGCCAACACCCCGGACGTGTCCATCAACGGCTTCCCCTTCCTCACCCAGGTGGCGGGCGGCGAGCTGGACGACGTCGAGGTCGGCATCAAGGACTACGACGCGGCCACCGGCAACGGCACCGGGACGATCCGTATCGACGACCTCGAGGCGCACATGAAGAGCGTCGACTTCTCCGGCGACTACAGCTCCGCCACCGCGGCCACCGCCACCGGCACCGCGACCATCGCCTACGACGAGCTGCTCAAGGCCGCCAAGTCCGAGCCCACCCAAGTCGGGCCCGGCGTCACCGCCCAGGTCGTGGGCCTGTCCGACGGCGGCAACGGCAAGATCAAGGTGCAGATCGACGCGACCGTCCTCGGCGTCAAGCCGGCCCGCCCGGTCTCCGTGCTCAGCTCGGTCACGGTCAAGGGCGACACCGTGCAGGTGCGCGCCGACTCGCTGCCCGACCTCGGCGTCGACCTCGCCGAGAACGCGGTCCGCTCGATCACCGACTTCCAGCAGGTCATCGAGGAGCTGCCCGGCGGCGTCCAGCTGGACAAGGTGCAGGCGGCGAGCGACGGTGTGAAGATCTCGGTGCGGGGTTCGAACGTGAGGCTGGCCGGGTAGGACGGCGTTCGGCGGACGAAAGCTGTCCGAAAAGCGAGACGCCCCTTTCCGTACGGCGGCTGTGGCGACGGACGCAGGCGCCCGGGAACCCTGCGGTGACGGCCGGGACGATGACTCCATCTCGCATCCCGGACGATCGCGTCTCAAAATACGACACACCGGTGACATGCCAGGCTGTCCGTCCCTACGATCGAGCCCATGAAGCGTCAGGCGGACCTCACGAAGCGGCGGGCAGTAGACCTGTGCCGCGTCGCCGCCATGCTCTGTCGCCCCTTCTGAGCGGAAGCGCCGACTTCCGCATCCCCCCACCCTGCCCTGGGTATCCGTGCGCCCTCTCTCTGTGAGCGCACCCCTCTCACTCGCACGCACCGCCGCAATTGCCCCGGAGGAGAAAGAGCATGAGCCGCAGCGACGTCCTGGTCGACGCCGACTGGGTCCAGGACCACCTGGACGACCCGAGCGTGGCCATCGTCGAGGTCGACGAGGACACGTCCGCGTACGAGAAGAACCACATCAAGAACGCGATCCGGATCGACTGGACCAAGGACCTCCAGGACCCGGTCCGCCGTGACTTCATCGACCAGGAGGGTTTCGAGAAGCTCCTGTCGTCGAAGGGCATCGCCAACGACACGCTGGTGATCCTCTACGGCGGCAACAACAACTGGTTCGCGTCCTACGCCTACTGGTACTTCAAGCTGTACGGCCACGAGAACGTCAAGCTTCTCGACGGCGGCCGCAAGAAGTGGGAGCTGGACGCCCGCGAGCTGGTCGAGGAGGTGCCCGAGCGCGCCGAGACCTCCTACCAGGCCAAGCCGCAGGACACGTCCATCCGCGCCTTCCGCGACGACGTCGTGGCGGCCATCGGCGCGCAGAACCTGGTCGACGTCCGTTCGCCCGACGAGTTCTCCGGCAAGCTGCTCGCCCCCGCGCACCTGCCGCAGGAGCAGTCGCAGCGTCCGGGCCACGTTCCGACCGCCCGCAACATCCCGTGGTCGAAGAACGCCAACGACGACGGCACCTTCAAGTCGGACGACGCTCTCAAGGAGCTGTACGCCGACGAGCAGGTCGACCTGGCCAAGGACACCATCGCCTACTGCCGCATCGGCGAGCGTTCGGCCCTGACCTGGTTCGTCCTGCACGAGCTGCTCGGCGTCCAGAACGTCAAGAACTACGACGGCTCCTGGACCGAGTACGGCTCCCTCGTGGGCGTGCCGATCGAGCTCGGCGCCAACAAGTAAGCAATCCGACCGACCTTTCATCACCCCCTTCAGGAGTACGACATGTGTGGAGCGAAGGCCGGCGGCCCGGACGCCTCGACGATCAAGCCCGGTGAGACCACGATCCAGGGCCAGGTGACGAAGGACGGCGAGCCCGTGGTCGGCTACGTCCGCCTGCTGGACTCGACCGGCGAGTTCACCGCCGAGGTCCCGACCTCGGCCACGGGTCAGTTCCGCTTCTACGCGGCCGAGGGCACCTGGACCGTCCGCGCCCTCGTCCCCGGCGCCACCGCCGACCGCACGGTCGTCGCCCAGCAGGGGGGCCTCGCGGAGGTCGCGATCGCGGTCTGAACGACACCGTGAACCACTGAAGGGCCGCACCCCGCGGGTTGGACGCCTGGGGTGCGGCCCTTCGGCGTTTCCGGTCCCACGCTGGAGGTATGTCCGCACGGCGACGGCACGTCGCCCCCTCGGCCTCGGCGGTGTTGCGGGCCTACGCTGGAGGTATGTACGCACGGCGACGGCACGTCTACTTCGCCATGATGGGGACCTGCATCGGTCTCTTCGTCCTGGCGTGGGCGGTCGTACGCCTCTGGTCGATCCCCGTGGCTGTCGGCATGTGTGTGGTGGCCATGGTCATCCCCCCGCTCGCCGCGATGGTGGCCAACCGGCGGGGCCCCGAGGACCGGTGGTGGGACGATCCCTCCGGTGATCCCAAGTCCGACGAGTGGTGGGACGAGCTGGACGGGAAGAAGCGGCCCCGGTAGGAAGACAGGCATGTCGCCTACGAGGCTGTCCACCGTGGTGCTCGACGCGCGTGACGCGCACGAGCTGGCCGGGTTCTATCAGCGTCTGCTCGGCTACGAGGTGCGCGCCGACGAACCCGACTGGGTGCTCATCGGCCCGCCGCCGGGCAGCGCGGGCACGGCCCTGTCCTTCCAGACCGAGCCCGAGTACGTCCCACCGGTGTGGCCCACCCGGAATCCCGGAGAGCAGCAGATGATGCTGCACCTGGACATCGAGGTCGACGACCTGGAGACGGAGACGGCGCGAGCCGTGGCCGAGGGGGCCCGGCTCGCCGCACACCAGCCGCAGGACGACGTACGCGTCCTGTTCGATCCCTCGGGACACCCCTTCTGCCTGTGGGTCGAGCAGTCCGAGTAGGTCTCAGTAGACGAGCGCCTGCGTCTCGTCCCCCAGCGCCTCCTGAACGAACACCTGTGCGCCCGCGATCCGCACGCCCTCGATGACGTCCTTCTCCGTGATGTCCCGGCGGGCCGCGCACTGCGTGCACAGGGTCAGGCGGCCGCCCGCCAGAACCGAGTCGATCAGATCGGGCAGCGGAGCCGCGTGCGGCAGCTCGAACTCGGCGGCCCGGCCGGGCAACGCGAACCATGAGGACTCACCGGTCAGCCACAGGGAGACCTCGACCCCGCTGGCCACGGCCACTGCCGCGACCGTGAACGCCTGCGAGCAGCGCTCGGGCGCATCGGCCCCCGCCGTCACCTTGATCACGAGCTTCTTTGCCATGTCTGAATCGTAATCAACTCCCTTACAACTAGGTGTGTTGGCCATGAGTCTCCTGTGAAGCGCATATACGGAATCGACGCTTCACGTTCTGTGGGGGGACGTCTTGGAAGGACCCGAAGTAGTACCCGAAGCACCTGATGCACCTGGTGGATCTGATGTGCCGGACATGCCCAGTACTCCCGTTGTGCCCCGGCCGCGCCGCCACGGGCGTACGGCGCTGCTGATTGTCGGCGCCGCCGCGCTCGGCCTGGTCGCCGGCACCTGCGGCGGTTACCTCGTCCAGGCCGACCGCGAGCCGACGAAGCTGCCGCCGCTCTCCCAGCCCACGCTGCCGCAGGCCAAGGGCGAGGGCCCCGAGCCGCTGTCGGCCGCGCAGGACCGCCAAGTGAAGACCGACGGCGACCTGCGGAAGCTGCTGCTGAAGAAGCCGCACGGCGCGAAAGAGGCCGACTGGGTGGCCGACGACGGCTGGATGGACCTGGCCGGTTACGCCGACAGCTTCACCGAGCCGGGCGAGGCCTACCCCGACCTGGTCGGCGAGGAGTTCCGCCGGGCGGCCGTCACCGGCTGGGACGTCGGCAGCGCGTACAGCGTGGAGATCCGGCTGGTCCAGTTCCGGCAGGAAGAAGACATGGCGGCCGAGGGCTCCAGCGACGACGGCCAGTACTGGGCGGAGAAGGAGGACGCCACCGACAGCTGGAGCGTCCCCGGCACCGGGGACGGCATGGCGTACGTCCACACCCGGCCCGACACCGAGCCCGGCTACCTGCCGGTGTACAACGCGGAGGCGCACGCCTGGCGTGGCGACATCGCGATGGAGATCTGGGTCTGGGGCGACAAGCCGATCGCCAAGAAGACGATCACGGACCTGGCCAAGCGGCAGATGGAGCAGCTGTGAGCGAGAAGCAGAGCGAGCCGGCCGAGCCGGCCGCGGTGCCCGAACCGGTTGCGGTGCCCGAGCCGGCCGCGGTGTCCGAACCGGTTGCGGTGCCCGAGCCGGCCGCGGTGCCCGAGCCGGTCACGGTGCCCGAGACTGCCGTGCCTGACGCTGCCGTGCCCGAGCCCGTCAGGAAGCCCGTCCGCCGGGGGCGCCTCGCGGCCGTCGCCGGGTCTGTGCTGCTGGCCGGGGCCGTCGTCGCCGGGGTGGGATACACCGTCGTGACCGTGGACGGAGCCGACCGTGACGCGGGTGCTCCCGTCTGGAAGTTTCCGAAGGTCACGGCGGAGGAGAAGAAAGCGGCGACCCAGCAGGGGCTCGCCGGGATGCTCGTGCCGTACGGGAACGACGGCTGGAGCAGGGGGCCGGACCTCGCGGAGTTCGGCGCCGACGTGCAGCTGAGCGGCGCCCAGGCCACGGCCCTGCGGAAGCAGTCGCTGAGCGACCTGCCCCGTTCCCAGCGCAAGCGGCTGGAGCAGCAGATCGACAAGCAGCGCATCAAGGGCATGGCGATGCGCAGTTACTACAGCCGCAAGGCCAGCACCTACGACAACGACGACATCTACGCGGTGAGCATCGTGCTGGCCCAGATGGACAGCAAGGCCGCGGTCCGGGAGATGTCGACGTTCCAGAACGAGTTCCTCGACGCCCTGGACGTCTTCCGCAAGGGCCCGGAGATCAAGGGCCACAAGAACGCCAAGTGCTTCCTGCCGCCCAAGGACGCCGACGAGGACCTCGACACGATGTTCTGCTCCGCGTACGTGGGAAACGTCCTGGTCACGGCCACCGCGGATGGCGTGAAGCCACTCGACACCAAGGGCGTCGCGACGCTCCTGCGCACACAACTCGACCGCATTGCCGAGCCGGGGGAGGCGGTATGACCGAGCAGCACCAGGTCACGGAGCCGGAGGCTGCGGCGACCACCGAAACAAACCCGGAGGTCGAGCCGATCGCCGCTCCGGTCTCCGTGGTCGAGCCGATCGCCGCTGCGGTCTCCGTGGTCGAGCCGATCGTCACCCCGGCCCCTGAGGCCGTGGCGACCGCCCCCTTGGCCGCCCAGCCCACCAAGGACCGCCGTGTACTGCGTGCCGTCCTCCGCTGGACCGCCGCCGTCGCTGTCTTCGGGGCGGTCGGGACGGCGACGGCGTACGGGATCACGGGGATGGAGCGGACGGACGTACCGGGGCTGGCGACGGAGTCGGACGGGCGCTGGGAGTTCCCCGCGCTCGTCAAGCCGCCGCTGCCGTCGGGCAGCCCCGCGCCCTTCGCCGAGGCGAACACGGCGGGCGCCCACTATGCCGATCTGCGCGCCCTGCTCCTGCCCGCCCCCGAGGGAGCGACGCAGGACAAGGCACTGAGCGGTTCGGACGGTTGGCTGAAGACCGAGGACTACTTGGCGGAGTACGCACAGAAAGAGGACCGCGACGAGCTCCGGCAGAAGCTCGTCGACTCCGGTCTCCGGCACATCGCGGCCCGCGGCTGGACCACCCCGGACGGCACCCGGACCCGGATCTACCTGCTCCAGTTCGGCACGGCGGCCGTCGTGGAGAAGACGCTCGCGAGCGACGCCATCGCGTACACCAGCCCGACCTACCAGGTGCGCGGTGCCGTCGACGCCACCTACGACGAGGACTTCCCGGAGGTGGCCGTCTCGGGGATCGCCCGCACCGCCTACGTCGAGGCGAAGCCCTACGGGCCCGAGCAGGTCCGCCAGGCCTACCTCTCCGCCGGTGACGTCTACGCGGTGATCCTGCAGACCAGGAAGGGCGCCGCGAAGGCCGTTCCCTTCCAGCAGACGGTGATGCTGCAGAGCCAGCTCCTCGGCTGACCCCGCAGGGCGTACCTCACGGAGAAGGCCGGGCCCCAGCCGCGTAAGCTGGGGCCCGGCCTTGTCTACGTGCGAAACACGCTCATCCCAAGGAGCACCCCGTGGAGATCTTCTTCGAAACCCTGCTGGTCCTGGTCTGCGTCGGCGTCCTCGCCTTCGCCGGGCTGACCGTGAAGAAGCTGTACCAGGGTCAGCGCTGAACAACCTCTAGGGACTGCTGCTCATGATCGAGATCCCGTCGGACCTTCACAAGGACCTCGTCCCCCTCGCCTTCCTGCTCGGCAACTGGGCCGGCGCCGGCGTGCACGACTTCCCCGGTTCCGAGAAGTGCAACTTCGGCCAGGAGGTCACCTTCACGCACGACGGCCGGGACTTCCTGGAGTACCACTCCCACACCTGGGTCCTGGACAAGGACGGGAACAAGGTCAGGCCCCTGGAGTCGGAGTCCGGCTTCTGGCGGATCGACGCCGACCGCAAGGTCGAGGCCACGATGACCCGCGACGACGGTGTCATCGAGATCTGGTACGGCGAGCTCGCCGACAAGAAGCCGCAGATCGACCTCGTCACGGACGCGGTGGCCCGGACGGCCGCCTCCCGCCCCTACACCGGCGGCAAGCGCCTGTACGGCTACGTCAAGAGCGACCTCATGTGGGTCGGCGAGAAGCAGACCCCCGAGGTCGAGCTGCGCCCCTACATGTCGGCGCACCTGAAGAAGGTCGTCACCCCGGAGGACGTGGAGCGCTGGGCCAAGGCCCTGCCCGACGACATGCCGGACGACGGGATCGCTTTCTTCAAGTGAGACCCGTCTTGGGTCACCTGTTCGCTCCCCTTGTGGTGTGAGGCGGCATGACGCGGCCGGGACGTCGAAGCCATCGACGGCCTGAGCTGCGAACCCGGGACGAATGCCTGGGTGGCTGACGTCGTCCTAGACTTTCCGGTGTGGTGAGCACCGGAAGTACAGACTGGAAGACCGATCTGCGGCAGCGCGGCTACCGGCTGACGCCGCAGCGGCAACTCGTGCTCGAAGCCGTGGACACCCTTGAGCACGCGACCCCCGACGACATCCTCGTGGAAGTGAGGAAGACGGCGTCGGGGGTCAACATTTCCACGGTCTACCGGACCCTGGAGCTCCTGGAGGAGCTCGGGCTGGTCAGCCATGCCCACCTCGGGCACGGCGCGCCGACGTACCACCTCGCCGACCGGCACCACCACATCCACCTCGTCTGCCGCGACTGCTCGAACGTCATCGAGGCGGACGTCGAGGTGGTCGCCGACTTCACCGCCAAGCTGCGCGAGACCTTGGGCTTCGACACCGACATGAAGCACTTCGCGATCTTCGGCCGGTGCAAGGACTGCTCCCTCAAGAGTTCAATTACCAAGTCGTAGGCTTACCTACATGAAGAGCCCACTGCTGTCCCTGCCCGGCGCCGTCCCCGCCGAGGGCGTGGACGAAGGCGTCGCCGCCCACTACGGCGACCTGTTCCGCGAGCAGCGTGCCCTCGCCGACGGCACCGGATTCGTCGACCTCTCGCACCGCGGGGTCATCGCCGTCACCGGCGACGACCGGCTGAGCTGGCTGCACCTGCTGCTCACCCAGCACGTCAGCGAGCTGCCCGTGGGTGAGGCCACCGAGGCGCTGATCCTGTCCGCGCACGGTCACATCGAGCACGCCCTGTACCTGGTGGACGACGGCACGACCACCTGGGCCCACGTGGAGCCCGGCACCCGGGACGCGCTGATCGCGTACCTGGAGTCGATGAAGTTCTTCTACCGGGTGGAAGTCGCCGACCGGACGGACGAGTTCGCCGTCGTGTACCTGCCCGCCGGGTCCATCGCCGAGGTACCGGCGGGTGTCGTCGTACGCGAGACGGCGTACGGCCGTGATCTCCTCCTCCCCCGTACGGACCTGGAGGCGTACGCGGCGAAGGCCGGCCCGCCGGTCGGACTCCTCGCGCACGAGGCGCTGCGCGTCGAGCACCACCAGCCGCGCCTGGGCTTCGAGACCGACCACCGCACCATCCCGCACGAGCTGGGCTGGATCGGCAGCGCGGTCCATCTCCAGAAGGGCTGCTACCGGGGTCAGGAGACGGTCGCCCGCGTCCAGAACCTGGGCAAGCCCCCGCGCCGCCTGGTCTTCCTGCACCTCGACGGCAGCGAGGTCCACCTGCCGGCTCACGGCACGGAGATCCGGGTCGCGGACGAGGGCCCCGACGGCCGCAAGATCGGATTCGTCACGACATCCGTACGCCACCACGAGCTCGGCCCGATCGCGCTCGCGCTGGTGAAGCGGAACGTGCCGCTTGACGCGCGGCTGCTGGCGGGGGAGACGGCGGCGGCGCAGGAAGTCGTCGTGGAGCCCTGATCAGATTTCGACGAGCACGGTGAACGGGCCGTCGTTCGTCAGCGACACCCGCATCTGCGCGCCGAACCGGCCCGTCTCCACCGTCGCGCCCAGGGCGCGCAGCTGGGCGACCACCTCGTCGACCAGGGGCTCGGCGACATCGCCGGGGGCGGCCGCGTTCCAGGTGGGGCGGCGGCCCTTGCGGGCGTCTCCGTAGAGGGTGAACTGGCTGATCACGAGGAGCGGGGCGTCGACGTCGCTGCACGACTTCTCGTCCTGCAGCATGCGGATCGACCACAGCTTGCGGGCGAGCTGGGCCGCCTTCTCCTTGGTGTCCTCGTGGGTCACCCCGACGAGGACGCACAACCCCTCGCCGATGACCTCCCCGACCGTCTCGCCGTCCACGACGACGCTCGCGCCGTCCACTCTCTGCACCACTGCACGCATACGACCATCATGCCGGTCGGCGAAGAACCGCCCGAAGAACGGTCCGGGAATGGTCCGGACCAGGTCTTTTTTGATCCCTATCCTCCCATCTGGGGCCGATCGGGGGTACTCGTTCACATAGCGGCCACTTGGGGTGGCACGATGGCGCCACACGCCGGTCGAGGGGACGGTAGAGGCACATGAGCACACCGAGTACCGGGCGTACCGGGCAGCCGCCTGCGGCTGCCCCCCGACCGCCCGCGCAGCGCACCGACAGCCCGTGGCTGGCCGCCGAGCCTCCCGAGTACGACCTGGCCGTACTGAGCCTGATCGAGCTGCGCACCCTGCGCCGGGACGCCCAGCGCGACGAGGCCGACCTCAGCTATGTACGGCGGCTGTTGCAGGGCCGGATCGACATCCTGCGTGCGGAGCTGGCCCGGCGCGGTCCGGCATCCATCGTGGACGACCCGGGCGAGGCGTCCGTCTTCGACCGGCTCCCGGAGATCCTCACCGACGCCCCGGCCACACACCGCTCCTCGGCCCGCCACGTGACACTGGGCACCCCGCACAGCGAGGAGTACCGGCTGCTTGCCGCGGAGATGCTCGCCGAGGTCGAACTGTCGGACCTGGACGCCCGCACCGACCCGGAGCTGAGCGAGGCGATGGGGCGGCTCGTGCGATACGAGCAGCAGGTGTCCCGCCGGCGGCAGCGGCTGCAGCGGACGGCGGACGACTGCAGCGCGGAGATCGCCCGCCGGTACCGCGAGGGGGAAGCGCAGGTGGACGACTTGCTCGGCTGACGGACGGGGCGGGACGGGTGCGGGCCGCGGGGGCGAGGAAAATCCGCGCGACACCCCCGCGTCGCACACCTACCGTGACTCCATGACCCGCCGCCCCGACATCGACGTCCGCCCGATCACCGAGCCCGAGTTCCGCGAGTGGCAGCGCGCCCTGGAGACCGGCTTCCTCCGTGCGCCGAACCTCCCGGAGGAGCAGATCGAGGCCCGCCGCAACCAGTTCGTACCGGGAAGACTCCTCGGCGCCTTCGACGGAGCGCGCTGTGTCGCCACCTTCCGCTCCTTCGCCCAGGAGCTCACGGCGGTCGGCGGCACCCCGGTCCCCGCCGACGCCATCTCCAACGTGACCGTCACCGCCACCCACCGCCGCCGCGGCCTCCTCACCCGCATGATGAGCCAGGACCTGGCCGCGGCGAAGGAGCGCGGAGACGTCGTCGCCACGCTCATCGCGGCCGAGTACCCGATCTACGGCCGCTACGGCTTCGGCCCCGCCACCTGGATGGCCGAGTGGACGGTCGACGTCACCCGCACCGGCCTCGACCCCCGCGGTCCGGTCCCGGACGACGGCGGCCGTATCGACCTGGTGGACGGCGAGGACGTCCGCAAGCTCGGACCGGAGCTGCACGAGCGCGTGCGCCGGGCCCAGCCGGGCGCCGTCAGCCGCGACGAGCTGTGGTGGCGGCTGAACACGGGCGTCGTACGCTTCCGTTCGTCGTGGACCGAGCCCTTCTACGCGGTGTACCGCTCGGCGGCCGGCGAGGTCGAGGGCCTGCTGTCGTACGAGTGCGACGACACGTGGGACGACGCCAAGCAGCCGCGCAACACGGCGAGCGTGAAGTGGCTCATCGCGGCGACCCCGGCCGCCGAGCGCGCCCTGTGGCGGTACCTGTGCTCGATCGACTGGATCACGCAGGTGAAGACGGGCTGGCGGGCCCCGGACGACCTGGTCCCCTTCTGCTTCCCCGACCTCAGGGCGGCCCGGATCACCACGCAGGCCGACTGGTTGTGGGTGCGGATCCTGGACGTCGTACGGGCCCTGGAAGCACGTACGTACGGCGGACCGGGTGAGCTGGTGCTGGAGGTCGTCGACGGGGCCGGGCTCACCGGCGGCCGCTACCGGCTGGAAGCCGCGGCGGACGGGACCGGGGTCTGTACGGCGACCACGGCGAACGCCGACCTCACCCTGGACGTGGGCGAGTTGGCGACCCTGTGGCTCGGCGACGAGTCGGCGGTGCGGCTGGCGGCGCTGGGCCGGGTGCGGGAAGAACGAGCGGGCGCCGCCCGGGTGGCCGACGCCCTGCTGCGTACGTCCAGGCGTCCTTGGTGCCCGGACATGTTCTGAGTGCTCCTTCCTGCCGGCGGCATTGCGGTGCCACGCATCCGTAGCTGTGGCTGTTCAGTTGTGGTTGTTGTGCGGTGGTGCAGACCGACCAGGCTCCCGGCTCCCCTCCGGGAGGGAGCCCGGTCAGCCGGACTGGGCGAGCAGCATCACGAGGATCACCGCTCCGATGCCGCTGATCAGGGTGTTCTTGGCTTTGAGCCCGACGGTCAGCGCCGCGAACGCGATGAGGCCCATCGGCCCGTACTTCCACTGGACGATCTGCTCGAAGCCGATGGCGAGGGCGGCGACGGCGATGGCGATGAGCGGCATGACGGTCCCTCCTTGTCCCCCTGGTGGCCAACCCCCTGAAAGCTTGACCATGTTGCTCAAGTTGGCGACCAACTTCACTGTACTTATCTCCGCTTGGAAGCGACTCATAACCACCTTCCCCTGAACTGCCGGAAGATGGCGGGAAGTTGTAGTGTTTGGTTGTGGACCCGGAACCCGCCTCCGTCAATGGACGGAAAAGGCCACAGCAGCCACAGAGGACACACCACGAGGTGGCCGACGAGCTGCGCACCCGGATCAGGTCCGGGGTGCTGCGGCCGGGCCAGCGCATGCCCACCCAGGCCAAACTGGCCGATGAGTTCGGCGTCGAGCGCGGAGCCGTGCGGGAGGCGCTGCGCGTCCTGCAGGCGGAGCAGCTCCTCACCAACGTCTCCAAAGGGAGCCCCGCGACGGTCGCCCCCGACCTGGGCCTGGGCAGGCTCCTGGCCGGCCCGGAAGCTCCGCCGCAGCCCACCATGGTGGCCCTCGCCCCGCGCATCACGGGCGCCTTCGCGGCCCCGCACGTCGAGATCGACGCCCTGTGCCTGACCTCGGTATCCCTCACCCTCGCCATGGGTGAGCCGCTGCGCCAGATCCACGCGGGGCGAATAAAACCGGCCAAGGTCGACGTACGGATCCTGCTGCCGAGCCGGGACATCGACCTGGCGTTCCCAGCACCGGTCGACCGGTCGGACCCCGACCGGCTGCGGCGCCGCTGGCTGGCCCATCGCAACGCCCAGGGGCAGGTGCTCCGGCACAACCTGTTGTCCCTGCGCTCCACGCACGGCATCGACGTGCAGGTGACCTTCCGCGCGCTGCCCTTCACGCCACCCGTCAAGCTCTACCTCCTCAACGGGGCGGAGGCCCTCTTCGCGTACTACACGCTGGTGCGCCGCGAGGAGGAGATCGACCATGAGCCGCTGGAGATGTACGACGCGGAGGGCACCCAGTCGATGCTGTTCGCCTTCGAGCAGGGCGCCGGCCTGCGGGACACGACGTTCGTGGAACAGTCGAACCTGTGGTTCAACGCACTGTGGGAGACGATCAGCTCGGAGCTGGTGCTCACGAGCTGATGTCTCCCACACTGCGTTGACCTGGACAGTTGTGCGTCATAGAGCGGGCCTGGTGACCAGGGCGGCGAGTACGACGGCCCCGATGGAGCTGACCGCCGGGCTCTTCGCCTTGATGCCGATGGTGAGCAGCAGCAGGCCGATGACGCCGGCGGCGCCGTACTTCCACTGGACGGTCTGTTCGAGGCCGGCGACGAGGACGATGGAGAGGAGGGTGAGGGCGGCAGGCACGGTGTTTCCCCCTTCGGGCTGCCGGACGGAACGGGTGTGGGGGGCCAGAGGATGGTTGATGGGAGGCAAACCTTCCGCCAACTCGGTTAAGTTGGCTACCAACTCCAATGAGTTTGTCCCCACTTGGTAGCCAGTCATAAACAACTTTCAAACAACTCCCCGTAGATGGATCTAAGTTGTAGCGTTTGGTCGTGGCTCAGGAGAACGTGGCAGTGAACGGCAGCAGGAGACTCTCGGCCGAGGAGGTCGCCGACGTCCTGCGGGAACGCATCCGCGTCGGAGACCTCAAAGCGGGGGACCGCCTGCCCACCCAGGCCGTGCTCGCCGAGGAGTTCGGCGTCGAGCGCGGCACCGTCCGCCAGGCCCTGCGGGCCCTGCAGGAGGACGGTCTGCTCAGCAACGTGAGCAAGGGCAGCCCACCGCGCATCGCGGATGCGACCCCGGTCAGCGAGATGCCCCAGCCGACGATGGTCGGGCTGGCCCCCCGCCTGATCGAGGCCTTCGCGGCACCACACGTACGGATCGACGCGGCCTGCCTCACGGCCGAGAGCCTGATGATGGCCCTGGGTGAACCACTCCGCATGATCCATGAGGGTCGTATCCGGCCCCAGTCGATCGGCGTCCGCATCCTGCTGCCCTCCCGGGACATCAACCTCGCCTTCCCGATCCCGGTCGACGGCCGCGGGGACGACGACCCGGTCCACCAGCGGTGGCTGTCGATGCGCAACGCCCAGGGCCAGGTTCTGAGCCACAACCTCCGCTCCCTGCGCTCCTCCCACGGCATCGAGGTACGCGTCACCTTCCGCGCGCTGCCCTTCACCCCACCGGTGAAGCTGTACCTGCTCAACGGAACGGAGGCGCTGATGGCGTACTACATGATCAAGCTTCGGGAGGAGACCACGGAGAGCGGGACCATGGACATGTACGACGTCCTGGGCGGTGAGTCCGTCCTCTTCTCCTTCGAGCGGGGTGCGGGCGAGCGGGACGCCGTGTTCGTGGAGCAGTCACAGAAATGGTTCGACGCACTCTGGGAAACCATTACTACGGACCTGACCCTCAGCTGACCGGTGTCGCAGGCGGCTTCCGGTGCCGCACGAAGCAGAAACGTCAACCAGGAGTACGCGGTGGTGAACGGCAGCGGGAGAACCTCGGCCCAGGAGATCGCCGACGCCCTGCGCGAACGGATCCGGGCCGGCGACCTCGAAGCGGGGGACCGCCTGCCCACCCAGGCCGTGCTCGCGGAGGAGTTCGGCGTCGAGCGCGGCACCGTTCGCCAGGCCCTGGCGATGCTCCAGCACGACGGGCTGCTGACCAACGTGACCAAGGGGAGCCCGCCGAGGGTGGCCGAGGTGCCGGCGGAGCAGCCGCAGCAGTTCAGGGCGGCCCGGGTCGTCCTGATCAGGTATCTGGCGGAGGCGTTCCGGGCGGACGACGTACGCATCGACGCCGTCTGCTTCACGGCGGAGACCCTGCTGTGGGCGCTCGCCGAGATGTGCGCGGCCGTCACCAGGGGCGAGGCGCACCCCAGATCGATCACCGTGCGGTGCCTGCTGCCCGGGCCGGGCGTCCCCCTGCCCTACCCCGAACCGCTGGACCGGCCGGACCTCAGGGAGCCGGTCCACGAGCAGATCAAGGCACAGATCAAGGCGCAGATGGAGACCATGAACATCCATCTGTCCAACCTCAAGCGCTACCAGGGCGTCGACACCGAGGTGACCTTCCGGCCGCTGCGCTTCGTGCCGTCGGAGAAGAAGTACGTGCTGAACGACACGCTGGCCCTGCGGGGCGACTACCCGGTCGGCCGGCAGTCGTACGAGCTGCCCGGCGTGGGCGAGTTCGACGTCCTCGACGTCAGCGGATTCAACTCGGACCTGTTCGAGTACCGGCAGAGCAGGGGTGGACAGGAGGCGGCGGTCGTACGGGCCACGAAGAATTACTTCGATGCCCTCTGGGATTCGGAGGCTCCCGGACAGACACTCGCTGAGTGACTGCTGAGACGGGACGGACGGAACTGGTGACGAGTGAGGCCGAGGATCTCCGGGAACTGGTCGCGCGCACACGGTATGTCCTCTTCGACTTCGACGGACCGATCTGCCGGCTGTTCGCCGGTCACCCGGCCGATGTCATCGCCCGGGATCAGGTGGAGTGGATGGAGACCCGCGGACTGGGCGGGATGCTCACCGAGGAGGAACGTTTCAGTAAGGACCCGCACGGGACGCTGAGCTCGCTCCACGCCCGGTATCCGGGAAGCGATGTGATCGCCGGTCTCGAGGAGAACCTCACCCGGCACGAGTTGCGGGCGGCGCGGGTCGCGATGCCGACGGCGTACGCAGATCCGCTCATCCAGACCTGGGTGGCGGTCGGGGCGCGGCTGGCCGTCGTGACCAACAACTCGGCCCGCACGGTGACCTCGTACCTGAACGATCGAGGTCTGTTCTCCTGCTTCGATCCCCACATTTACGGCCGCACCCAGGAACTGAGGCTGCTCAAGCCGCATCCGGAGATGCTGAACCGCGCCCTGACGGCGATGGGCGCGGCACCGGAGGCCTCGCTGATGATCGGTGACGCCCTCTCCGACCACGCCGCCGCACGCGCGGCCGGAGTCCGCTTCCTCGGCTACGCGAGGAACCCCGGGGCACATCGGCGGATGCGGGAGGGCGGCGTGCCTGCGCAGAGCATCATGAGCTCGCTGAAGCCGTTGCTGCAGGCTTTGTGGCCGGGGCGATTCTGAGCCTCGGTCCGCTGACGCGGAGGGCAGGACATGATGGCCGAACGTGACAGGACATGATGGCCAAACGTGAGAAGTACCACTTCGCACCCTGTACCCTCCGGCCATGCTGCACCACCTGCCCCACCGCACCCGCACCGCACTGGTGCGTTTCTTCGCGGAGGCGCGCCGTCGCCGGGCCGGCGGCGAGGTCGTCGTCGGTCACCACAACAGCAACCACATCCTCCCGCTCGGGCAGCCACTGGCGTACCTCCTGGGGATGGGGTCCGGGCAGGTGCGCGCCAAGTTCCGGGTGCCCTTCGAGACCATCGAGGTGGTTCCCCGGATCTGGCGCGAGTCCGAGGTGCTGAGGGCGGTGAGCGATCGGCTGGGTGACGTTCCGCGCTGTCTGGCGGACTTCGGTGAGTGGTCACTGCACGCCTACGTGCCTGGTCACTCCCTGGCCGAGGAGGCGTCCGGGAAACCGGTCGGCGAGGAGCGGATGGCGGCGCTGGCCGACTTCTTCGCCCGGTTGGCCGGCATGCCCCCGGATGACTTTCCGCAGCTGCCGGACGACTGGCCCCGTGGCGACGACAGCCGGGGCTTCCTGCACCGGCTGGCCCGGTTCACGGAGCAGCGGGTCCATCAGGACAACCGGCCCCGCTTCGGGCGCCTTTTCGACTGCGTGGGCGTACCGGCCGACGCCGTGAGCCGCTTCCTGCGGACCGTGCCCGACCCGGCCCGGCGCCCGTTCGTCCTGCTGCACACGGACGTCCACCGCGCCAACGTCGTGGTCACGCCGACATCCGACGGCGAACGGCTCACGGTCCTCGACTGGGAACTCAGCCTGTACGGCGACCCGTTGCACGATCTGGCGACCCACCTGGTGCGCATGGACTACGACGAGTCGGAACGCAAGCTCATGACCGAGCTGTGGGCGGAAGCGATGCGGCGGTCGGGGCGCGCCGACCTGACCGTCGGCCTGGATCCGGACCTGGGCACCTATCTGGGCTACGAGTACGTGCAGTCGGTGTTCCCGGACGTGATGCGGGCCGCCCTCGCGCTGCCCGCCGAGCCGCTGCCGGAGGACGTCGAGCGCGCCGCGGACCGGGTGCGCCGTGCGCTGTGCCGGGCCTGGGAGCCGCTGAGGATGCCGGGGGAGCCCGAGAGCCGGCCGGCGCTGGTGCGCGCGCTGCGCCTGTGGCACGCCGACGACGGTGCGCGGCGGTCCGCCACGGCGAAGCCCACCGGACGCCGTGTGTCCCGGCCCGGGACCGGCAGGGCCGAGTCGTGTCCGGACGCGGACCGTCCCAGGGGCATCGACTGGACGTCCGGCCTACGGCGGGACCCGGATCCGCAGCCGGGTCCGGACCAGGAGACGAGTATCGGGGTGGCGGAGTCGCTGTAGGACCTGCCGCGCATCCTCGGCTTCCGACGTGCGCAGTCTCTCTTCGCTCTCTTCACGGACGCCATCAGGGCCGCGCTGGAACTGGACGACGGCGCATCGCTGCGGGCGGCGGTGCACCGGCTGTGCGAGGTGCTGCAAGCCGCGGCGGAGCCGCTGGGGCCGGCCGCGGTGCCGACGCCGGGGCAGACCGCGATGGCCCTGACGCGCCGCCGCCGGGGCTACGCTTCGTAGCCATGAACAGCGGCAATGCGGGCCTGCGCGAGCGCAAGAAGCAGCGGATGTACCAGGCCGTGTCGGACATCGCCATCCGCCTCTTCCTCGAGAAGGGGTTCGACGCCGTGTCCGTCGCAGAGGTCGCCGCCGCGGCCGAGATCTCCAAGCCGACCCTCTTCCGGTATTTCCCGGCCAAGGAGGACCTCGTCCTGCACCGGTTCGCCGACCACGAGGACGAGGCGGCGCGGGTGGTGGCGCGGGGGCCGACGCCCATCGCCGCGTTGCGACGGAACTTCCTCGACGGGCTGGAGCGGTGCGATCCGATCACCGGGCTCAACGACCACCCGGCGGTCCTCGCCTTCCTCACTCTGCTGTACGGGACTCCCGCGCTGGCCGGCCGCATGTACGCGTACCTGGAGCGGTCGGAGGCCGCGTTGGCCGAGGCACTCGGGGGCGGGCTGGAGGCACGGCTCGCCGCCGGGCAGATCATCGCCGTGCAGCGCATCCTCGCGCTGGAGAACTGGCGGCGGATCGCCGACGGGGAGTCGGTGGCGCAGGTGCGGGCGGATGCCGTGGCCGCGGCGCAGCGGGCCTTCGGGGCGCTGGGGGCGGGGCTGCCGCATCTCGCCTGAGCGTGGAGACAGGCGAGACCGTGACTCGGTGAAGAAATTAACCTGGTTACGTTATTCACGTATCCTCGGGGCATGACGTCAACCGAACCGGCCCTCGACGAGGACGTCGACGGGGACCTCGACGGGGACCTTCGCCAGGACCTCCGCCACGAACGCGCCCACCACGACACCTGCCGCGCCGCCCTCGCCGCCATGGTCGAGGGAGCCCAGGAGCAGGTCGTCACAGGTGAGGACGTCTCCGCCTCCGGTGCCGACGCCGAAGTGCTCGGATACCAGCTGCGCAGCAAGGCCAAGGAGATGCGCGAACTGCCCGAAGGGCCGTTGTTCTTCGGGCGGCTGGACTTCGCGGAGGGAGAGCACGCCGGGCAGCGTTATCACCTCGGGCGGCTGCGGATCAGTGCAGACCCGGCCGCCCCGCCCCTTGTCGTCGACTGGCGCGCCCCCGTCTCCCGCGCCTTCTACCAGGCGAGCGCCCGCGACCCGCAGGGCGTCGCCGTCCGCCGCCGCTTCGGCTGGGCCCCCGGCAGCCGGGGCGACTCCGCCGACCTGACGGGGCTGGAGGACGAGCACCTCGGCCGGGGCGAGGACCTTGAGGCCAGGGAGAGCGACATCGTCGCCCGCGAGATCGAGCGGCCCCGCGTCGGGCCGATGCGCGACATCGCCGCGACCATCCAGCCCGAGCAGGACGACCTCGTACGCGGTGACCTCACGCTCTCGGTGTGCGTGCAGGGGGCGCCGGGGACCGGGAAGACCGCGGTCGGGCTGCACCGGGCCGCCTACCTCCTCTACACCCACCCGCAGCGCATCCGGCGCTCCGGCCTGCTGATCCTCGGCCCCAACCGCACCTTCCTCTCCTACATCGCGGAGGTGCTCCCGGCGCTCGGCGAGACCGGCGTACGGCAGTCGACCCTCGGCGACGAGATCGCCCGGCACCCCGTGACCGGGGCCGACGACGAGCGGACCGCCGCCGTGAAGCACGACGCCCGCATGGCGGAGGTACTGCGCCGGACCCTCTACGCGCGCGTGTCGGCCGACGGGCACGGCGATCTCGCCGTACCGGACGGGTCGTACCGCTGGCGTGTCGCCGCCGCCAGGCTGACGGCGATCGTGTCGGGCGTGCTCGCCGAGCAGCTGCCGTACGGCATCGGCCGGGAACGCGTACGGACCCGGATCGTGCGCCGTCTCCAGGAGCAGGCCGAGCTGCGTTCGGGGCCGCCTTCGAATGCCTGGGTCCGGAAGATCGAACGGGCGCGGGCGGTGAGCGCGTACGTCGACGCCGTATGGCCCCGCGTACGGCCCGAGGAGGTCGTCGCCGCACTCCTCACCGACCCGCGCGAGCTGGCGCGGGCCGCCGACGGGCTGCTCGACGCCGACGAGCAGCGGGCGCTGCTGTGGGCGCGGCCGCCGCGCTCGTGGAAGTCGGCGCGGTGGTCGGCCGCCGACCTCGTCCTCCTCGACGAGGTGGCCGGGCTCGTCGAACATCCCGAGGGCTACGGCCATGTCGTCGTCGACGAGGCTCAGGACCTCTCCCCGATGGAGTGCCGGGCCATCGCGCGCCGGGCGTCCTTCGGTTCGCTGACGGTGCTCGGCGACCTGGCACAGGGGACGACCCCGTGGGCGGCGCGCACGTGGGACACACTGCTGCGCCACCTGGGGAAGCCGGACGCGGCCGTGGTGCCGCTGACCAGCGGCTTCCGGGTCCCGACGGCGGTCGTCGCACTCGCCAACCGGCTGCTGGAACGACTTGACGTCGACGTCCCGGCCGCCCGCTCCCTGCGCGCGGACGGCGAACTGCGGCTGCGCGCGACGGACGATGTCCCCGGCACGGCGGTGGACTGCGTACGGGACGCGCTCAGCCGCGAGGGCTCCGTCGGCGTCATCGCCGCGGACACGGACGTGCCCCGTCTTCGGGACGCGCTCGGCGCGGCCGGGATCGCGGCGGCCGGGGCGGACGAGCCGGCCGCCCGGGTGACGGTGGTTCCGGCGAGCCTCGTCAAGGGCCTCGAGTACGACCATGTCGTCGCCGTCGAACCGGCGACCATCGCGGAGGCGGAGGAACGTGGCCTGCACCGGCTGTACGTCGTCCTGACGCGGGCGGTGTCGAGGCTGGACGTGGTGCACGGGCGACCGCTGCCGTTCTGACACCGGCCGCGGTCGCCCGTACTCGCCCCTGCCTGCCTGTCTCAGGCGGCTTGGAAGAGCGGAATCAACTGCTGCTCCTCGTAAGCCAGATGAGCCTCCAGCTCGGCCGTCAGCCGCTCCACCTCGGTGCGGGCCGTGGCCGGTTCGGCGTCAGCCGCGGACACCGCCCGGCGCAGGTCCTCGACGAGTACGGAGATCCGCTCGTGTTCCTCGCGCAGCCGGGCCAGCGCCGGGGCGAACTCCGGGTGCCGGTCGGCCAGGAACGGGAACATGGCCATGTCCTCGCCGGTGTGGTGGTTGTGCAGGCCCTGGCAGAAGGCCAGGCAGTTGACGCGGAGCTGGGCGCCGAGGGTGCCGCCGTCGCCGCTGCTCATCTCCTTCCGGATCAGGGCGAGTTCGCGGCGGAAGGCGTCATGGACCACCTTGAGTGCCTCGCCCGGCGAATCGGCGTTGATGTTCGGCGGACCGCCGGCCGCGATGTCGTACAGAGCCACCACGGGGATGATCCGCCCAGCCTTCTCCTGGTACGCCGCCCAGCCCGGGTCCGCCTCGACGGCACGGGCGAAGGCGTGGTCGCGTTCCTCGCCCTCAAGGACGACAGCCCGCGCCTCGTAGGTGAACGCGCCGCTCTCGACCGTGGCGCGAGGCCGGGCGAGGAGGTTGCGGAACCAGTGCGGGTGCCGGGGGGAGCCGCCGGCCGAGGCGATGACCAGGACACGGTCGCCGCCGTCGGGGAGGTAGCCGAGGGGGGTGGTGTGCGGGGTGCCGGTGCGGGCGCCGGTGGTGGTCAGCAGGAGCAGGCGGGCACCTTCGAAGGGGCCGCCGACGCGGCCGTTGTTGGCGCGGAACTTGTCGATGACGTGCTGGTTGAAGTCGTTGGGCATTCTCTTCTTTCTCTGTCGCGGGAGTCGCGTGATTCGCGGATATCCGTGTGCGCAGAGAAAGAGGCGGGCCCCTGGCCCGCCCGAGCCTCATTCAGAGGCCGGGCACCCGTTTCGCTCGTGGCCCGTGGCCGACCCGGCAGTCATGGGTGGGACGGTAGCGGCGGGCCGGGAAGAAGAGCAAAGTAGTTTTCGATGTCTCCCGTGGCTCCCTTCCCTCCCTTGCTCCTCTTCCTTGATGTCGACGGGACGCTGATCCCCTTCGGGGCGGCCGGTTCCTACCCGGCGTACGAGGCGGGCGGCCGGTCCTCCGCCCACGCCACCGGTAATCCCCTGCTGACCCGGATCGACCCGGGGCTCGGTCCGCGGCTGGCAGCGCTGGGCTGCGAGCTGGTGTGGGCCACGACCTGGATGGACGAGGCGAACGACTGCGTCGCGTCCTGGCTCGGGCTGCCTCCGCTGCCCGTGGTGGACTGGCCGGACGAGCAGTGCCCACCGGGGCCCCTGCACTGGAAGACCCGGCCACTCGTCGCCCGCGCGGGCGGCCGGCCCTTCATCTGGCTCGACGACGAGATCACCGACGCCGACCGGACCTGGGTGACCGCCCACCACCCCGAGCGCGCCCTGCTCCACCGCGTGGACCACCGGTACGGGCTGACGGACGCGGACTTCGCGGTGCTGGAGGGGTGGATCGGGGGGCTGGGGCCGACGTAGACGCTCAGCGTGCGACGGGGTCGGGGAGCAACTCGCCCAACGGCAGCGCAGCGGCCTCGGCCCGTGGCCGGGAGAGGTAGAGGTCGGTGTGGTAGTAGCCGTCCGCCTCCCGGCCACGGGCGTCCAGCCCGGCCTTGGCGAGGACCGCCAGGGTGGCGTCGCGCTCGCGGGCGTTGGTGAAACGGCGCTGCCGGAAGGTGCGGGTACGTAGCCGCTCGGTGACCAGGCCGTGTGCGGCGAGCAGGTCGGCGATCGGCTGGTACGGGACGGTGCGCAAGGCGAACACGGCCACCCACGGCGGGGTGGAGAGGCACTCCAGCAGGCGCTCGAAGGTCTTGGCGTAGATATAGCCAATGCCACCGGTGACGGTCACCAGGACCGTCCTCGCGGCGGCGTGCCGCAGCCGCTCACTCGCGGGTGCGGCCTCGAGGTTCTCGCCGTAGCCGCCCTGCAGCAGCCCCACGGACGTGGCGTAGCGGACGGCACGGGCCGCCGAGTCGAGTCCCACCACCGGCACCGCGTCCGGTCGGCGGCTGCGTGCGAAGAACTCGACGTCGATGTCCGCGAGTTGGCGGGCCGTCAGCCGAGTCAGGGCTTTGTCGGTGTAGTGGGTGTACAGGTCGCTCAGTGTCAGGGTGTGGTTGAGCAGCGCGGCGTTGATGCCGTAGGAGCAGCACAGGTCCAGCACCGTCGGTGTCACCGCCGGGCGCTGCCTGTGCAGCGCGTCGATCAGAGTCCGGAAGACTGCCTGAGCATGCTGTGGGATCTGGTAGTCCAGCGGTTGCAGACGCTCGAAGTACCGGCGCGGGTCCGGGCAGTCGTAGATGTCGGAGAAGTCAGCCTTGCCCTTGTGGACGTGCCCACGAACTGATGCTCCTGTCACGGCTGGTTCTCCCGGAGGTCGCGGCAGGCGATCGCGCACTGACGGTGTCGATTGTCCGCACGAGGCTGGTTCGTGTCCGGGTGAACCGCCGTACCGCACGCGTCTCTCAGTCGGACGGACCAGCCGTCAGCTGCTCACGCAGCCGCTTCACCACCGCCTCCTGCAGCCCGAGCGAGACCCAGGCGCACGCAGAGTTCTAGAGACGCTCACCTGAACGGGTGGCCCGGCGCACTTTTGCAAGCAGATGCTTGCAAAAGTTAGCGGTGGTGGGGCAAGGTGGAGGTATGGCATCGCTCAACGTCGGCAATCTCGGTGAGTACCTGCGCGCGCAGCGGCGAAACGCGCAGCTGTCGTTGCGGCAGCTCGCCGACGCCGCCGGGGTGTCCAATCCGTATCTGAGTCAGATCGAGCGCGGGCTGCGCAAGCCGAGCGCGGAGGTGTTGCAGCAGGTCGCGAAGGCGCTGCGGATCTCCGCCGAGACGCTGTACGTCCATGCGGGCATTCTCGACGCCGAGCGGGACCGGGACGAGGTGGAGACGCGTGCGGTCATCCTCGCCGATCCCACGCTGACCGAGGGGCAGAAGCAGGTGCTGCTCCAGGTCTACGAGTCCTTCCGCAAGGAGAACGGATTCGAGGCCGCCCCCGCGGCGGACCCGGTGGACATAGCCGACACGGCCGACACGGCTGACGCGGCTGACACGGCCGATGCATCCAGCACATCCGACGCATCCGGCACGGTGGACGCCGACGACGAGCCCGACGGTGCGCGGCACGCTGCCGACAGAGACGACGACAGCGTCAGCGCCGTACGCCGTACCCGCAAGGCCCCCGCACGCCGTACCCGCCCCGTCGGCGGTTCCGGCGGCGATCCGCAGCAGACGGCCAGTTGACCGGACCAGGGGACCGGCCGCCTGACTGCGGACCCACAAAACCCTCAGCCGAACGTGAATCCGGGAGGACCATCACCATGGCCATCACCGACGACCTGCGCAAGACCTTCAGCGACCCGACCCCGCTCTACTTCGCCGCCGGCACCGCCGACCTCGCCCTGCAGCAGGCCAAGAAGGTGCCCGGTCTGGTGGAGCAGCTGCGTGCCGAGGCCCCGGCCCGGTTCGAGGCGGTCCGTGGCACCGACCCGAAGGTCGTGCAGGAGAAGGCCGCCGCCCGAGCCAAGGAGGCCGGTGCCAAGGCCAAGGAGGCGCAGGAGACCCTCCAGACGAAGGTCGGCGAGTTCATCAGCACCCTCGACGGTGACCTGAAGAAGCTCGGCAGCACGATCGACGCCGACCTGAAGAAGCTCGGCGAGAGCGCTCAGGACTTCGCGCTGCGCGGTGTCGGCGTCGCCGCCGAGTACGCCGTGAAGGCCCGCGAGACCTACGAGAAGGTAGCCGAGCACGGCGAGCAGGCCGTGAAGACCTGGCGTGGCGAGGCTGCCGAGGAGATCGAGGAGCTGGCGATCGCCGTCGAGCCGAAGGCCGAGCCGGTCGAGGTCAAGGAAGAGGCGAAGCCCGCCCCGGCCACGACCGAGACCGTGTCCGAGGCCAGGACCGTGCCCGCCCCGGCGAAGAAGCCCGAGGCGAGGAAGGCCCCGGCCGCTCGCAAGACCACCGCCAAGAAGACGACGCCGCCCGCCAAGTAAGGGACGGTACGCGCACGGGCCGGGCACCCTTGGGGCGCCCGGCCCGTTCTACGGGTACGGTGGCCGCGTAGGCGTCATGGTCAAGGCGTCATGGTCATGGGAGTCGGAGAGAACGGGCGGTGGGCAGCATGCTGGCGTTGGGCTTCGCGGGATTCCTGGGGCTCCTGAAGATCCTCCTCATGGCCCTGGCGGCGTTCGGGCTGTTCGACGCCGCGTTCCGGCGCGAAGACGCCTTCCGCGCGGCCGACAAGCAGAACAAGGTGTTCTGGCTGATCATCCTCGGCATCGCGCTCGTGGTGAGCTACCTGTTCTCGATCTTCGCGATGCTGCCGATCGCCGGCGCGGTCGCCAGCATCGTCTACATCGTGGACGTGCGGCCCGCCGTGAAGCAGGCCTCCGGCGGTGGCAACGGCTGGGGCCGCCGCGGCGGCGGAAGCAGCAGCGACGGCCCCTACGGCCCGTACAACGGCGGGCGCTGACCCGCCGCCGGGTTACGGTGCGTACTACGGCGGGCGCTGCCCCGCCGCCGGGGCACGGTCCCTACTACGGCGGGCGCTGACCCGCCGCCGGGTTCTCAGGGAACCCGGTCCAGCAGTACCACCGCCACGTCGTCCGTCAGCTCGCCCCCGTTCAGCTCGCGGACCTCGTTGACCGCGGCCCGCAGCAGTTGCTCGCCGTGCAGGCCGGACGCGAGCTGGCGGCGGACCATCTCCACCATGCCGTCCTGGCCGAGCCGCTCCCGGCCCTCCCCGACGCGGCCCTCGATCAGCCCGTCGGTGTAGAGCATCAGGCTCCACTCGGCGCCCAGCTCCACCTGCGTGCGCGGCCAGCGGGCGCCGGGCAGCAGACCGAGGGCCGGGCCGTTGTTGTCGTACGGCAGCAGCTCCGCGGGCCGGCCCGGGCGGGCGACCAGCGGGGACGGGTGGCCGGCCAGGCACAGGCCCGCCCGGCGGCCGTCCGGGGCGATGTCCACCGTGCACAGCGTCGCGAAGATCTCGTCGTCGTCCCGCTCGTGCTCCAGCACCTGCTGCAACGTGCCGAGCAGCTCGTCGCCGCACAGCCCCGCCAGCGTCAGCGCGCGCCAGGCGATGCGCAGCTCCACGCCGAGCGCCGCCTCGTCCGGGCCGTGCCCGCAGACGTCGCCGATCATGGCGTGCACGGTGCCGTCGGGCGTGCGGACGGTGTCGTAGAAGTCACCGCCGAGCAGCGCGCGCGAGCGGCCGGGGCGGTAACGGGCGGCGAAGCGGAGCGCCGAGCCCTCCAGGAGCGGGGTCGGCAGCAGGCCGCGTTCCAGGCGGGCGTTCTCCTGGGCGCGCAGCTTGCCCTCGGCGAGCCGCCGCTCGGCGGTGTCGGAACGCTTCCGCTCCACCGCGTACCGGATGGCGCGGCTCAGCAGCCGTCCGTCCAGCTCGTCCCGGAAGAGGTAGTCCTGGGCACCGACGCGCACCGCCTCCGCGCCGCGCTCGGCGTCGCCGGACGCGGTGAGCGCGAGGACGGCGTGCCGGGGCGCGAGCCGCAGCACGTGCTTGAGCACGGCGAGCTCGTCGTCATCGGCGCCGGACGAGCGGCCCGGCGCCGGCAGCGCCAGGTCCAGCAGGATGCAGTGGACGTCGTGCGTGAGCAGCCGCTCGGCCTCGGTGAGGTTGCGGGCGGTGCGGACGCGGATCGGGTTGCCGGCCGAGTCGAGCAGGTCGGGCACGATCGGCGAGCCTGCGGGATCGTCCTCGATCAGCAGGAGCGTGAGATGGGTGTTGGCGGCGGCGCTGGTGTGGGTGGTGGTGGCGGCGGTGTCGGCGACCGTGGCTTCCTTGCGCGGGGTCTCTTCCTTCGAGGGGCCGCCCAGGGGCGCGGCCTGCGCCTGACCACACTCCACGGCCGGGATCGCTCTCTGCCGCGGTACGGGTACGGGCATCGTGTTGAGTTCCTTCCCTCCCCCCGAGGGCACGATGGACGGAGGGACTCCATCCACCGACGGGGACCATAGCGGTAGTCGGCGCCGCAGCGGAATGGTGTGAGGCACGCCGCTCGGCTTCAGGCCAGTGTCATATGCCGCGTTCCGTACCGCAGTTGGGCAGGGTGGGTGTACTGCGGGGATGACGAACGTCACGTCCGCGGAGGGTTTGGGTGCCGCCGGGCGTGCGCTGGGTCACGTGGCCCCGGTCACGCGTCCGGCCGGACCACTCCGAGGATCGGCATCGTCCCCGCGCCCGCCAGCGTCACGGTCCGGCCCGGCCGCGGGGCGTGGATGATCGCGCCGTCGCCCACGTACATCGCGACATGGCTGGCGTCGTCGAAGTAGATGATCAGGTCGCCGGGGCGCATGTCCTTGATGTCGACGTGCTTGAGCTGCTTCCACTGCTCCTGCGAGGTGCGCGGAATGCCGTGACCGGCGTCCGCCCAGGCCTGTGAGGTCAGGCCCGAGCAGTCGTACGACTCCGGGCCTTCGGCGCCCCACTCGTACGGCTTTCCGATCTGGGCCGTCGCGTACTTCACGGCCTTCTTGCCCTGCGCGGACGCCTTGCCGTTGATCTCGGCGAGGATGCCGGAGTCCAGCCAGGCGGTCTGCGCCTGGTGCGCGGCCTGCTCCTCCAGCTCGGCGAGGCGCTCCTTCTCCTCCTTCTCCAGCTGGGACTCGAGCTTCTCGGCCGCCGCGATCTGCTTCTCGATCTTCTTCTGGGCGGTGGCCTTGGCCTGGCGGTTGGCTTCCAGCTCCTGCCACTGGGCGGAGGCGTCCTTGGCGTACTGCTCCAAGTCCTGCTGGGTGCGGGTCAATTCCGCGATCAGGCCCTTGGTGGCCCGCTGGCCCTGGAGCACCCGGCCCGTTCCGTCGAGGAACTCCTGCGGGTTGTCGCTCAGCATCAGCCGGGCCTCGTCGGGGAGTCCGCCGGTGCGGTACTGGGCGCGGGCCGCGGCGCCCGCGCGGTCCTTCAACTCCGCGAGCCTCTCCTGCCCCTTGACGATCTTCTTGGCCAGCTCGACGATCTCCGCGGACTGCTTCTCGGCCTTCTCCTCGGCGGCGTTGTACGCGTCCGTGGCCACGGACGCCGCGTGGTAGAGCTTGTCGAGCTTCTCCCGGACAGCCTCAAGGTCCTTGCTGGGCTCGACCTTCGAGGTGGCGTCCGAGGCGGCGTTCGACGTGGCGTTCGACGTGGCGCTCGGGGTGGGCGTGGGACTGGGGGCCGCGAACGCCGTGCCCGGCACCGCCAGGACGGTGACCGCGCAGACCACGGTCACGGCCACCGCGATCAGGCCGCGCTTGCCCGTACCCATAACCCAACCCCCAAACTGATTTACCGTCAGTAACTTACGGATGCCTGGGGGATCGTGCCATGTCGACGCGCAAAACGACAGAGGTAAACAGAGGTAATGCTTCCCCCTCACTCCCCCTCATCCCGCCCCGGTATGACGATCTCCCCGCCTTTGTGACGAACGACTCATGGAGATCGTTCCTTGCAGGTCGGAGTGGGTCGGAGTGGGTCGGAGCGGGTGAGTTGAGCGGGTCGGCGCCTGGGATCAGCCCCGCGGCGCCAACGCCTCCCACCGCACCGTCACTTCACCCTGCCGCCACCGCACCGGCCCGTCCGTCACCGGCCAGTCCGCCGTCAGGACCCGTACCGCCCGGATCCAGCGCTGGCGGGCGCCGTAGGAGGCGTAGGGCGCGGCGGCGGCCCAGGCGCGGTCGAAGTCGCGCAGGAAGGCGTGCACGGGCTCGCCGGGGACATTGCGGTGGATGAGCGCCTTGGGCAGGCGTTCCGCCAGGTCCGACGGGCGATCGAGGGAGCCCAGCCGGGTCGCGAAGGTGACCGTGCGCGGCCCCTCCGGGCCGAGCGCGACCCACACGTGCCGGCGCCCGATCTCGTCGCAGGTCCCCTCGACGAGCAGCCCGCCCGGGGAATCCTCCGTCGCGGGGGCGAGACGGGAGCACAGCCGCTCCCAGACCGCGGCGACCTCGGCCTCGTCGTACTGGCGCAGCACGTTGGCGGCCCGGACGAGGTGCGGTCGGCGGGGGATCGGGATCTCGAAGCCGCCGTGCCGGAAGACCAGTCCGTCGCGCTCGTACGGCTTGGCCGCCGCGACCCGGGCCGGTTCGATCTCGACGCCCACCACGCGCGCGTGGGGCGCGACGGAGCGCAGGCGCCACAGCAACTCGACGGCCGTCCAGGGGGCCGCCCCGTACCCGAGGTCGACGGCCACGGGGTCGGCGGTGCGCCGCAGCGCCGCGCCGTGCGTGGCGGCGATCCAGCGGTCCATGCGGCGCAACCGGTTCGGATTGGTCGTCCCGCGTGTGACCGTGCCCACGGGGCGGGCGGGAGCGCGGGATGTCATGCCTACGAGGGTATGCGGATGCGGACAGATGGATGTGTACGCATCCCACCCGTGCGGGCAGACGGATGTGTACGCATCCCACGATCGAACGGTTGAGCGACCCCCGGTAACGTCTCGGTAAAAACCACCCCGCATGGAATGGGAACGCCTTCCTCCGGCGTTGCATCCCCTTGGAGGGCGCGCTGCGGCCTCCGCAAGGCATGCCCGCAGCAAGGAGGAACGCCACGTGAGCCAGTACGTCAGCAGGCTCGGGCGTCGCTCTCCGGCAACGCCCTCACGGCTCAGGCTGCCGCACCGCAGGCCCCGCAGGGTCGCCATGCTCTCCGTGCACACCTCACCGCTCCACCAGCCCGGCACCGGCGACGCCGGCGGCATGAACGTCTACATCGTGGAGCTCGCGCAGCGCCTCGCCGCGATCAACGTCGAGGTCGAGATCTTCACCCGCGCGACCACCGGCGCCCTGCCGCCGGCCGTCGAACTGGCCCCCGGCGTCCTCGTCCGGCATGTCGACGCGGGCCCGTACGAGGGCCTCGCCAAGGAGGAGCTGCCGGCCCAGCTGTGCGCCTTCACACACGGCGTGATGCAGGCCTGGGCCGGTCACCGCCCCGGCTACTACGACCTGGTCCACTCCCACTACTGGCTCTCCGGCCACGTCGGCTGGCTCGCCGCCCAGCGCTGGGGCGCCCCCCTGGTGCACGCCATGCACACCATGGCCAAGGTCAAGAACGCCAACCTGGCCGACGGCGACACGCCCGAGCCCGCCGCCCGCGTGATCGGCGAGACCCAGATCGTCAGCGCCGCCGACCGCCTCATCGCCAACACCGCGGAGGAGGCCGACGAGCTGGTACTGCACTACGCCGCCGACCGCGGCAAGGTCGCCGTGGTCCACCCCGGCGTGAACCTCGACCGGTTCCGCCCCGCCGACGGCCGGGCGGCAGCCCGGGCCCGCCTGGACCTGCCGCAGGACGCCGTGATCCCCCTCTTCGCGGGTCGCATCCAGCCCCTGAAGGCCCCCGACGTGCTCCTGCGCGCCATCGCAGTGCTCCTCGACGAGCGTCCCGACCTGCGCAAACGTGTCGTCGTACCGATCGTGGGCGGCCCCAGCGGCAGCGGCCTGGCCAAGCCGGAGGGCCTGCAGAAGCTCGCCGCGCGCCTGGGCATCGCCGACGTCGTACGGTTCCACCCGCCCGTCGGTCAGGACCAGCTCGCGGACTGGTTCCGCGCCGCGTCCGTCCTCGTCGTCCCCTCCTACAGCGAGTCCTTCGGTCTGGTCGCGATAGAGGCGCAGGCGGCCGGTACTCCGGTGCTCGCCGCCTCGGTGGGCGGCCTGCCGGTGGCCGTGCGCGACGGCGAGACGGGCTTCCTGGTCCAGGGCCACGATCCCGCCGCCTACGCGCGCGTGCTGGCCGACTTCGCCGACCGCCCCGAGCTGCCGTCCCGGATGGGCTCCGCCGCCGCCCGGCACGCCCAGTCCTTCGGCTGGGACACCGCGGCAGCCGCCACCGCCGACGCCTACACGGCCGCGATGCAGTCCCACAGGCGTCGCGTACGCTCCCACCATGGCTGATGTTGTCGAGAGGGCCGCGCAGGTCATCGAGGGTGTCCTGAAGGACGCCGAACTGGAGTGGGAAAGCCCCGAAACCGGCACCTACGTAGTGCAGCTCCCCGGCACCCGCAAGCTGAAGACGACCGTCTCCCTCATCGTCGGCCGCCACTCCCTCTCGCTGAACGCCTTCGTGATCCGCCACCCCGACGAGAACGAGTCCGGCGTCCATCGCTGGCTCCTGGAGCGCAACCTCAAGCTGTACGGCGTGAGTTACGCCGTCGACCGGCTCGGCGACGTCTATGTCGCAGGCAAGCTGTCGCTGACCGCCGTCACCGCCGACGAGGTGGACCGCCTCCTCGGCCAGGTCCTCGAAGCGGCCGACGGCGCCTTCAACACCCTCCTGGAGCTCGGTTTCGCCTCCGCGATCCGCAGGGAGTACGAGTGGCGCGTGTCGCGCGGCGAGTCGACGCGGAACCTGGACGCGTTCACGCACCTGACCCGGCATCCGTCTGACTGATAGCCAGGCTCTCCCCGACCAACTGCTGCACGACCTCTTCCCCAAGCAGCCGCACCTCCTCGACAAGGGCTACAACGGAGTCGTCCTGCAGTGCGCGTACGACTGCTGGGTGGACGATGTGACCGTCCGGCACGTCGACAACGGCTTCGGTCTGGTGGCCGCCTCCTCCTGCACCCTGCGGGGCACCCGGGTGGCGGGCCGCGGTTCGCACCACCCGTACTTCTGCCGAGAGGGCTCGCACGACAACCTGATCGAGGACTTCGCGATCGAGCAGCGCACGGTCCCCGCCCCGGCGAACACGCAGCTGCACGGCATCAACGTGGAGGGCCTGTCGTCGTACAACGTCTGGTCGCGAGGCGAGATGCGGATGGGCACGTTCGACAGCCACCGCGGCCTGCCCTTCGCGAACGTCCGCACCGACATCACGGTGAACAACAACGGCCGCCACGGCGGGGACGCGAGCGCCGGCCCTCTCTTCGGCGCCCGCTTCACCTGATTCTGTCGAGGGAGCCCAGGCGTTCACGCCTGGGAGGAATCGCCTCCCGGTCCCGCGACGCGGAGCGTCGCGGCATCACGTCTGGTCAGGGCCGATGCGGAGCGTCGGTCACCACGACCCGGCGGAGCCAGGCAAGGCGAACAACTGCTCTACTGGTCACCGGTCTTGATGATCCTGCGGTAGGTGGCGGTCGGGTGTGTGATGACCGTACTAGGGTCCGGGCTTGTGAAGCTGGTGGTGCGGGTGAAGCTGCTGCCGACGCGCGAGCAGGCGTCGGTGCTGGAGGCGACCCTGCGTGCCTGCAACCGGGCCGCCGCCTACGCCTCGACGGTTGCCTTCGAGCAGCGGACGTATACGCGTAACGATCTGCAGAAGCTGGTCTACGCGGAGGTGAAGGCCGCCTTCGGGCTCTCGGCCCAGCCCGCCGTCCGGGCGATCAAGAAGGCGGTGGACGCCTACGCCACCCTGCGCGCCAACCTGGCGGCCGGGAACCTCGGCACGGTCGGCTCGAAGCGCTGGAAGAAGGCCACGGGCGAACCGGTGGCCTTCCGCCCGGAGGCGGCCCAGCCCTTCGACGACCGCTGCCTGTCCTGGCAGCATGACGCCCGCACCGTCTCGATCTGGACCGTCGAGGGGCGGCTGAAGAACCTGCGCTACACCGGCCGCACCGATCAGTTGAAGACCCTGGTCGAACACCGGCGCGGGGAGAGCGATCTGGTCCGGGTCAAGGGCAAGTGGTATCTGATCGCCACCTGCGACATCCCGGACCCTGAGGTGTATGAGCCGGTCGACTGGGTCGGTGTGGACCGGGGCATCGTCAACCTCGCCACCACGTCAGATGGCACCAACCACCAGGGCCGCCGCCTGTCGCGCTACCGGCGCTGGCAGGCGAAGAAGCGTGCTGAACTGCAGAAGAAGCAGACCCGCTCGTCCACCCGCCGTCTGGCCCGCCGCTCGAAGAAGGAGTTCCGGCACGCTACGCACGTGAACCACAAGATTTCCAAGGAGATCGTGTCCGTCGCGCAACGTACCGGTCGTGGGATCGCCGTCGAGGAGCTCGGCGGGATCCGGGACCGGGTACGGCTTCGACGTGACCAGCGGGGCACGCTCTCCTCCTGGCCCTTCCACCAGCTCGGCGAGCACCTGAAGTACAAGGCCCGGCGGGCCGGGGTGCCGTTCCTGGAGGTGGATCCGGCCTACACCTCGCAGCGCTGTGTGCGCTGCGGACACACCGAGAAGGCCAACCGGTCGACTCGGGACCATTTCTGCTGTCGTCGGTGCGGCCTCGCTGGGCCCGCCGACCACGTCGCCGGGGTCAACGTGCGCAACCGCGCACGCTCGGCGTGGGTGCTCGTCAACGTACCCGTCCCCGCCCCCCGGCTGAGCAACGCCGAGAGCAGGGAGATGCGACCCGTGACCGTCCCGTCGTAGGGGACAGTCGGGAGCGCGACAAGGTGTGAACGACCAGAGCCGAACAAGCTCGGTTGTTTACGGCCGAGAAGTTGACCCACTGGAACGTCCGCGTGACGAACGGCCGCGTCGGCCTGATGAAGATCGACGGCCTCGCGCCGTACTCCGGCACCGTCGGCATCGACGAGGTGACGGAGTTCGACCAGATCGACGTCCCCGACTTCACCGGCGACCTGCACTCCCGCCTGGAGCTCTACGGCACGGCAGACGTCGTGCGACCGCGGAACCTGTACGAGGCGCAGCGGGGGCTGTGACTCAGGCGCGCCGCAGGGTGTCGTATCCGATGAAACTGAACATGCGCTGCCCGAGCGGGAGCTGACGGGGCTCACCGGTGAACCGGTGGGCCCCGACGCCCTGCACGAGCGCGGGATCCGACACCCACAGCCGCTCGAACCCGCGCTCCTCCAGCCAGGCGCAGACCTGCGGGACGAGGTCGGGTGCCTTGCGATTACGGGTCCACACGAGCGTCCCACCGGTCCGGCACAGCCCAGTGCAGTGGTCGAGTACGCGTTCGACGTCGGCGTCGGTGATGTTGCCGAGCGTGCCACAGACGAGGACCAGGTCGACGGGCGCGAGGTCGGCGTAGTGATCGGTCAACGAGGCGTCGCCGCAGACCACCTCGACGCCGGGAAGGCCGGCCGCCGCCGCGGCCCGCCTGGCGTACGCGACGTTCCGCTCGTCCAGCTCGACCAGCCGCGCCCGGACATCGCCCCGCCGCGGATGCCCGGCGAGCACGCCGATCAGATCCCGCCCCTGCCCCGCACACAGGCTGACGGCGGTGAGCGGCCCCGGCGGGGCGTCGTCGAGGGCGCGGCGGACGCGGTCCTGCACGATCACCAGCCGCCGGCCGAAGTGGGAGTCGGGAGAGTCGTACGCGTCGTGCCACTCATGCCAGTCCATGCGCGGAACCTACCCACGCGGCTCACCCCTTCCCAGTCCGTACGTACCGCCCTGGGGTCACCCCCACCAACTTCTTGAAGTGCCGAGTCAGATGGGCCTGGTCGTAGAAGCCGGTCGCCGTCGCCACCTGGCTCGGCGGCTGTCCGTCGAGGAGGAGGCGGCGGGCCCGGTCGACGCGGCGGGACATCAGGTACTGGTGCGGGGCGATGCCGTACGCGCCGCTGAACGCCCGCACCAGATGGGCGGGGTGGGCGTGCACGAGCCCGGTGGCCTCGTCGAGGCTGAGGCCCTGGACCACGCGCTCGTCCAGCAGTTCGCGCAGCCGGCGGGCGACGTCGGGGTCCCGGCGCGGGGCGCGGTCGGCGTCCCGGGGCCGCAGCCGGGCCCGCAGCCGCTCGCCGACGAGCGTCAACCGGCTCTCGGCCTCCAACTCGTCACCGGGCTGCGTGAGCGCGGAGTGCAACTGCCCCACGCGCAAGCGCAGCACGGGATCGCGCAGATCGGGCCCGTCGACGGCCGCCCCGATCAGATCCTCGCCCAGCCGCGAACTGTCCAGGTAGAGAACACGCTTGCGGAAACCGCCCGGGGTGGCGGGGGAGCCGTTGTGCGGAACGTGCGGCGGCAGCAGCGAGACCGTGTCGTGCGGGGTGCCGTGCTCGTGCCGGTCGAGGTCGTACCGCACGGCCCCGTCGTCGACGATGAGCAGCGTCCACGCCTCGTGCACGTGCATCGGATAGGCGTACTCGGTGAAGTGCGCGTGGAACACCTCCACGACACCCGGTACGCGCGGGCGCCAGGCGGAGACGCTGTCGCCCCCGTTCCGCTCGGTGCGCTCGGTGGCCATGCAAAGAACGTACAAGACGACGTCGTACGGCGTTCGGCAGTCTCGAGGCATGAGCGAGCAGCCCCGTTTCGACACCAAGATCGCCGTCCTGCTGCGCGAGGACCTGGAGCCCTGGCAGCGCCTGAACGTCACCGCGTTCCTCGTCAGCGGCCTCGGTACGGCCGTCCCCGAGGTGATCGGCGAGCCGTACGAGGATGCGGACGGCGTCCCCTACCTGCCGATGTTCCGCCAGCCGGTGCTGGTCTTCGAGGGCACGAAGGAGACGCTGACGGCGGCCCACGCCCGGACCCTGTCCCGCGCACTGCCCCGCGCGCTCTTCACCTCCGACCTCTTCGCCACGGGCAACGACCGGGACAACCGGGCGGCCGTACGCGCGGTGCCGACGGCCGATCTGGACCTGGTGGGGCTGGCGGTGTACGGCCCGAGGAACGCGGTGGACAAGGTGCTCAAGGGCGCGCGGATGCACCCCTGAGCAGACCTTCGTACGGCGGGATCAGGCGGTGGAGGGTGCGATCAGGCGGCGCTGACCTCGGGCTTGGCCTCCTGGCGCCGCTCCGCCACCCGCTCGTCCGCGGGCAGCGTCCGCATCAGCGCCGCGTACCCGACCGCGGCCCCCGTCCCGACGACCGTGCACAGCCCCCACAGCCACTCCGCCCCGAACCGGTCGATGACGAAGCCGGACATCAGTGGGGCCACCAGCGCGGCGACGGACCAGGACAGGGTGTACATGCCCTGGTAGCGCCCGCGCCCGTGTACGGGGGAGAGGCGCACGACCAGACCCGTCTGCGTGGGCGCGTTGACGATCTCCGCCAGCGTCCACACGCACACCGTCAGCGCGAAGACGCCGACGGACCCGGCGAAGGCGGTCAGCCCGAAGCCGTACCCGGCCAGCAGGGAGGAGACGACGAGCAGCCGCCGCGGGTCGCGGTGCTCGATGAACCGGGTGACGGGGATCTGCAGGGCGACGATGAGGACACCGTTGACGGCGACCGCCATGCCGTAGTCGGCCGGGGTGAATCCCGCCTGGCCCATGGCGACGGGCAGTCCGACCGACCCCTGCTGGAAGATCAGCGCGACGAGGAAGGACAGCCCGACGACGCTCATGAAGCGTCCGTCGCGCAGCACGGTCCGGAGCCCGACCTCGTCCGCGGCCTGCTTCTCCGCCGCCGTGCGCTGCGGCCGGGACTCGGGCAGCTTCAGGAAGACGACGATCGCGCAGGCCATGGTCATCCCCGCCTCGATCAGGAACCCGGCGAGGTAACTGAACTCGGCGATGAAACCGGCGGCCATGGAGGAGACGGCGAAGCCGAGGTTGATGGCCCAGTAGTTGAGCGAGAAGGCCCGCACCCGGTCCTCGGGCCGCACGATGTCGGCCATCATCGCCTGCACGGCGGGCCGGGAGGCGTTGCTGGCCATTCCGACGAGGAAGGCGACGCCGGCGATGGCGACGGGGTGGTGCATGAACCCGAGCAGTGCCACGGACAGGGCGGTGGACACCTGGGCGACCAGCATGGTGGGCCGCCGCCCGAGCCGGTCGGTCATCACCCCCGCCCCGAGCGAGGAGACGACGCCGCCGAGCCCGTGCAGGGAGGCGACGAGACCGGCGTACGCGGCGGAGTACCCGCGGTCGAGCGTCAGGTACAGCGCCATGAAGGTGGCGACGAAGGCACCGAGCCGGTTGACGAGCGTGCTGGTCCACAGCCACCAGAACTCGCGCGGCAGCCCGGAGAGGGTCTCGCGGGCGGCACGTCTCAGGGCGACGACGGACATGGCGGGACCCCCACGGATGTAAGCAGCTCAGGCGGCGTGCACAACTTACGATCCGGAAGGCCTGGCAGACCACTCAATTAGCAGATCCAGTCAACCGTCGGGATGGCCGGGGCGGGTCCGGCCGTGCGGGGCGCGTCCGTCCTACGTCGGTTCTACGTCGGTCCGCGCCCGTCCCGCGCCCGGCCTACATCCGTCCCGCGCCCGTCCTGCGTCCGTCCTACGGGCAGACGCACTCCGCCGTGAACCCGTGGATTACGCTCATACACATGGCCGACGCACCGTACAAGCTGATCCTCCTCCGCCACGGCGAGAGCGAGTGGAACGCGAAGAACCTGTTCACCGGCTGGGTGGACGTCAACCTCAACGAGAAGGGCGAGAAGGAGGCGGTCCGCGGCGGTGAGCTGCTGAAGGACGCCGGCCTGCTGCCAGACGTGGTCCACACGTCCCTCCAGAAGCGCGCCATCCGCACCGCGCAGCTGGCCCTCGAGTCCGCCGACCGCCACTGGATCCCGGTCCACCGCTCCTGGCGCCTGAACGAGCGCCACTACGGCGCTCTCCAGGGCAAGGACAAGGCGCAGACCCTCGCGGAGTTCGGCGAGGAGCAGTTCATGCTCTGGCGCCGTTCCTACGACACCCCGCCGCCGCCCCTCGAGGACGGCACGGAGTTCTCCCAGTCGGACGACCCGCGCTACGCCTCCATCCCCCCGGAGCTGCGCCCCCGCACGGAGTGCCTGAAGGACGTCGTCGTCCGCATGCTCCCGTACTGGTACGACGGCATCGTCCCCGACCTCCTGACCGGCCGCACGGTCCTCATCGCCGCCCACGGCAACAGCCTGCGCGCCCTGGTCAAGCACCTCGACGGCATCTCCGACGCCGACATCGCGGGCCTGAACATCCCCACGGGCATCCCCCTGTACTACGAACTCGACGCCGACTTCAAGCCGGTCACCCCGGGCGGCAAGTACCTCGACCCGGAGGCCGCCGCGGCGGCGATCGAGGCGGTCAAGAACCAGGGCAAGAAGAAGTAACGCGACACCAGCAAGCCCCCGACCTGCGAGTTTCTCGCGGGGCGGGGGCTTTTTGGTGGGGCTGGGCCGTCTGTGGGCCGTGAGCTGCTTGATGGGGCCTTCGTCAGGGCCTGAGGAAGTCCGGCGGCGGCTGTTCCCTTGCTTCTGCCTCGGCTCCCACATCGTGGAGTGCCGCGACCGCTGCCTCGGCGTCTTCCTGCGGTACGCCGTCGAGAACTACGGCGGGTATCTGTGTCGCCAGAACCTTGCTGTGCCAGAGGCTCAGTCCGGTCAGTCGGCGTACGACTCGAGCGACGTCCAGCACTCGGACACCAGGGTCGGTGAGTACTACGTCGTGAGGCACGTCGTCACACACCAGCAGAAAATACTCGTCTGCCATTGCTCCCCGCCCCTCTCCGGTTCGAAGCGTACGAGCCCTCAACCGTCACGTCGCGTCGATTTAGCGGCGTCGAAGACGGCAGCCAGGGCCTTACGGGTGCGCTCCTGGCTGGACGGCATGAGGTGCGCGTACACCCGGAGCGTCAGGCCTGGGTCCGAGTGGCCGAGGTACTCGGCGAGGGCCTTGATATTCTCCCCCGCGTCCAGGAGCACCGAGGCGTAGAAGTGCCGGAGCGCGTGCATGCCGTTCTCGCGCGACTCGGCGTACGCCTCACCCGGCTTCCGCTCGGGGATCACTCCGGCTGAGGCAAGCGCCCGCTTCCACGCCTCCTCGTTGAGTGACGTCCGCCAGACGTGACCGCCACGCAGCCCGGTGAAGATCAGTTGCTTGGTCACCGGAGGCCCATCGGCCACCTTCCACGGCAAGGTGATCTCGACCGGCGGGAAGCGCTTCATGTGATCCCGGAGGGCATCGGCGACCGGACCGGGCAGCGGCACGTCCCGCAGCTTGCCGCCCTTGGGCGGGGCGAACACGGCCTTGCTCCGGCTCAGCTTGAGTTGCTGGACCACGTGGAGCGTGTCCGACCGGAAGTCGATCGCATCGACGGCCACGCCGAGGATCTCGCCCTGTCGCAACCCGCAGCCGCCGCCCAGGTCGACCATGGCTTTGAACCGCTCGGGCATGCCGGCCTGGACGGCGAAGACGCGTTCCGGCGTCCAGGGGACGATGCGCTTGTTGTCCACAGTCGGTGGACGGACGGAGCGAGCGGCACATGGGTTCCGGGGAAGGTGTCCGTCGTCCACGGCCGCGCTGAGGGCCGCGCGCACGTTGGAGTAGATCGTCCGGGCGTACGAGCCACGGACACCGTTCTCCTGAAGCTGCCGCACCCAGTCGCGGATATGAGCAGGCTGGAAGGAACCGAGCGGACGCGAGCCGAGGTACGGGAAGGCGTGCAACCGAAGCTGCGACTCCATCGAGGCCTGAGTGTTCGGATCCGCGCCCTGGGTCGCCACCCAGCGCTCCGCGTACTGCTGGAAAGTGATCCGGGCCGCGCGCGGGTCGATGTACTGCCCCCGAGCCATGTCCGCCTCGACGTGGGCGAGCCACTGGTCCGCGAGACGCTTCTGTCTGTCGGGGAAGCTCTTGGACTTCTCCGTACCGTCGGGCCCGATATAGCGAGCGCGGTACCGCGCGCCAGAGCCGTAGCGCTCGGTCTTCACCTTCCGCGTCTTGCCGTCCGGCCCGACCTCGGTCTTGTACCAGCGGTCTTGGATGTGTCCGGCCATCAGGCGGCAGCCCCTTCCCGCTGGGAGTCCACCCAGGCCTGCACGTCGGCCGGGTCGAAGCGGAGATGCCGGCCGACGCGGAAGCCGCGGGGACCGGTGCGCTTGCGGCGCCACTGGTAGACCGTCTCGACGCTGGGCAGCTCGAACATCTCCACCAGGTCGTCAGGAGTCAGGTACCGAGAGGGCAGGGCACGCGGTTCGGTGGCCACGTCGGCCAGGGCGAGGCGTCGGTTAGCCACGGGTGGGTTCTCCTTCGGTTCCGGGTGCGGGTTCGAGGGATGCGGCGAGCCAGGCTTCGGTGTCGGAGAGGCCGGTTCCGGCAAAGACCCAGTGCGCGAGGACGTACGTCGTCTCGGGCTCGCGCTCGGGTGCTGCCGTGGCTGCTGCCTGGGCTCGGCGCCAGTCGGCGCGGGCGGTGCGGAGCGCGCCGAGGGTGGTCGAGTAGCGGCGGGACTTGGTGGAGAAGTGGCCGCGGAAGCCGAGCATGTGAGCCCAGGCGCGCAGACGGAGGTGTTCAAGGTCCTTGCGGGCGCCGAGGGTCCAGGCGGTTCGGATCAGGCGGCGGGCGTGGTCGCTGATCTCGAGCTGGGCGAGTTCGGCGAGGAACTTGAGCGGGCGGTCGAGGGTTCCGGTCGTGGTCTCGGCGCCCTTGGTGGCGTACTTGGCGATGTAGGCGGCGACGGCTCGTTCAGTGAGTTCCTGGCCGCCGTTGAAGTCGGCGGAGCGGATGGTGCGGACGTCGAGTTGGCGGCCGAAGGTGAAGGTGTGGGTGCGTCCGTCGATGGTCGGTCCGTCCACGTGGACCTTGGCGGCTGCGGTGCGGATGGCGTCGGTGAGGAGTTCGGCGGTGGCCCAGGCCGGGGGCGGGGTGTCGCCGCCTCCGGGGCCGTCGATCCGGATCACTGCGTGGAAGTGGACGGCGCCGCGCTTCTGGTACTCGGCGACCTTGGCGAAGGACACGCGGGCGTGGTCGCGGAACCGGCGCTGTGAGAGGCCCGCGCGCTTGGCGACTTCGCGGCGGAGGTAGGTCGAGAAGCGGCGCCAGAGCGGGCCCGCATGGGCATTCCAGAGGACAGCGGCTTCGTAGTCGTACCGGTCCGGGTTCAGGGGCGTCCCGAGTGCCTCGTCGTCCTGGTCGTGGTGGGTTCCGCAGCGGCAGGGGCGGATGGTTCCGGCCGGGCTGGTCGGGCGGTTGTGGACGGCACCGAAGCCGGGGGCGGTGAAGGTGGCGAAGACGCGCGGGTGTGAGGCGACGTGTTCGGGGAGGCCCTTGCCGCCACGGAGTCCGGCGGTGATCAGGTGGAAGGTGTCGCGGCGGTAGACCTCGGCGCAGGCCGGGCAGCGGGTTGTGCGGCGGTTGTTGCAGCGGACGAGGAGTTGGCTGGCGGGGAGGTCGGACGAGTCGAGATGGCGGAGGACGTTGCCTATCTCGCCGGTGGTGGTGTTGACGTCGTATTCGGTGCGGTGGCCGTCGAGGCGGATGGGGTGGGTGCAGCCGCCGAGGCCGGAGAGCTGACGGAGGATACCGGGCAGGGTGCCGTGTGAGGCGAGCTTGGCCAGTTCCGGGAGTGGGGCCGGGGTGGGGCGGGTGAAGATGACGTCTCCTTCTGACGGGCTCGGTCAGGAGTGATGGGCCCCGGGGCGGCCGGATGCATAGCGGCGTCGCGGCCGTCCCAGGGGTCGGGCGCGGTTCATCAGCGGCGGTGGTGCTCGCGCAGCAGAGAGCGCAGGACCACGGCGGCGATGGCCACGGAGACGGCCGAGATGGCGACGGCGGCCAGGAGCGCGGTGAGGACCACACCGCCCGTGATCACGGCCGCGACCGTTCCGGTGCTGATCGAGACCGGCGGAAGACCTCGACGGACGGGCGCCGGGTCCGTCGGGGTGTGGGTGTGTGCGGGCGGCGGGGTGGGGTTGTCCGGGTACTTGGGCAGGAACACAGCGAATCTCTCCTCATCTACTCGTCTAGGCGTGTGAGCCGTTTATGACGGTCACGCCGGTTCGCGTGCCGGTCTCGATGGCGGGGGCGAAAAAGGTGTGCGAGAGCCAGAAACCGAAGAGGGCGATCAGGACGACGATCCAGGTACGGACGCCGAGGTACTTGACCGCTGTCCAGGCGAAGAGGCCGAGGACAAGGACGAGCGGCAGGCTGACGGTCACGGTGTGGCGGTTCCTTTCAGCGGACGGGGCAGCGGTGGGTGCGGGCGGCGAGTTCGGCGGCGGCGCGGCTGTCGTAGTCGGCGGAGAAGCCGCAGCGTGGGGCGGTGCAGGCGGCGGTGTGCTTTTCGCGGCCTCGGTTGTCGTAGGCGGTGCCGACCTGGACCGGGCCGATACGGGTGACGTCGCGGAAACGGCGGTTGGGTGTCACGGGGTCTCCTTTCAGAGGTGGGCGGCAATGGCGTCGGCCATGGGCGCGGGGACGCCGAGGCGAGCACGGAGGGTCGGGGTGTCGATCGGGCTACCGGTGCGGGTGTGGTGTTCGGCGGCGACCTTGCGGGCGTGGTCGATCAGGGCGGTCGGGACCGGCACGGCGGGGTGTTCGGGTGGAGCCTCGGGGGTGAGTTCGGGCTCGTCCTCCGGGTCCTCGATGACCTCGACGTCGGGCTCGTCCTCCTGGTCCTCGAAGGCGTCAGGGTCGGCTGTGGTCGTCGGGGCGGAGTGGGCAAGGAGGGTGCCGCCGAGGAAGGCGACCGCGGGCCAGCCCGCGACGAGGATGCGTAGCCAGGCCGGTACGTGGTGCAGGTCGAGGAGTCCGGCGGTGGCGATGTTCGCGCCGAGCGACGCGGCGAGCGCGATGACGAACCAGCACCAGGCGGCCGCCCTGCCGTGCCCGTCGCCGTCGTCGGTGCGCAGTCGGCGCCAGGCGGCGACGAGTAGCAGGTCGACCGAGATGGGATAGGCCCACGCTTTCCATCCGTCCTGTCCGGCCGCTGTCGCGACGTCATGGAGGTGAGCGAAGGACAGCGCGGCGGCGATGAGCGCCTGGACGAGCACCGCGTCGACCCGGGCCAGTTGGGCGCGCACGATGCAGCTCCTTCCGGGTTTTCGGCATGGGAGGGGTAGGAACGTGGCGCGAGGCGGTCACGCCGACCGTGGGCAGAGGGGTGTCAGTCGGCGACGGGGTGCGGCTGGACGGCCGGAGCTGGGCCCGGGATCTCGACGGGCTGTACGGGGACGTCGGGCCGGAAGGGCTTGAGCGCGGGCACGTCGGGCGCCAGGTCGGCCGATTTCCGGCAGATGTCGGCGGCGTCGCCGAGGGAGAGATAGGGGGTGCGGATGCGGGACCAGCCTCCGGAGGTGTCGCCCGCGACGGCGAGGCCGGGACGTTCGGGGGCGATGGCGCAGGCGGCTGAGACAGCCTCGGGGGCGATGTCGCCCAGGGCCATCTTTGCGGAGGCTTCGTCGTTGACGCGGTGGCAGACGCGGCCGGTCAACTGGGCCCGCAGCATGGTGGCGCCCTTGCCGAGTTCGGCGCCGAAGCGCTGCCCGCACACTTCCAGGTAGATGCCGGCCGCGCGGCCGAGCTGGGCGAGGCGGATGAGCTGGGTGACCATCTCGTCGCGGCGTTCCTCGTCCTTGCGGGTGGCGGTGAGGAAGAGTTCGGCCACCTCGTCGACGAACAGGACGATAGGAACGGGCCGTTCACTCTCGGGCAGGCCCCAGATGTCAGAGGTGATGTCCTCAGCAGGGGTGCCCGGGGCTATGCCCTGACGGGCCTTGATCAGGTCGTATCGGTCCTCCATTTCCTTGACCAGGACGGGCAGGAGTTCGGCGGCTTCGTCCGGGTCGGTCGCGAGTGCCGAGAGACGCGGCGCGAAGGGAGCCAGCTCCACGCCTCGCTTGCAGTCGATGCCGACCAGGGCGACGGGCTGCGGGGCGAGTCCGGTGATGAGGTGGCGGAGGTACATGGACTTGCCGGACAGGGTGGCGCCGAGGGTGAGTTGGTGCGGAACGGTCCGGTAGTCCCGCACGAAGGGCGTAGCGTCCTCCCGCAGTGCGACCGGCACCTTGAGGAATCCGTCCTCGACTTTGCGAGGCATACGCACCCGCCGCAGGACGTCGTAGCCGACGAGTCGAAGTTCGACGACACCCGGCTTGACGGTCGTCACGTACACGGCGTGAACGCCCCAGGCGTGCCGGAGCCGTTCGGCCGAGGCGGCGATGTCGGCGGGTTCCTGCCCGGGTGCGAGCCGGAGGCGGATCCGTAAGCCGGTCGTGGTGGGGCGGATGATGCCCCGGCGGGGCGGTACGGGTCGGACCTCCCGTCGAGTGGTGGCTTTGACGGCGAGGATCCGCAGCCGGGACGGCGCCACGGTCAGGCTGCACGCCTCCATGACGGAGCTGTAGGTGCTGAGCAGCCGGACCGTGGATATCGGGCCGCCGAGCGCGGACCAGTAGACCGCCGGGTGTCGGGCCCGGGTGTAGGCGGCCCCGCCACCGAGCGCGGCGAGGGGACCACCCACTTCCAGGAGCGTTGTCAGGTCGCTCATCAGGCGCTGGCCTCCATGGCAGCCACGGGGAACGCGGCCGGGGTGACGGCGGCGGCCCGGTAGGCGATGCCGTGGCGCTTCTGCCCGTTGAACACGCTCTCCCACGGCCGGGCGACCAGCCCCGGCAGCGAGACCGGCGCACCGAGGTTCAGCCCCTCGGACACACCGCTCTCCGGGACGGTGACCTTGATGAGCGAGGACTCCCCGTCCTCGATGTGGACGACGCCGATGGTCATCAGCGCCTCACCGCTCACGGCGTCCTTGGCGATCTCGCCGGTCTGCCGGTCGCGGACCTTGGGCTCGGGCGCCTCGGTCAGCAGGATCGTTGCGGCCGAGGTCTCCACACGGATGGTGCGCAAGGCGCACTCCTATCTACTCGTCTATACAAGATGGGATTTGCGAACCCGATCCCTCGGGGTCGCGACGATCACCCTGCCACACAACTTGCCCACTCGTCTATACGAGTATGCCTGTTGGGGTGTACGAGTTCGGAGAAGGCGTCCCCGCGCACCACCGCCGGTCATGCGCTCACGTGGCCGGGAGCTGGTACGACAGCACGTACGCGTCCGCTGCCATGACCGTGTCACAGACCTCGACCGGCCGCCCCTCGGTGTCGAAGGCGGTACGGATCAGATGGATGACAGGCACGCCGGAGGCCAGGTGAAGCGTCTTGACCTCAGCGGGCGAGGGCATCCGGGCGCGGATCTCTTCCTCGAAGTGGTCCAGGCGGTGACCGAGCTCTTCGAGGCGGGCGTAGATGCCGCCGGGGCCGGGGTTGGGCTCGGCGATCTGCGTTCCGCGGGCGATGTCGAGCGGGAGGTAGGAGGCGGCGAACTCGACCGGCCGCCCGTCGAGAAGGTAGCGCCGACGGCGAGCGAGCACCCGCCGCACGGACCCGAGCCGGGTGGAGATGTCCTGGCTGGCCTTCTCTTCCTTGACCTCCAGGCTGTCGACCTGCGGGTGACTGCCGGCGGCGTCGGCCTCGACGATGAACGCGGACTTGCCCTGTTCCCGGTGACGGCGGGCGAACCTGTCGGAGGCAAGGCGCCGCACGGGCGGACGCGGCCGGACAAACACCCCCTTGCCGTGTTCGGCGTGGACCAGACCCTCACCCTGGAGGATGGAGAAGGAGTTCCGGACGGTCATCCGGGACACCCCGTAATGATCGACAAGCTCAGCTTCCGAGGGCAGCTTTTCGCCCTCGCTGAATCGCCCACGATCGATGGCCTCACGCAGCTGGTCGGCGATCTGCCGGAAGACCGCACGATCACTCGTGGGATCGAGGTCGCCGAGGAGACCCGAAGGAAGAGAAGGGGTCATGTGTGTGTACTCCTTTAGGTATCTAGACGAGTGGGCGAGTTCTGTTGCTACGGTGGAGAGCCTAGTCATCCGAGAGGGCCGAGGAACGTGAGCACTGACCGCCCGCACTCCGTGAGCGTGGCCGGGGTCGTCGTCGACGACCGAGGCCGGGCCCTCCTGATCCAGCGCCGCGACAATGGCCACTGGGAACCCCCGGGCGGCATCCTCGAACGTGAGGAGACCATCCCCGAGGCCCTGCAACGCGAAGTCCTCGAAGAGACCGGAATCAAGATCGCGATTCCCGCGACCCTGACCGGCATCTACAAGAACATGACGGGTCTGATCGTCTCGCTGGTCTTCCGCTGCGAAGTCGCCGACGGTACGCCCACCACCGGAAGCGAGACCCGCGCACTGCGCTGGGCCACCCGTGAAGAAGTCTCCGAACTCGCCGACGAGGCGTACGCGATCCGCGTCCTCGACGCTTTGGACGCGGCGTCCCCGCCAGCCATTCGCGCCCACGACGGCGTGAAACTCGTCTAGCCCGAACCCGCTGCACATGGCGGCCTACCAGCACGAAGGAACTTGTATGCACGAGTATACGAGTACGGTCCGGGTCTGGGGGCTCACTTGCCCAGGTTTCCCCGAAGAGGTCAGCAGAGCCCGCCGATGGACCCGCGACATCCTGCGCGGTTCCCCCTTAGCCGAGGACGCCGAACTGATCGCGAGCGAGCTGAGCGCGAATGCGATCGTCCACACGGCCAGCGGCCAGGAGCACGGCAGCTTCCATCTGGCTCTGGCCGTCTCCGGCCAGGTGGTCGCCCTGTCAGTGACGGACGACGGAGACGCATGCACGGCCCCGAAGGTCGAGCACCAGGACCAGGAGGCCGAGCACGGCCGGGGCCTGGCCATGGTGAGCGCCATCGCCCACCGACTGGTGGTCCACGACAGCGCCGGCGGCCGCACCGTCACCGCGGAGCTCTATGCAGACGCCCACCCGGGAGGTCACCTGTGCTGATGAACAAGCCGCAGTGGGGCTACTGGTGCGAGTGCTGGACCGAAGACCTCGCCGAGGCAACGGGACCAGCGCTTCGGGCTTTGTTCGATGCCTACTCAGCGCCCCAGGCCGACAGATGGGTCGCCGTCGCACTCCGCACCATCTCACCAGCACTCGACCCCGAGGCATCCGAGGAGGCATGGACCTGGCTGTATGACGGCCGCATTCAGACTCGCCGAGCGCTCCTGCGCGCAGAGCCCTGCACGGTCTCAGTCACCTATACGGACACGCGCATCACGTGGACGATCCGACCAGTGCTGTTCTTGCCGCTCGCCCATCGCCAAGCAGCCGAACTCCCAGCTTGCGCATACGTCTTTAAGCCCCACACGCCTGACTGAGTTACAACTTTCTCTACTGGTTCAAGGCCCGCGCACGGCGCGGGCGCGCGCCGCCTCTGCGGCGCGGCCTGCCTCCTGTCTGCGCCCCGGCTGGCCGCGCCCGGCGGCGCGCTCGGCGGCTGCGGGCATGAAGGTGGGAGAAACCCTCTGTGGCTGGGGCGGTCGGCTCCGCGGCTCTAGGCAGCCATATCACGCGCCGACCGCCCCTGGCTCACCTGTCGGGGTTCCTATCGTCTGCGTCGGCACGCCCACATCCCAGAGCTCGGCGAACCGCTGGCTCCTCAGTCTGACGTAGTCCTCATGCGCTCTCACGCGCGTCGAGGTGTTGACATGAAGTTGATCCTGTTCGATCTCGTAGCAGGTCGCCTTGTCGAAGATGATGAATTCGTCCACCAAGCCCCGCCTGACGTTCTGGGGCAGCTGTGTCCGGACGAGCGCACGTGTCTCTATACCCAACTCCTCTTGCTCTTGGCCGAGTTGACGCAGGTCGTCGTTGAGATCCGTCGAGTCGTCTACCAGGAACAGCCGTCGCACCGTCACCCCCCTCGCTATCGCCTCGCGCTGCGCCTGCAGATAGAGGTCGGCAGGCCCGCTGTTCCAGAAGTCCCGGTCCACCAAGGAGAGCGTGCTTGTGGTGTCGATGGAATTCGTGGCGCAGTTGGTAAGGGTCAGCATCCAGTCGTGGTTCTCGCCGGCGCAATCGACACTCCCGCTCTTGAGCGCCTCCATGTCAACGGCGAGGCGCCGCATCAGCTCCTCGGCGAAGCGCCTCATGATGTCGGGACCCCTGGAGACGACCTCCACCGCACTGGTGGCCAACGCAGCCGCTCCGTCGGAAGGCAGCCTCTCCATCTCACTGTAGAACTTGGTTGCCTCGCTGATCTGAGCGAAGCTCCTCACGACCGTTTCCTGTGTCTGCGCGTTGTGCTGAGGTAGCACGGCCTTCAAGTCCCTCACCTGATTGATCAGGTCGCCCAGGAGCTGAAGGATCAGGATGCAGCCACCGACAAAGATGCCGACACCGATCTGCCACTTGGCCTCCGAGTTCGCGACCTTGGCGATGACGGAGGTCAGGCCGCCAGCCGCAAGGGAGATGAGTACTTTCAACCACATCCGCCATGCGCCGGATCCTCCTCGCCACGGTGCGCCATTCGGTTCCGGACTCGGCCCCATCGCCATCGTGTGTCTCCCCACCAGTACCCGTGTCGGTTTCATCCTCAGGGCGTTGCGAAGTCCCCCCCACGACAACCAGACTGCGTGAAGGGACAGTTGGTCGCGGATGCACTGCACCAGGGTCTGCCACTGCCGGGTGAAGCCCTGCGTCTCCTCCAGTGTGCCCCACAGGGGGCGAGTTCCTGGATCACTCGGGCACGCGGCATCCCCGGGTGCAGCAACTCTGCCGGCCTCCGTCACGGACGATGAGAGTCGCATCGCGCCGCCGTTGACAGGGGCCCTAATGATCAAGATCGAATACCGCCAGACCGGCCCGTACATGGACCAAGGTCGGGAGAACCGTGAAGGAGTGGATCTCGCCGGCGTAAGCCGTGCTGACCTGCGCTGGTACTACTTCCTGTCCGACCTTACGTTCACGATCGGCGAGGCCGAGCTGACCCCGCCGTGGTCGTGGACGCCTGTTTTCGACTTCCTGTGGTCGATGAAGGGTGCACTCGAACACCTGGAGCGGGGCGAGCGTACGACGATCGGCTTTACCGAGAACGCCGAGCTGATCAACTTTGTCCCGGAAGGTGAGAAGGTGCGGGTCTCGTGCACGTACGCAACGGCAGCGGCGGTCTGCGAACGCGTTGATCTCACGAACGCCTGGCTGGTCCTTCGAGAGGCCGTGCTGGCGCAACTCAGCGGTGAGTACCCCAGGCTCGCGGCTAACCCAGTGCTCGCGGAACTCCGGCTCTGAGTGTCTGACTGCGTGACAACGCCGACGAACAGCGGCGGACAAGCACGCACGCTCATGGACAGGCGCAGCGAGTGAGAGGCACGCCAGCCATTGGCCGAGAGGCCCGCGCCATCCAAGTCGCTTCGGGACCAAGAAGTCATGGCCCATTGCCTCGCCACCACGGTTCCGTCGCCGCGGCTTGCTCTGGCAGACGGCACCGGCAGCGTGGCCGAGGCCGGTGAGGGTGGAGCGAGGCACACGCGCGCGTGATCGGTCGGCGCACCCACCGTCGTGGCTGACTTTCGTCGGCTGAGGCAGAGACGACCCCCGAGAAGCGGGCGCCGTCCTCACTGATGGACGGCGCCTCATCGGCTTGACTCGGTCATTGAAACTCCAGCCCAAAGCCGTTCCGCCGACCTAGGGCGACTGGGCGCCTGAATCACGGGCGGGAAAGTATCGCGTTGCTGCAGCCGCCAACGCTTCAGCGATCTCACGCCGCCTCGGCCGGTCAGGCTTGGGCGTCTCACACTGAATCAACGCGTGTGCGATTCCCGCCGGAGGATCATCTGGTACGGGGTCGTTGATCACACCGGCTCCGCAGCCTCGGGGAACAGAAGCCTCGAAACCGAAGACCTGCTGACGGTCGTTACGAATCACAGCCTCGGGGCCATAACCCGATTCTCCGAGAATCGAGCTCCGATGAACCGAAATTCCATCATCATCCCACTGGAAAGCGGTACGAGTAGGGCGGCGCTCTCCTGTCAGGAGATCAGGAGCTAGAAAATCTGGCTTATCCGGCACTCTCCGGTAGATAGCTTCTCCGTCAGGTATAGATGCATCATCCCAGACCAACACTCCCCCTCATGATGCGCACTCAGGAAAAAAGCTGCTTCCATCCCGGATTCGCCACCCAGATGCGAGTGGAAAGCGAGCTGAGGATCCGTCGAATCTCCCCATAACTCACGCCCCGACTCCCCAAATCTCCCTCAATCTTCCTATACCCTTCCGGATCCACGTAGCTGACATAGGGAGATTCGCCAGGGAAGAACTGGATTTCCAGCCGCTCAGCGCCAGCTCGCCACTCGAAGAGTACGGAACCCTCTTCACCAGGCGTGACAAACGGGAACACCGACCGGAAATCCGTCAGCTGATCCATCGTGCGGTACGCCTGATGTGTGACGGTCTGAGTTAGCGGCTCGCCTCCAGCACCATCCCAATCAGTAGGGAGAGTCCGCAGCTCATGCAGCTTCCCACTGATGTGGGTCTGCAGCTCCAGCTTGCTCTCACTCTCACGCTCGCCGACTAGGCGCAACTCCTGAGATGTGGCAGAAGGAGTACGACGAATCATCCAGAGATCGGCGGCCGGGCGGGCACCAATTCGCAGCCCAAAGCGCGGGAAGAGTTCCTGACGGCGCATGCTGTAGGCGTTCACGAGCTCTCGCCCCACTTAGCCCGCATCTCTCCACTGGTGACCTCAAGGAATGCAGATGTCAACACATCATGGGCCGATTCGAGCGTCGCTAGATAGTCATAGCCCTCACCGACAACCGCCTCTGCGTCCAGGCTGATTGCGGCACTGTCGACGAAGTCACCCGAGGGCGATTCTCCCACTACCGAGTCGACTCCGATTAGGACTGCCACATTGGCGTCCAATTCAGACTCTTGATAGTGGACGCGAAAACCGGAATAGTCAGGTTTCCTGAACGGGAAAGTCGACCGCGAAGACCATCCGTTCAAGATCCCCGCCATGCAGTCATGCGCAGAAATACCTGGGAGCAAATTGACGTACTGAACGTCGACACGCTTCACGCTTGGGTAAATATCTGTAGCTTCATGGACGAGCTTGGAGAACTGGGTGAACTTTTCCAACAGCTCCGATTTCAGGACCTGAAAACCGGGGTACTCCTGCGCGCCTTCACCAAAAGACCATGACAGCAAGAAACGGTCTTGCTGAAACCTTATCCTCCTGTCGCCGGACTCAGTGGAAAAAGAGCACATACCCATAGGCCAAGACAGGCCCGTTCGCACGAATTCCACGGAATCTCGATCCGAAGGATTCCATGGCGACAGAGGGGCCACCTCTTGCAACTGCGGGTAGTCAGCACGCCACTCGACCCGTAGGGGCGCAAGGTCCAGCGTCTGGAGCCGCCCCATCGGTTGCAGCATGAAGGCCAGCGTCACTTCTTGTACAGGTGGACGTTCAAAACGCAATGACTCGGACATGCATCCTCCCCCCAGGGCAAGAGGTTACCCGGCTTGGATGATCAGTGAACAGGTTCTCCAACTCTTAGGATGCGCGTAAGGAAGCCCAAGAGAGTGACTTTGCCCCCCTTATGTGGATTTTGCACCCTCTAGAGTGAAGATCGCATTCGGTCGGGGATCTCATACCCACAAGGTCGCGCGGCAGGGCCGCGACTCGATTCCCTACGAGCCGCAGGAAGGCCCGGCAGGAGCCAGCAGGAGGAGTCATGTCGGCACCGGGCCGCCGCCCCTGTGGATCCCTGTGCCGTTTGGGCCGGCCAGGAGTAGACCGAGCGTCGTGCTGCAATGCGCCCCCCTTGCGCCGCTCTCCGCCGCTGGTGAGAGCCGAACCATGAACCTGCATGAAGGGATTCGGGAAGTACTGGGGCTGGATCATCTTTGCGGTGCTGATCGCAGGCTGGCTGACCTTTAACTTCGGTCCGGCCGCACTGTTGGGGTTGTCCGGGGTCAGCACCTTCTACTTCTTCTTCAACGTTCCTGTCTGGTGTGGGGCTGAAGGACGCGGAGGCTCATGCCGCAACAACAGCCATGGCACGCTGATGGGCTGCCACCTTCGCCAACACAAGTGGCAGAAGCTAAAGATGATCTTCTGGAGCGCTCGGTGGGCTCGACTTCGGCAGGAGCTCTTCCAAAACGCCACTACCAGTCTGGCGAGCTTGGGCGGCATTCTTGCCGTGACATCCGGTGTGGCAGCCACCTTGCAGCCGCTGTTCGGCGGTGGCTGGTAGCGCTGGTCACTGAGTGGCTGAGTGTCTAACTGCGTGACTACGCCGACGTACAACGACGGACGAGCACGAACGCCTGCGGACCATCAGCGCGGGTGAGAAGCGCACCAGCTCAAGGCAGAGCAGCCACCCAAGTTGCTTCGGGACGAAGAGGTCCAACCGTCCTTGTCCGCACCGACATGCCAGACTTCCGTGAGGGCAACGAGCAACCAGCCCACTGGGGGGACGACCATGTCGACATCGTTTGCCGGCTCCCTGCTGCCGATGCTGATTCTGGTCGGGGCACTCTGGCTTGCGTGTGTTGTTCTCGGCCTGCATGGCCTGCTCCTCGGACGTATGCCGGGCCGATGGCTACAGCGCCACGTTCGACAGCCGAGACTCTGGGGAGCGGGTGCTCTACTCGTCGCATGCGGCGGGTTCGAGCATCCGTCGTTGACAGTGGTCGGAATTGGCCTTGTTGCCTTGGGCCATGTAGTGAAGCCGACTTCATAATCATCTGAAGGCAGCGGGCTTGTGCCAGACGCGTGCCAGATCCGGCGGGGAATCACGGGGAACACCGGGGAACCAACGGCCCGCCCGCCGGACGTCGATACCCTTCCGCCGCAGGTCAGCCCGGCAGTGCGCTCTAGATCACCTTAGCTTCCCAAGCTCAGGTCTTGTTGGCTTGCTCAGGGCGAGGGCGTGAAGCCGGCGGAAAGGTCCAGGTGGAACGGGGAGCCCGGAGCCGTTGGGGTCCAGCCCTCACGAAGAGCAAGCTGGATGGTCTGGGCAACGTTGGATGGCAGTACGGGCTTGGCCTCGCGTCCGAACCAGTTGCTCGGGAGCGGCTGGTCGGTCGTGACCACGAGCGTTGTCCCGGGGACGTCTGCGTGCTCGACCGCGAACGTGCACGGCGACCAGGCCAGCCCCTGGAAGTACGTCGGCCTGCCCCGCAGCCGCCAGCGGTAGGCCGTGCCGTCGACAACGATCCGTCGTGATCCCTTGCGGGCCAGTGCCACGGCTCCCCCTTTCAACAGCGAGGATGCTAGCGAATCCAGCCCCGCCGTCCGTCTCAGTTTCCGTCTCATTCAGCGCCGTTCACGGCCGTTCAGGCGAGACCGAGGAGGGCAGCCGCTCCCATGACGGGCCGTACATGAACGCAGGTGAACGCCCCCGCACGCAGCCCAACATCCCACCAACACAGTTGGAAAGCGTGCACGCCAACGTTCAAAATCCATGGGCGCGCGCGGTAGCAGCGGACCAGGATGCAAACGTGACCTTCATGATTGTTCGTGGGAGCGCCGAGAACGGGCCGTACCTCTGCCCCTGCTGCGGATTCATCACCCTGTCCGAGCGTGGAGCGTTCGAGATCTGCGATGTCTGCTACTGGGAGGACGACGGCCAGGACGAGCACGACTCCGACGCGGTGCGCGGCGGCCCCAACCACGGCCTCAGCCTGCGGCAGGCACGCCAGAACTTCGAGGCGATCGGCGCGTGCAACGAGTACTGCGCCCAGTTCGTACGCGCCCCTCTGCCCGAGGAGCACCCGGAGAGCGGCACGCCTTACGGAACGGGCACGCTCTACTCGTGGTCGTGATGTCCCGGAGCTCCCGCCGCACCACAAGCGCACCAGATCGAGCGGGGAACAACGGGGAACCACAGTGAAAGCGATGGGGCACGATGAGGGCCCATCTTGACCGTTCGCGCAGGTCAGCGGCCGAACCGGCCCCAAATGACCGCAGCTTCCCAAGCTGAGGGCTCGGGCACCGTCGTTACGGGATGGCCGTCGCGGCTTGCTCTGGTTGACGGGACCGGCAGCGTGGCGAAGGCCGGTGGGGGTGTAGCGAGGCATACGCGCGCGTGATCGGTCGGCACCCTCTTCGTCGTGGCCGACTGCCGTCGGCTGAGGCACAGGCGAATGCCTTCTTCAGCTTGAGCAAGACGTCATCGTCACCCACCCGCGGCCGACGCGGCAGTGCTGTGCATCCTGGACACCATGACGAATCCCGAGGGCCCGTACGTGAAGGTGCACTTCCGGCTTGAGATCGAGGACGACTGGCCCCCGGCGTCGGTGGAGAGTCTGTGGGCGGTCGACCAAGGCGACGGCACCGCACGGCTCGACAACACCCCCTGGTTCGTCCGAGGCATCGCCTGCGGGGACATCGTGGCCACCGAGCCCGATGAGGAGGGCGTGCGATGGGCCGGCGAGGTGGTCCGGCGCTCGGAGAACTGCACCATCCGCCTCATCGTGTTCCGTGACGGCGGCTCGGGAGCCGCTCGGCAGAGCGTGATCAACGCGTTCAAGGAACTCGGCGTCGACGGCGAAGGCATAGAGCGGTTCGGCATGGTGGCCCTGGACGTTCCGCCCACCGCCGATCTCGCCAAGGTGCAGAAGCTGCTCAACCACGGCGTGGCCAAGGAGTGGTGGGACATGGAAGAGGGGTGCATCACCGAGCAGTGGCGGGCTACGTCCGTCGGTTGAGGCCGGTCATGTGATCCACGGCTGGGCCGTCCCTGGGCCGTCCGAGGTCGCTCAACAGTGGCCAATGACGACCAACGACGACCACCAGGCGCACGAGCCCACCGCTCCTGAGCAGCGAAAACGCAGGTCAGCAAGATCCCCGGCAAGACCCAGGGCAAGAAGAAGTAAGAAGAAGTAATCTGACGCGATCAAGCCCCCTACCTGCGGGTTCTCTGCCGGTAGGGGCTTGTTGCCGTGCTGGGGCCGCCCGTCAGGAGGTGAGGATGGAGATGCCGTCTCCCAGCAGCTTCAGTCCGAGGACGAAGAACAGGACCGCCATCACGGCGACATTGTGCTGAGCTGCCCAGTCCTTCCAGTTGCCGAGCCTGGTTTTGGCTCCCTCTCCTCCAAGTAGGAAGACTCCCAATGGGGCCAGCAGGCCGAGGGTGGCGATCACGACGAAGATCGCCAGCGATGCGATCTGCTGCCCGACCGGCAGTCCGGCTGAGCCAATGGAGGCGGCCGCGGCGATGGTCAGCGGGGCGTTCTTGGCGTTGAGCGCGGCCAGGGCCAGTCCGAGTCCGAAGATCTTGACCGGCGTGAGGCGGTCTATCGCGCTCATCCACTTCGGCAGCTGGGCTTGCGAGGGGTCCTTCGGGCGTCGGTGCCATTGCCGGGCGCCGAAGACGACGAGGAGCACGCCCAGGGCGAGCTTGAGGGCTCCCACCCAGGTGGCCGGGTGCTTGTGGGCGGAGGCACCTGCGGGGGAAGCGATCGCCAGCATCACCGCGCCCAGTACCGCGAGTCCCAGGATCCAGCCGATGGTGAAGAGGACTCCGTTGAGACGTCCCCGAGGCGTGGCGAGTATGAGGATGATGGCGATGATCGGGAGCGGGCTGACCGCGACGGCGGCCGCGAAACCCAGTACGTCACCGAGAACTGCGCCCATGGTTGCCTCCGTGTGGGGGGTCAGGGTGGCGATCCAGTTGAGTAGGGCTTGGCGGGAGAGGGTGTCCCGACCGCCTCGGCGGCGCAACGGGTTGGTGTGCGATCGGCTGTGCCACTGTCTTCACGGCCGTGCGGAAGTGGCTGCCCGAGAATGGTGACGACGGCGTACTCGGCACGTCCCACCGGTTCAATCTTCCTGCGCCTGGCCTGATCTGTCCTCGGGAGCTTCTCGGGAGCTTCTCGGGACGGGAGGGATCAGGCTGGGCCCCGCGGTGCCGGAGTTTCCCGGGAGTCCGCCTCAGGTGACCACAGTGCCCAGAGCCCGGGATGCGAGGCAGTGCATCCGCAGTGAGGATTGATATGTGAGGGCGATGGCGCCTCATGTTCGGGCGTTTGGCGACCCTCGCACCGATCCGTGGCAGGAGAGTCCCACGATGACTGCGAAGACAGGCGCAACCCAGTCAGCTCACCCCGAGCGCCCGGGCAAGTCGGATGGGGTCTGCAGCGAGTTCACCGTCTTTACCGAGATCAAGCCGGGCCATGCGGATGCGCTGCGTGAGGATCTCGCCACGCTCGCCGACGCGGCGGATGACGAGAGGGTCCATGCGGCGCTGCGCCAGATCGGCACCCTGCACGACGCACGCCACGTGATCTTCGACAACGACACCCGGTTCATGTTCGCCAGCGTTTTCGACGGCTCCTGGGACAACTACATCGACGACTTCGCCCAGACGGTGGTCGGAGCCCGCTTCGACAAGGTCTTCTCACACAGCGAAGGGTTCCCCGGCGTCAAAGATCCGGGGGTGAAGGACTGGTTCGTCGCCCACCAGGAGCCCGCGGGGGTCTTCGTCAGCGCCTATCCCGACCTGACCGTTCAGCAGATCTACAAGGACCACCGCGTGGACGACGCGTTCCAGGAGGTGCTGGACACCCCCCAGTTCCGGGCGGCGCTGGACAACCCGGCCAACGCGGAGCTGGTGTCCACGCCGGCATTCCAGAAGCTGCTGGAGGAAGCCTCGGCCTAGAACCCGGACACAGCCAACCCTCGGAGCCCACCCACCATCGGTGGACCGCGTCGGCCGGTGCGAGTCGGCCATCGGCCATCGCAGGGCTGTCCAGGTACAGACCGATGTGGAGGCACAAGCGACCATGAACACAGCGGACAGCGGCAGCGCGGCCGGCGTGAGTGTCGAGATCGACGACGTCCAGAGCGGGGCCCTGCGTCCGAGGCCCGTGCCGTACGAGGGAAAGTTCGTCTTCCTGCGTGTCGATGACCGCCATGCCGGGCGCGCCCTGCTGCGGCGGCTGCTCCCGGTGACCTCGGGTGGTCTGCCGGGCGCGGACCGGAGCCAGGACGCCTGGGTCGCTGTGGCGTTCACCTTTCAGGGGCTGAGGGCCCTGGGGGTGCCCCAGGAGTCGCTGGACAGCTTTCCGCGGGCGTTTCGTGAGGGCATGGCCGCTAGGGCGGAGCTGATCGGCGACGTGGGCGAGAGTGCGCCGGCCCACTGGGAGGCACCGTTCGGAACGGGCGATGTCCACATCGCGTTGAGTGCCCTCTCCTCAGATACGGCGCAGCTGGACAAGGAGCTGGAGCGGGCCCGAGTCGCCTACGAGGACACGCCCGGTGTCCAGGTGATCTGGCAGCAGGACGTCCACCAGCTCCCGACCGGGCGCACCACCTTCGGTTTCCGTGACGGCATCAGCCATCCGAACATCGAGGGCGTCGGACTGCCCGGCTCCAACCCGCAGGAAGCCCCCATCAAGGCCGGCGAGTTCATCCTCGGCTACCTCGACGAAACCGGCAACATGCCGCCCATGCCCAGCCCCGACGTGCTGGGGCGCAACGGGACCTACGCGGCCGTTCGCAAGATCCACACCAACGTGGCGGCCTGGCGCCGGTACCTGCGCGCGAACAGCGCCGGCGCCGAGGAGGAGGCACTCCTGGCGGCCAAGATGGTCGGGCGCTGGCCGAGCGGGGCGCCGCTGACACTGACGCCGGAGCACGATGATCCCGAGCTGGCGGCCGATCCGCACCGCGTCAACAACTTCCTCTACCGGGAGAACGACGACCGTGGGTACCGGTGCCCCGCTGGTGCGCACATCCGGCGTACGAACCCCCGTGATGCCACCATCATCGGCGACGCGCGGATGCACCGGCTCATCCGCCGCGGCACCACCTACGGCCCGCCGCTGCCCGAGGGCGTGCTGGAGGACGACGGAGCCGACCGGGGCCTGGTCGGAGTCTTCCTCGGAGCCCATCTGGAACGGCAGTTCGAGTTCATCAAGGCCGAGTGGGTCAACGACGGCAACTTCATCGGCTATCCCGGCGAGAAGGACCCGGTGGCCGGGCATCACGGCGGAACCGGCAGCGTCACCATCCCCGAGAAGCCGGTCCGGCGTCGCCTGCAGAACCTGCCCAGCTTCGTGGTCACCCGCGGCGGTGAGTACTGCTTCGTGCCGGGTCTGCGTGCCCTGCGCTGGCTTGCCGAACTGGAGGACTGACGGCGATTCCCACCCCCTGAGGTCCGATCTCGCTCTCCGAGGAGAGGTCGAAGTCATGGCAGCACAGTTCGTCCGCTACACGCCTGATGTCGAAGACGACGACCCGGACTTCGACCGCAACGTGCAGACGGTGATCGAAAAAACCGAGAGCTACATCGCCGAGTCGGTCGAGGCCGGTGGCACCGGACGGGCCCTGCGCGACGCCCACGCCAAGGGCTACGGGCTGGTCCGAGGGGAAGTGGAGATCCTGGCCGGGCTTCCCGCCGAGTACGCCCAGGGGATCTACGCGACTCCGGGAACCCACGACGCGCTCATCCGCTTCTCCAACGGCTCGCCCCACGCCGGAGCCGACGCGCGACTGGGCGCCGCCACCGGACTGGCGCTGAAGATGTTCGACATCCCCGGCCCGACCCTGCTGGAAGACGAACCGGACACGGGCACATTCGACTACGCCAACATCAACGGACCGATCTTCTTCTGCAACACGGTCGAGCACTACCTGTTCATCCAGGAATTGTTCCTGAACGCGCCGGCCTACTTCTCCCAGGGCCGCCCCGGCGCACATCGCTTCTTCACCGAATTCGTGACCGGAAAGGGAACGCTGGACCAGGACAACTGGGCGTGGGACGAGTTCCTGGCCTTCCTGCGCCTGTCAAAGACCCCTCCGGTCAACGTACTGCTGTCGAGCTACTGGACGATGGGCGCGGTCCGGCACGGGGACTACATCGCCAAGGTGCGCATCACCCCCGACCCGTCCCTAGCCGCTGCGGTGGTCCGGCGCACCCTCGACCCGACCTCGGCAGCGGAGGTCTTCCGGCCGGCCCTGCAAGCCGAGCTGCAGGAGCGGCCCTACGCCTTCGACATCCAGGTCCAGCTCTGCACCGACCTGGAGCGCATGCCGGTGGAGGACACCACCGTGGAGTGGCCCGAGCAACTCTCGCCGTCCGTCACCGTGGCCAAGCTGCGGCTGCCGCAGCAGGACATCTCCGAGCCGGAGAATCTGGAGAAGATGGACGCGCTGTCCTTCACACCCTGGCGGGTCACCGCCGAGCACGCGCCCCTGGGCAACATCATGCGGGCCCGCAAGGAGGTCTACCGGCGATCCTCCATCGAGCGCCACAAGCTCAACCAGCAGCCGCGCACAGAGCCGCGCAGCGCCGACGAAGTACTTGGCCCGGCCCAATGAGGCCGACTGACCGGCCCCCGGCCCCCGGCCGGGGGCCGTTCTTGACGGGTGCGGGGCGGGTGGTCGTCAGATCGAAAGCGGCACGGCGTGGATCTCGTCCGCCTTGTGGCCGGCGCGTTCGTGAACGCGTTGGACCGCTTCGGCCGACGGGGCCTCGGAGAGGCAGTAGACGGTTCCGGAGTCCGGGTCCGCCCAGGCCCTTTCGAAGTGCACCTTCTCGTCCTTCTCTATGGCGAGGTCGGCCTGGTGAGCCTCCCGAAGCTGGTCGGGCGTGATGCCCTTCATCCCGTGGTGGACGTCCATGAACTTGCTCATGGGCTCGCACCTCCTTCCGGATCACCTTCCATGCTGCGCTCGTACGGCCGACGGGGCGACCAGTGACGTTCCGGACGCAGCGCGACGAAGGGCCCCGGCACTCACGCCGGGGCCCTTCGCCGTCGTACGCCCGCTACGGCGTCAGCCGCACTGGCAGGGGTTGCCCGACTGGCACCCGCACCCGCAGCCCGAGCCGCAGCCGCACGCGCCGATCAGCGTCAGGTTCCTGATCTCGGTGGGCTGCTCGGTCGGGCGTTCCTGCGTGGGGTCCGGCGTCGTGCTGGGGGATTCGGCCATGACTCTGGGTCCCTCCTCGAGGCTGTGCCTGTGCCCATTGGATGCCCGTTCCGCCAGGCGCATCAACGGCGCACAGAGGCTTTGCACCCGCCCCGGTCGTTCCCCTTCGCGCCTGTTCGGAAACGGAGGGTTACGTACGGAAGTTTGCGAGGGCTACGCGCCCTCGCCCCCCGCCGTCGACTGGATGTCGGGCTGGATGTCAGGCTGGAGCTCGTCCGCGTGCTCGCCCGTCACCAGGAACACCACCCGCTTGGCGACCGCCACCGCGTGGTCGGCGTACCGCTCGTAGTAGCGGCCGAGGAGCGTCACGTCCACCGCGGTCTCGATGCCGTGCTTCCAGCGGTCGTCCAGCAGGTGCTGGAACAGCGTGCGGTGCAGCAGATCCATCTCGTCGTCGTCCTGCTCCAACTGGAGCGCCAGATCGACGTCCTTCGTGATGATGACCTCGGCCGCCTTCGCCATCAGACGCTGCGCGAGCTGGCCCATCTCCAGGATCGTGGCGTGCAGGTCGTGCGGGATGGCGCGCTCCGGGAAGCGCAGGCGCGCGAGCTTCGCCACGTGCTGGGCGAGGTCGCCGGAGCGCTCCAGGTCGGCCGACATACGCAGCGACGTGACGACGATCCGCAGGTCCGTGGCCACCGGCTGCTGCCTGGCCAGCAGCGCTATCGCGCGCGCCTCCAGGTCGTGCTGGAGCTCATCGACCCGCTTGTCGGCCTCGATGACACTTTCGGCCAGCTTCAGGTCGGAGTCGAGGATGGCGGTCGTGGCGCGCCCGATCGCCGACCCCACCAGCCGGGCCATCTCCACCAGTCCGTCGCCGATCGAGTCCAGTTCCTCGTGGTACGCGTCCCGCATCAGGTTTCCCTCTCGTGCGTGTAATTCGGGGGTTCCGGGGGCCGGGACCCCGGCTGCGTCAGTCCTGAAACGTCATTTGACCGGCGGTGCGAACCCCACGCTCCCACGCTCCGGCCCGTACGCGTCGGTTTCCGTCACCCCAAATGAACCACTGCTAGCTCCTAGGTGAACTCTGGGCGACGAGTGTTCGAGGTCGCACTTCGATGGCTGTGGCCAGGCCCGACGACATGCCTAACCTGGGGGCATGGACGTGAACGCGGCGGTCGCCGCAGCGGCAGCGATCGCCGGGGTACTCACCGGCGTCATCGCCATGCTGGCGTTCCGCTGGAGTGAACGCGACCAGCAGCGACCCACCAGAACCTCCCTGCACACCGACCCCGTGCTCCCGCCGGGTGTGGACACGGTCCTGTCCGTGCTCCGCTCCTCCGCCGTCGTACTCGACGAGGCGGACGCCGTGGTCAAGGCGAGTTCCGCCGCGTACGCCCTCGGGCTGGTCCGCGGCGGCAAGCTCGCCGTCGAACCCATGCTCCAGATGGCCCGGGACACCCGGCGCGACGGCGAGATACGCCAGGTCGAGCTGGATCTGCCCAGGCGGGGGACCGGGCGGGGCGAGGCCCTCGCCGTGTCCGCACGCGTCGCCCCCCTCGGCTCCCGGCTCGTGCTCCTCCTCGTCGAGGACCTCACCGAGGCCCGGCGCATCGAGGCGGTACGGCGCGACTTCGTCGCGAACGTCAGCCACGAACTGAAGACCCCCGTCGGCGCGCTCTCCCTTCTCTCCGAGGCCGTCATGGACGCCTCGGACGACCCGGAGGCGGTGGAGCGCTTCGCCGGCCGTATGCAGATCGAGGCCACGCGCCTGACCAACCTGGTCCAGGAGCTCATCGACCTCTCCAGGGTCCAGAACGACGACCCCCTCGAGGACGCCGAGCCCGTCCGCGTGGGCGAACTCGTCGCCGAGGCCATCGACCGCTGCCGCCACCAGGCAGGCACCAAGCAGATCACCATGGCCGCGAATGTAGGGGCGCCGTCAGGGGTCGAGGCGGGTGATGGCGGCCGACGGACGGGCGGCACCGCCGACCTGCGGATCTGGGGAAACAGGGGGCAGCTCGCCGCCGCTCTCGGCAACCTCGTCGAGAACGCCGTCAACTACTCCCCGGCCCGCACCCGCGTCGGCATAGCCGCCCGCCGGGTGACCGCGCCCGGTGGAGAACTCATCGAGATCGCCGTCACCGACCAGGGCATCGGCATCTCCGACAAGGACAAGGAGCGCATCTTCGAGCGCTTCTACCGTGTCGACCCGGCCCGCTCCCGTGCCACGGGTGGTACGGGCCTCGGGCTGGCGATCGTCAAGCACGTGGCCGCCTCGCACGGCGGGGAGGTCACGGTGTGGAGCTCCGAGGGACAGGGCTCCACGTTCACTCTGCGGCTGCCGGAGGCGGGCGCGGGCCGCGACCGCGCCCAGCAGCACCCCGATCTCGACGACGACAACGACGACAACGCCGAGAATGATCGACCCGGGCAGTCCGCCCACTCGTCGCGCGCCACATCCCCCGACTCAACCGCGTACCAGACGCTTTCCGCCCCGGAGGTCCTTCCGTGACCCGAGTGCTCGTCGTCGAGGACGAGGAGTCCTTCTCCGACGCCCTGTCGTACATGCTCCGCAAGGAGGGCTTCGAGGTCGCCGTCGCGACCACGGGCCCCGACGGACTCGACGAGTTCGAGCGCAACGGCGCCGACCTCGTCCTCCTCGACCTGATGCTGCCGGGGCTGCCCGGCACGGAGGTGTGCCGTCAGCTGCGCGGCCGCTCCAATGTCCCGGTGATCATGGTCACCGCCAAGGACAGCGAGATCGACAAGGTGGTCGGCCTGGAAATAGGAGCCGACGACTACGTCACCAAGCCGTTCTCCTCGCGCGAGCTGGTCGCCCGTATCCGGGCCGTCCTGCGCCGCCGCGGCGAGCCCGAAGAGGTCACCCCGGCCGCGCTGGAGGCCGGCCCGGTCCGCATGGACGTCGACCGCCACGTGGTCACCGTCTCCGGCTCGAAGGTGGATCTCCCGCTCAAGGAGTTCGACCTGCTGGAGATGCTGCTGCGCAACGCGGGCCGCGTACTGACCCGCATGCAGCTCATCGACCGCGTCTGGGGCGCCGACTACGTCGGTGACACCAAGACCCTCGACGTCCACGTCAAGCGCCTGCGCGCGAAGATCGAGCCGGACCCGGGTGCGCCGAGGTACCTGGTGACGGTGCGCGGCCTCGGATACAAGTTCGAGCCGTAGAGAGATGACGTACGACTGACGTACGACTGAGGCACGACTCGTACGACGAAGGGCGGCATCCGGAAAGGGTGCCGCCCCTCGTCGTGCGAGTCGTTCAGTTGCCGGACGCCGACTCCGAGGACGTCGCGCTCGCGGACGCCGAGTCGCTCGGGGAGGCCGACGTGGAGCCGGACTCGTTCGGCGAGGACGACGTGGTCTCCGACGGCTGCTGGGAAGCGGCTGCCGGGGCGGTCGGGATCTCGCTCGGGCCCCACTTGGAGAAGTAGCTCTCGGCGGGGACGACGAAGGCGCGCAGGTTCACCGCACCGGTCTTGCTGAAGGTGAAGGTGATCTTCTGGGCGTTGCCGCCCTGGACGGACTCGCCGGGGTTGGAGAGCACCGCGGCGGCATTGTCCTTGCCGCCGATGACCACGGAGCCGCCGGCCGGAACGGTCAGCTTGCCCTTGCCCTTGGCGGGGGAGAGTTCGGCGTTGCCGTTGCCCTCGACGCTGATCGAGTCCAGCGTCTGGGCGGTGGTGCCGCTGTTGAAGAGGGTCGCGGAGATCACGGCGGGACCCGTGGACTCCGTGCTGGGCTGGGTAATGACGAGAGCGTTCTGGATCTTGATGTCGCCGACGCTCGTCGCCGCGTTGTCGGGCTTGATCTCCAACGTCTGGGAGTTGTTGCCCGCGCCGCACGCGGCGAGCGAGGCGATCGAGAACGCGATGGCGGAGGCGGCGAGGGCGCCGCGTCGAAGGCTGCTGCTCACGGCGGCGGCTTCTCCTTGAACGCAGGGGCAGCTGTACCTAAAGCCGCCCTAAGTGTCTGTCAGCGGCCTTAGGTTACCGAGCCGTTCCTCAGGCGCCGCACCCGACCCTCCCCCGAGCATCCGGCTTCGCCCGGCAGGCGGTACCCGAGGGCTTCCGAACCGGGGAGTGAACCCCGGAAGTGACTCCGGAAGTGACCCCCGAGTCACATTCGTCCCGCACTCGTCCGAGATTCACTTAAGCGGGCTTGCGGATTTTCAGTGCGGGAATGCGCGGCGGTGACAGACCTATGTCTGAAAATTGATCACAGGCGCCGCTCGGTCGGCCGTTCCGGCGGCCTTGTGATCGTTCCCCTGATCGGCCCTGGGATGACCCTTGCGATGGCCCTTGTGATCACGCCGTGATCAATTCCGGATTCGTCTCGTATCCGTCCCGGGTAACCGAACGGAGTAGCGGAACTCGATCGTATGGAACCAGACATATAGGGACGTTCGGCCGCTTGGATGAGCCTCCGGATGTGTGTAACGTACGCGTTTCACCTCCCCCGGACAGCCGCTCCGACCTGCGAATACCCGCTTCCGGTCGGCCCTCGATGCACGTTCCTGTTGCTGTTGTCAAGCCCCGAGATATGCCCTGACCTGCGAAAACGCCATTCAGAACCCGCCGTTTCCGTGTTACCCTGGATAGCCACGGAAGGGGTACCTGTCACATGACGTTCAAGGTTGGCGACACCGTGGTCTATCCCCATCACGGGGCCGCGCTGATCGAGGCTATCGAAACTCGCCAGATCAAAGGCGTGGACAAGACCTACTTGGTGCTGAAGGTCGCCCAGGGTGACCTGACGGTACGTGTGCCAGCGGACAATGCGGAGTTCGTCGGCGTACGTGATGTGGTCGGTCAGGACGGGCTGGACCGGGTCTTCGAGGTGCTGCGCGCTCCGTATGCCGAGGAGCCCACGAACTGGTCACGCCGTTACAAGGCAAATCTGGAGAAGCTCGCCTCCGGCGATGTCATCAAGGTCGCGGAAGTCGTGCGTGACCTGTGGCGTCGTGAGCGCGAGCGCGGACTCTCCGCCGGTGAGAAGCGCATGCTTGCCAAGGCCCGCCAGATCCTGGTGAGCGAGCTCGCTCTCGCGGAGAACACCAACGAGGACAAGGCCGAGGCCCTGCTCGACGAGGTCCTCGCGTCCTGACGCGTGGCGGCACGGTCCGCCCCACTTCAGCACGCTCAGCACAGTAAATGCCGCGGTGCCCGATGACGTAGATGACGTATCTTCTGTCGCCGGGCGCTGCGGCATGTTCGTACTCGGATGCCGTACGCCACGAGGGAAACCCCCCGATACTTCACGAGGGAAGAAACCCCCCGATACTTGGTGTGCCGGGCCCGGGCAGCTGGCTCGACCAGTGTCACGGAAGGGTTCCGGTCAAGGCGTCGCGCCCGGCACGCTGTGGCCATACCCACGTAGGCCGAGCACACAAACCTGACAGGAACCGATGTCTGACGTTTCGCGCCCTTCGACCGCGGATGCCGTTCCGGAGGCCCCGGCCATGACCCCCCGTACCGCCGTCGTGATCCCGGCCGCCGGCCGGGGTGTGCGCCTCGGTCCGGGGGCCCCCAAGGCGCTCCGCGCGCTGAACGGCACCCCCATGCTCATCCACGCGGTACGCGCCATGGCCGCCTCCCGCGCCGTCTCCCTGGTCGTCGTCGTGGCCCCGCCCGACGGCGCCGGTGAAGTCAAGTCGCTGCTCGACGCGCACGCACTGCCGGAGCGCACCGATTTCCTCGTCGTACCCGGTGGCGAGTCCCGCCAGGAGTCGGTGAAGCTCGGTCTGGACGCGCTGCCGCCCGACTACGGCATCGTGCTCGTGCACGACGCCGCGCGGCCGCTGGTGCCGGTCGACACGGTGGACGCCGTGATCGAGGCGGTGCGGGCGGGGGCACCGGCCGTGGTGCCGGCGCTGCCGCTCGCGGACACGGTCAAGGAGGTCGAGCCGGCGGCTGCGGTGGGGGAGCCGGAGCCGGTGGTCGCCACGCCCGAGCGGGGGCGGCTGCGGGCCGTCCAGACCCCGCAGGGCTTCGAGCGGGCCACGCTGATCCGTGCGCACGAAACGGTGACCGACGACGTCACCGACGACGCGAGCATGGTGGAGCAGCTGGGGCTGCGGGTCGTGGTCGTTCCCGGCCATGAGGAGGCCTTCAAGGTCACGCGGCCCCTGGACCTGGTGCTGGCGGAGGCGGTTCTGGCGCGCAGGAGGCTGAACGATGGCTTCTGAGACTTCTGGCACTTCCGGGGCTCATGCGCCTCTGCTGCCGCAGGTGGGCATCGGCACGGACATCCACGCCTTCGAGGAGGGGCGTGAGCTGTGGTGCGCCGGTCTGAAGTGGGAGGGGGAGGGGACGGGCCTCGCCGGTCACTCCGACGCGGACGTCGTCGCCCATGCCGCGTGCAACGCACTGTTCTCCGCGGCCGGACTGGGGGATCTGGGGCAGCACTTCGGCACCGGGCGGCCCGAGTGGGCCGGGGCGTCCGGGGCGACGCTGCTGACGGAGGCCGCGCGTCTCGTGCGCGAGGCCGGATTCGTCATCGGCAACGTCGCCGTGCAGGTCGTCGGGCCACGACCGAAGATCGGCAAGCGGCGGGACGAGGCGCAGAAGGTTCTGTCGGAGGCGGTGGGCGCGCCGGTCTCCGTGTCCGGCGCCACGACGGACGGGCTCGGGTTTCCGGGGCGGGGGGAAGGGCTGATGGCGGTGGCGACGGCGCTGGTGGTTCGGGCGGGCTGACCCCGCCCACCCACCTGGCCGTTCAAGCCGGAGCCGGGGCCCGGGAGGCAGAGCTCGGCAGCGGTCGTCTCACCCGCTCGCGTGTAATCGGCTCCACCGCCGGAGGAATACGCCGGAAGGGTCGCAGGGCACTGCCCCGCGCCCACTACCCTGGAGTGGTGACTATTCGCCTGTACGACACCAGCGCCCGGCAGATTCGTGACTTCGCCCCGCTCAAGCCGGGTTGTGTCTCGATCTACCTCTGTGGCGCCACCGTGCAGGCGGCACCGCACATCGGGCACATCCGGTCCGGGCTCAACTTCGACATCCTGCGCCGGTGGTTCGCCTACCGCGGCTACGACGTGACCTTCATCAGGAACGTCACGGACATCGACGACAAGATCATCACCAAGTCGGCCGACCAGGGCCGTCCCTGGTGGGCCATCGGGTACGAGAACGAGCGGGCGTTCAACGACGGCTACCAGGCCCTCGGCTGCCTGCCGCCGACGTACGAACCGCGTGCCACCGGGCACGTCCCCGAGATGATCGAGATGATGCGCGGGCTCATCGAGCGCGGTTACGCCTACGAGGCCGACGGCAACGTCTACTTCGACGTGCGCTCCTTCCCGGAGTACCTGCGGCTGTCCAACCAGGAGTTGGACAACCTCCAACAGCCCTCCGGGTCCGGCGAGACCGGCAAGCGTGACGCGCGTGACTTCGCCATGTGGAAGGCGGCGAAGCCGGGTGAGCCGAGCTGGGAGACGCCGTGGGGGCGGGGGCGCCCCGGGTGGCACCTGGAGTGCTCCGCCATGGCGCACAAGTATCTGGGGACCTCGTTCGACATTCACGGTGGCGGGCTCGACCTCATCTTCCCGCACCACGAGAACGAGATCGCCCAGGCCAAGGCGTTCGGCGACGACTTCGCCCAGTACTGGGTGCACAACGCCTGGGTCACCATGAGCGGCGAGAAGATGTCCAAGTCGCTGGGCAATTCGGTCCTCGTCTCCGAGATGGTCAAGCAGTGGCGCCCGATCGTGCTGCGCTACTACCTCGGCACCCCGCACTACCGCTCCATGATCGAGTACAGCGAGGAGTCCCTGCGCGAGGCCGAGTCGGCGTTCGCGCGGATCGAGGGCTTCGTGCAGCGGGTCGTGGAGAAGGCCGGCGGGGTCGTCGAACCCGCCGCCGAAGTTCCGCCCGCCTTCGCCGACGCCATGGACGACGACCTGGGCGTGCCGCAGGCGCTCGCCATCGTGCACACGACCGTCCGGCAGGGCAACTCCGCCCTCGCCGCCGACGACAAGGAAGCGGCTGTCGCCCGCCTCGCCGAGGTGCGCGCCATGCTCGGCGTCCTCGGGCTCGACCCGCTCGACCCGCACTGGGCCGGTGAGGCCGACCGCGGTGACGATCTGCACGGCGTCGTCGACAGCCTCGTACGACTCGTCCTCGACCAGCGCGAGGCCGCCCGTTCCCGCAAGGACTGGGCCACCGCGGACGCCATCCGCGACCAGCTCAACCAGTCCGGACTCGTCATCGAGGACAGCCCGCAGGGCCCGCGCTGGAGCCTCGGCCCGCGCTGAGCCCCGCCGGAATCGCCAGATCGCTTACGTGATCGATTGTGCCGTCCGGGCCTCCGGGCGGCACACTTCATAGACGCACACACTTCAGCGCTTCACATCGCTGCACACAGACAGGTAGGTCATGGCCGCTAACAACCGCCGCATGTCCGGCAAGAAGGGCGCGCAGGTCGGCAGTGGCGGCCAGCGGCGCCGGGGCCTGGAGGGCAAGGGGCCGACCCCGCCCGCCGAGATGCGCAAGGGACACAAGAAGAACCGCATCGCCAACGCGAAGGCGAAGCAGATCGTCCGCCGGCCCGTTCCGCGGGGCCGCGGCGGCAAGGGCACGTCCGAGATGGTCGTCGGGCGCAACCCCGTCGTCGAGGCGCTGCGCGGTGGCGTGCCCGCTTCCACGCTGTACGTCCAGCAGTTCATCGACAACGACGAGCGGGTGCGTGAGGCGCTCCAGCTCGCGGCCGAGCGCGGCGGCATCAACCTCATGGAGGCCCCCCGCCCCGAGCTCGACCGGATGACCAACGGGCTCAACCACCAGGGCCTGGTCCTCCAGGTCCCGCCGTACGAGTACGCCCACCCCGAGGACCTCGTCAACGCCGCCTACGACGAGGGCGCCGACCCGCTCATCGTCGCCCTCGACGGCGTCACCGACCCGCGCAACCTCGGCGCCGTCGTACGGTCCGTCTCCGCCTTCGGCGGCCACGGCGTCGTCGTGCCCGAGCGGCGCGCCGCCGGCATGACCGCCGGCGCCTGGAAGACGTCCGCCGGCACCGCCGCCCGTACGCCCGTCGCCCGCGCCACCAACCTGACGCGTGCCCTGGAGGCCTACAAGAAGGCCGGGATCGTCGTCGTCGGCCTCGCCGCCGACGGAGAGGCCGAGGTGGGCGACCTGGAGGCCCTGAGCGGCCCGGTCGTCATCGTCGTCGGCAGCGAGGGCAAGGGGCTGTCCCGGCTGGTCGGGGAGACCTGTGACTATCGGGTGCGGATTCCGATGCCTGGTGGTGCGGAGTCGCTGAACGCGGGTGTCGCGGCGGGTGTGGTGTTGTACGAGGCGGCTCGCCGGCGCGCCTGAGGATTGAGCGGGGACGGCGCCCGAACGGGCGTCCGTCCCGTCACCCACTTGGGTCAATCTGGGCGGCAAGGACAGCCTTGACGGAGTCCGGACAGTTCCGCCCGGTCAAAGCAGTGTCCTATCTCCACGTCACTCGGTTAGATGAGTGTGGACACCAGAACACCCCGCACACCCACGGGGGACCGCTCGTCGGGATACGACGACGCTCCCGCGCTGAGCATGGTGAAGGTGCCGAGCGATCCGGCGCAGGTCATCGTCAATCACGCGAGCTTCCGCGTCGAGCTGGGCACGTCGACGAGACGCTCCCAATCCCCGCGGATCGCACAGCACTTGAGCTCCGCCGAGGGCGCTCGCATGCCCGGCGTGGGCGCCACCGGAGCCCGCCGCCGCGCCGTCGTCTGGAGCGGCAAGTCCGCCCCCGACGACACCGGCGCCCACCGCCTGCTCCAGGCCGTGCGGGCCGGCAGCGTCCGTCACGGCGAACAGCCCTCCGCCGACGTCGGCGCCACTCAGGTCATCCCCCGCGTCGACGCCGCCCCCGGCTACCCCGGCGCCGGTTACGCGGGCTATGACGGCTACGACGGTTACGACGGACACGGCAGTGCCTACGGCGGCGGATACGACCGCGCCTACGGCGACACCTACGACGAGCTGGACCAGACCGTCGAGACCCCCGTCGTCGGCGCCCAGCGCACCTCCGGTGACGGCGCCCCCGCCGGGACCCGGCTCCTGCCCCACATGCGCACCGTCGGCAGCGCCTACGACGAAGCCGCCTACGACGAACCCGCCTACGACAACGGGCGGTTCGAGGGCGAAGACGAAGACGAGGACGTCGACGAGCGGGACGGGGCGACGAGCGGGGCGCGGTACAGGCGGCACGGCGACGACCCCGCGCGGCACGGCTACTACCCCGGCCGCCGGATGAACCTCGGCGTCGTCCTGCTCCCGCTGCGCATCTTCCTCGGCTTCATCTCCATCTACGCCGGCATGGGCAAGCTCTGCGACCCCGTCTACTTCGACGGCGGCAAGCGCGGCTCCATGGTCAAGTGGCTCAATACCCTGCACCCTTGGGAAGTCGCCGAGCCCCTGCGCCAGTTCGCGCTCCAGCACCCCGTCGGCTCCGGCCTCGTCATCGCCTTCCTCCAGGTCATCGTGGGCGTCCTCACGGTCCTGGGCTGCTGGCAGCGGGTCACCGCCGTCGTCGGCGCGACGCTGTCCGCCGCGCTCATCGTCACCGTCAGCTGGAAGACGGCCCCCGTCTACGACGCCCCCGACATCATCTGCCTCGCCGCCTGGTCCCCGCTGATCATCGCCGGCGCCCCCGTCTACTCCATCGACGGACGCCTCGCCGCCGGTGCCTGGCGCCGGCTCGGCCCCCGCTCCGACATCTGGGAACTGCGCAGTTACGTCCTGCGCCGCGGCGCCCTCATCACGGCCGTCGCCACCGGTCTCACCCTGCTCATCGGCTCCCTGCTCGGCGGCGCCGTCCGCGACGCCGACCGCGTGGTCGTCCCCGGCCCCGGCGAGGCCCCGCGCAACGAACTGCCCGGCTCCCCGCTCCCGCAGGACCCCGCCAAGCGCAAGCACCAGCAGAAGCCGTCCGCCTCCACCTCGCCCACCCAGGGCGCCACGTCCGGCGCGGCCAGCCCCTCCAGCGACGCCGCCACCACCCCCGGCGCCACCGGCAGCGCCACCAGCGGCGTGCCCAGCCAGAGCCAGAGCACCGCCGGCCAGGCGCCGCCCCAGCAGTCCTCGCCGTCCGGCGGCGCCCCGAGCACCAGCTCCGGGCCGTCCTCCGGTGGCAGCGGCTCGCCCGGCGGTTCGGGCGGCTCCGACAGTTCGGGCGGCTCCTCCTCCGGCCAGCCCGGCCTGGTGGGCGGCCTGCTCGGCTAGCCCCGGCCTGCCCGTACGACGACGGGGTCCCGCACGCTTGATGTGCGGGACCCCGTCGTCGTACCGGAAACAACTCCTGAGAGGCGTCCTGATCGGTCTCTCAGCGGCCCAGGGCCGCCAGTTCCCTCGCCGCCTCCGTCAGGTCCTTCGCCGTGTCGATCGCCCGCCAGTAGGCACCCTGCGGGATCGGGAAGCCCGCGAGGCGGCGCTCACGGGCCAGATGCGGGAACGTGGTGCGCTCGTGGTCGCCCCGCTCGGGGAGCAGGCCGGCGAACTCCGGGGAGAAGACGTAGACACCCGCGTTGATCTCGTACGTCGTCGGCGGGGCCTCGATGAAGTCCGTGATGTGGCCGAAGCCGTCCGTCTGCACCGCACCCCACGGGATGCGCGGACGGGCCAGGGCGAGGGTCGCGACGGCGTCACGCTCGGTGTGGAAGTCCGCCATGTCGCGCAGCGAGAAACGGGTCCAGATGTCGCCGTTCGTCGCGTACCAGGCCCGGTCGGGGTGGGGGAGGTGGGCGGCCGCGTACTTCAGACCGCCGCCGCGGCCCAGCGGCTCCGTCTCGACGACCGTCGTGACGTTCACCGGCAGGTCGGCCGAGTCCAGCCACTTCTGGAGCACCTCGGCGAGGTGGCCGCAGCTGATCACCACGTCCGTCACGCCTTCCTCGGCGAGCCAGACGAGCTGATGGCCGATGATCGGCGTCCCCGTGCCGGGGATCTCGACCATCGGCTTGGGCCGGTCGTCGGTGTACGGACGCAGCCGGGAGCCCTGGCCACCGGCCAGGACGACGGCTTGCGTGGGGCGGGACGCGGCGCGCGGATCGGTCATGCCCGAACTGTACGCGGCGCCCCGCTCGGGGCCTGGACCGGCAAATCGATCCTTAATCAGCCGTTACCGACCTCCCACCTTCGGTGGTGGGGGCCGGGGGCGTCAGAGCTCAGCTGTGGGCGGCAGCCACCCCCACCCCCGACGCGAACGAGGTGTCGCAGACGGGGCGCGCGTACGACTGGGCGCGTGAGGGACCGTAGATGCGGACCGCGGCACGGCCGAGGGCACGGGCGATGGAGGCGCAGTGCCTGGCCAGCGCCGGACGGCCGTTGACGGCCTGCTGGAGGTGCGTGAGGGCGACGCCCGGGCTCTTGTCCTGCAGCTCGGTCAGCAGCTGGTCGCGCAGCACGTCCTGCGGTGCGCGGGCCACGGAACGCGAGGTGCCGCCCGCGGTGGAGACGTCGGACGCGGCGAGCACCGAGTTCGAGGGATTCCCCGACCAGTTGACTCGGGTGACCGCGAGGGTCCCGGACAGCACCAGGACGACGGGCAGGACGAGGGCGAGGGTGCGGCCGATCCGGCGGGCGGGGCCCCGATGGCCGCGTCGCGTCTGTTGGGAGATGGAGTGCTTCACGCGTGTGAGGGTAGCGCCCGGTGATGATTTGGCGACATTTAGTCACCGGTTCGGGGGATGAAGGAGTGCCTTTTTTTGGGTAAGGCGTTGACGCACAGCGCTCGAAAAGGGCGATTTGCCGGGGTATTTGTCGACAACGAAAAGGGCCCCGCAGCGGTCTGCGGGGCCCGATTCGTCAACCTGGGTGAATTACCCGGGACTCTCCGGCCCGGGATCAGTCAGTCCCGGGGGTAGGTCAGTCCCGGATCAGTCGGTGAGGCGCTCGCCCGTGGACGTCGAGAACACGTGGATCTCGCCCGGCCGCGGCACGACGTGCAGCTGCGCGCCCTTCTCCGGCACCTGACGGCCGCCGACGCGGACCACCAGGTCCTTGACCTCCCCGCCGACCTCGGAGTGGCCGTAGACGTAGCCGTCGGCGCCGAGCTCCTCGACGACGTTCACGGAGACCGCGAGACCGGCCGGGGCGTCCTCGGCGTCCTTCGACAGTGAGGAGGCGGCGGCACCGTTGTGCTCGACCACGTCGAAGTGCTCGGGGCGGACGCCGACGGTGACCGTGCGGTCGCCGCGGTCGGAGGCGGCCTTGAGCGCGTCACGGTTGACCGGCACCACGCTGTTGCCGAACTTCACGCCGCCGTCGGTGATCGGTACCTCGACCAGGTTCATCGCCGGGGAGCCGATGAAGCCGGCCACGAAGAGGTTGGCGGGCTTGTCGTACATGTTGCGCGGGGAGTCGACCTGCTGGAGCAGACCGTCCTTGAGGACCGCCACGCGGTCGCCCATCGTCATGGCCTCGACCTGGTCGTGGGTGACGTACACGGTCGTGATGCCCAGACGGCGCTGGAGCGACGCGATCTGCGTACGGGTCGACACACGGAGCTTGGCGTCCAGGTTGGACAGCGGCTCGTCCATGAGGAACACCTGCGGCTCACGCACGATCGCGCGACCCATCGCCACACGCTGGCGCTGACCACCGGACAGCGCCTTCGGCTTGCGGTCCAGGTAATCGGTCAGGTCGAGGATCTTCGCGGCCTCCTCGACCTTCTGCCGGATCTCCGCCTTGTTGACGCCGGCGATCTTGAGCGCGAAGCCCATGTTGTCGGCGACCGACATGTGCGGGTACAGCGCGTAGTTCTGGAACACCATCGCGATGTCCCGGTCCTTCGGCGGCAGGTGGGTGACGTCACGGTCACCGATACGGATGGCGCCGGCGTTCACGTCCTCGAGCCCCGCGAGCATCCGGAGCGAGGTGGACTTGCCGCAACCGGACGGACCGACCAGAACGAGGAACTCTCCGTCCTCGATCTCGATCTCGAGTGCGTCAACGGCGGGCTTGTCGGAACCCGGGTAGATCCGGGTCGCCTTGTCGAACGAGACAGTGGCCATGGTGAATGGGCCCCCTTCTACCGGCAGGAACGTGCCGGACGATCCGTTGTAGGAAGGTGGTTGGTGTAGTCCACACGAGTGAACTGGGTCAGGACGGTACCTGGCGATCGGCCGATCTGTCAGTACCTGGGGGTCTGTGAACTTCGCGGAAATTTTCGACAGGGTGCCCCCGCGACCTGGGTACACTGCACGAGCACGTGCGTCTCGGACGCGCGCACGCCTCCTTAGCTCAGCTGGCCAGAGCACCGCTCTTGTAAAGCGAAGGTCGTCGGTTCGAATCCGACAGGGGGCTCCGAAAAGCCCAGGTCAGAGTCGTTCTGGCCTGGGCTTCTCGCATTCCGCCACGCCCAGCTCGGCCAGCGCCTCGTCCGTCAGCCGGTACACCGTCCACTCGTCCTGGGGGCGGGCGCCGAGGGACTCGTAGAAGTTGATCGCGGGGCGGTTCCAGTTCAGGACCGACCACTCCAGGCGTTGGTAGCCGCGCTCCACGCAGATACGGGCGAGTTCCGTCAGCAGGGCCTTGCCGTGGCCGGTGCCGCGGGCGGTCGGGCGGATGTAGAGGTCCTCCAGGTAGATGCCGTGGACGCCGCGCCAGGTGGAGAAGTTGAGGAACCACAGGGCGAAGCCGACCGCTTCGCCGGTGTGGTCGTCCTCGGCGATGTGGGCGAAGGCGGCGGGGTGCTCGCCGAAGAGGGCCTGGTGGAGCTGTTCCGGCGTGGCCTTCGCCTCCTGCGGTGCCTTCTCGTATTCGGCGAGGTCGCGGATCAGGGTGTGGAGGGCGGGGATGTCGGCGGGGGTAGCGGTGCGGATCACGCCAGGAGCCTAGCTTCGCAGGCTGCGGGCGATCTCCAGCTGCTTGTCCTCCAGCGGGCGTCCGTCCTCGATCTCCCACAGGCAGTTCTGGAGGACCCGGCCGAGGGTCCAGGCCCTTGCCCGGGCGCGGTCGAGTCCGAGTACGTCGGTCATGGCGTCGAAGCGCCAGGGGAGGTCGTCGGGGTCGTAGCGGTTGTGGAGGGCGGGGAGGAGGTCGAAGCCGGGGTCGCCGATGAGGGGCTTGGGGTCGATGGCGAGCCAGGGGGCGCGGTCGGCGGCGAGGACGTTGTCGTAGTGCAGGTCCCAGTGGAGGAGCCGGTCGCCGGGTTCGGCCAGCACTTCGCGTACGGCGGCGGCGCAGTCGGCGACGAGGCGGCGGGCCTCGGGGTCGGGGATGCGGTTCAGGGCCCACGGGGTCTGTTCGAGCATGGCCCGGGCGATGTCGGCGAGGCGTCGCAGGTGCGCGGGGGCGGGGAAGGTCGTCAGGTGGGCGAGCAGGCGGGCGATGACGAGGACGGCCTCGTGCGGGTCGGGGACGTGGGAGAGCGTGCGGGTCGGGTCGAGGCGTTCGAGGAGCAGGGTGCCGGTCGCCTCGTCGTGGTCGAGGAGTCGTACGGCTCCGTCGCCGTTCCACACCCGCAGGGCGACCGGCTCGCCGGCGGTCTCCTCGTCCGGGAGCTGCATCTTCAGTACGGCGGGGGTGTCGTCGGGGCGGTGGCGGACCGGTAGGACGAGGGCGGCGACGCCGTGCATGGAGGGGCCGTCGGGGCGGAGGTCCCAGCGGTCCAGGAAGGTGGCGGCCAGTCGGGGCAGCCCTGCGATGAAGGCGCGTCCGGCCTCTCCGTTGAACTTCTCCTGTGCTGCCGCCAGCTCGCTCGGGACGTCGATCATGTTCGGGACGATACTGGCGTGCGTGAATCGGCTCATGCGAATTGACGGGGGCGTCCGGCGCCGCGTGTGGGCGTATGTCCGCAGCGCGCCCGGTACGTATGTGTGGCTGGGGATCCTGTTCCTCACCACGGTCGCCCTGCATCACATGTCGCCGGATTTCGAGGAGGACTTCCTGCGGCAGCGGTCGACGAACATCCATGAGCTGTCGAGCAATCCGGTGCGGGTGCTGATCGCCAGTGCGATGTGGATCGACGGCGGGTTCTGGTGGCCGTATGTCGTGCTGTACTCCGTTTTCCACGCGCAGGCCGAGCGCTGGCTGGGCACGGTGCGGTGGCTGGTGGTGTGTGTGGCCGCGCATGTGCTGGCGACGCTGATCAGTGAGGGTGCGCTGCTGAAGGCGATCCGGGACGGGATGGCGCCGGCGTCGGCGGTCAACACGCTTGATGTGGGTGTGAGTTATGCGCTGGCGGGAGTGGTCGCGGTGCTCGCGTATCGGATCGTGGTGCCCTGGCGGTATCCGTATCTGGCTGTCGTGCTCGTCGTGTACGCGGTTCCGCTCGCGATCGGGCGCACCTTCACCGACTTCGGGCATTTCGTCTCGGTGTTGATCGGGCTGGCGTGTTATCCGCTGGTCAGGGGGCGTGGAAAAGCATGGAATCCGAAGGAGACAGTGGCCGCGCTGAGGGGTTAACGTCCCGGCCATGAGCAACTCGGGTGGCAGTGTCGTGAACGGCGGCATCTCCTTCTGGTACGCGGACGACGGTCTTCCGGCGCGGCGGGAGCCGCTGGCCGGTGACGCGTCCGCGGACGTCGTGATCGTCGGGGGTGGGTATACGGGGCTGTGGACCGCGTACTACCTGAAGAAGGCGGCTCCCTTCCTGCGTATCACCGTGCTTGAGCAGAAGTTCTGTGGTTACGGCGCCTCGGGTCGTAACGGGGGCTGGCTGTACAACGGCATCGCGGGGCGGGACCGGTACGCGAAGCTGCACGGCCGTGAGGCGGCCGTGCGGTTGCAGTGGGCCATGAACGACACCGTGGACGAGGTCGTCCGGGTCGTCGGGGACGAGGGCATCGAGGCGGACGTCCACAAGGGCGGGGTGCTGGAAGTCGCGCGTACGCCCGCGCAGTTGGCGCGGCTGAAGGCGTTCCACGAGGGGGAACTGGCGTTCGGGGAGAAGGGCCGGGAGCTGTACGGCGCCCGGGAGACGGCCGAGCGGATCCGGGTCGCGGACGCGGTCGGTTCGACGTGGACGCCGCACGGGGCGCGGGTGCACCCGGTGAAGCTGGTGAAGGGGCTGGCGGCGGCCGTGGAGGCGCTGGGGGTGACCCTGCACGAGTCGACGCCGGTGACGGAGATCCGGCCGAAGCACGCGGTCACGCCGTACGGGACCGTCCGCGCGCCCTACGTCCTGCGCTGCACGGAGGGGTTCACGGCTTCGCTCAAGGGACAGCGGCGGACGTGGCTGCCGATGAACTCGTCGATGATCGCGACCGAGCCGTTGACGGCGGAGCAGTGGGAGTCGGTCGGCTGGGACGGGCGGGAGACGCTGGGCGACATGGCGCACGCGTACATGTACGCGCAGCGCACGGCCGACGGCCGGATCGCGCTGGGCGGGCGGGGTGTCCCGTACCGCTTCGGGTCGAGGACCGACAACGACGGGCGGACCCAGGAGGCGACCGTCGAGGCGCTGCGGGAGATCCTGGTGGACTTCTTCCCGGCACTGGCCGGGGTGCGGGTCGAGCATGCCTGGTCGGGGGTGCTGGGTGTGCCGCGGGACTGGTGCGCGACGGTCACCCTGGACCGGTCGTCGGGGCTCGGCTGGGCGGGCGGTTACGTCGGTTCGGGCGTCGCCACCGCCAACCTCGCCGCCCGTACGCTGCGGGACCTTGTGCAGCTGGACTCCGGCCAGGGCGGGCGGACGGAGCTGACGGATCTGCCGTGGGTGGGGCACAAGGTCCGCAAGTGGGAGCCGGAGCCGTTGCGGTGGCTGGGCGTGCAGGGGATGTACGCCACCTACCGGGCGGCGGACCGGCGGGAGCGGGTGACGCACGGTGGGCAGTCGTCGCGGCTGGCGCGGGTGGCGGACTGGGTGGCGGGGCGGCACTGAGTACTTGACGCCGGGTGCTGGTAGCCGGTGCCGGTCCTGTACGGCGCCGGGGTGCTGGTGTCGGTCCTGGTGCTCAGTGCCGGGTGCTGGTGTCGGTCCCGGTGCTCGTGCTGGTCAGGCGGCTGACTCCGGCACCGGTTCCTGTGCCGGGACCCCGTACTTGGGGGGCTTCGTCGTCACCATCAGGCCCGCGATCAGGCCGGCCAGGAGCATCACGCCGACGGCACACCAGATGGCGACGGTGTAGCCGTGGACGATGCCTTCGCGGATGACCAGGTTCTTCTGGGCCGGGTTGTGGAGGTGGGCGGTGATGTAGGCGGCGCTGCTGGTGGTGGCGACGGTGTTCAGCAGGGCCGTGCCGATGGAGCCGCCGACCTGCTGTGAGGTGTTGACGGTGGCGGAGGTGACGCCGGAGTCCTGGGGGGCGACGCCCGCGGTGGCGGTGGAGAAGACCGGCATGAAGGTCAGTCCCATGCCGAGGCCCATCAGGATCAGGGCGGGGAGGATCTCCGTGGCGTAGGAGGAGCCCACCGTCATCCGGGTGAGGACGAGCATGCCGCCCGCGGCCAGGATCATGCCGGGGACCATCAGCGTGCGGGGGGCCACGTGCGTGAGCAGACGGGCGGAGATCTGGGTGGCGCCGACGACGATCGCGGCGGTGAGGGGGAGGAAGGCGAGGCCTGTCCGCACGGGGGAGTAGCCGAGGATGACCTGGAGGTAGTAGGTCATGAACAGGAACAGGCCGAACATGCCGATGGTGGCGAGCGCCATGGTCAGGAAGCAGCCGGCGCGGTTGCGGTCCTTGACGATGTGCAGGGGGAGCAGGGGCACGGGGGCCCGGTTCTGCCACCACACGAACGTCGCGATGAGGACGACGCCCGCCGCGAGGAGACCCAGGACCACGGGGTCGGCCCAGCCGCGTGGCTCCGCCTCGCTGAAGCCGTACACGATCGCGACGAGGCCGCCGCAGCCGAGGAGGACGCCGGGGACGTCGAGGCGGGCGCCGGCGTGGCGGGGGGTGTCGTGGAGGAGGGCGAAGGCGCCGACGACGGCGATGACCGCGATGGGCACGTTGACGTAGAGGCACCAGCGCCAGTTCAGGTACTCGGTGAGCAGGCCGCCGACGATGAAGCCGATCGCGGAGCCGCTGCCGGCGAGGGCGCTGTAGATGCCGAAGGCCTTTCCGCGTTCCCTGGGGTCGGTGAAGGTCGTGGTGAGGAGGCTGAGCGCGGAGGGGGCCAGGACGGCGGCGAAGACGCCCTGGAGGGCGCGGGCGCCGAAGAGCGTGCCGGAGGTGGTGGCGGCGCCGCCGAGTGCGGAGGCGGCGGCGAAGCCGATGAGGCCGATGACGAAGGTGCGTTTGCGGCCGACGAGGTCGGCGATGCGGCCGCCGAGCAGGAGCAGGCCGCCGAAGGCGAGGGTGTAGGCGGTGATGACCCACTGGCGGTTGCCGTCGGACATGTGCAGGTCGCGCTGTGCGGAGGGAAGCGCGATGTTCACGATGGTCGCGTCGAGAACGACCATGAGCTGTGCGAGGGCGATCACCACCAGGCCCCACCAGCGGCGCGGGTCGGCGTCCACGGAGGCGGTGCGTTCACCCATCCGGGGGACACTCATTCGGCCAGAAGACCATGCATCGGCAGGGGCCGCATCCTGGCGTGCGCTGTTCCTGGTCTTGTTCCTGGTTATGTCCCTGGTCATGGCTCCAGGACCACCTTTCCGGTCGTTGCGCGGGTTTCCAGGGCGTGGTGGGCGGCGGCTGCTTCGGCCAGCGGGAAGCGCTGCACGGCGGGGGCGAGGCGGCCTGCGGCGGCCTCGGTGAGGGCGCGTAGTTCCAGGGTGCGTATGGGGTTGGGGCCGCCGGTCTTCCGCATCATGGCGGGGCCGAGGACCTGTTCGGAGACGCCGTCGACGAGGTACGCGCTGCCGTCGCGGATGCCTTCCGCCGACCAGCCGAAGACGAGGTGCCGCCCGCCGGGGCCGAGGAGGGCGACGGCCTCGCGTGCGACGTCGCCGCCGACGCCGTCGAAGACGACGGTGGCGGGCCGTCCGCCGAGGTACGCGCGGACCTTGTCGGGCCACGCGGGGTCGGTGTAGTCGACGGAAAGGTCGGCGCCGTTGGCACGGACCTGCGCGGTCTTGTGCGCGCCGCCCGCGAGGCCGATGACGGTGGCGCCGGCGTTCCTGGCGTACTGCACGAGGAGGGTGCCGATGCCGCCCGCGGCCGCCGGGATCACGGCGACCGAGTCGGGGCCGAGCTCGGTGAACTGCAGGATCCCCATCGCCGTACGACCCGTGCCGATCATGGCGACGGCCTGTGCGAAGTCGAGGTTCTCGGGGATCTCGTGGACGCGGTCGACGTCGGTGACGGCCGCTTCGGCGTAGCCACCGGGGGCGAGGCCGAGGTGCGCGACCACGCGCTTGCCGAGCCAGAGTCCGGCGACGCCCTCGCCGAGGGACTCGACCGTGCCGGCGACCTCGCGGCCGGGGATGGTGGGCAGGGCGGGCGGCTCGGGCAGCGGGCCCCGGAGGCCTTCGCGCAGGGCGGTGTCGAGGAGGTGGACTCCGGCCGCGGCGACGGCGATGCGGAGTTGGCCGGGGCCGGGGAGGGGGTCCTCGACCTGTTCGTGGGTGAGGTTTTCCGCGGGGCCGAAGGCGTGGAGGCGGATGGCGTGCATGGGGTCCCCCCGATGTGCGTTGTCCGGTGCGGTGCGCGGTGTGCGGTGTCCGGTGCGGTGTGCCTTGTCCGGTGCCGTGGGCCCACTCTTCGACCTCAAGCGTGCTTGAGGTCAAGGCGGTGGCGGCCCAGCGCGAGCGACACGGCGGTGACGGCGCTGTTGAAGGAGACCTCGGACAGGACGCCGGGGGCCGCGACCTGGTCGCCGGCCAGGTAGACGCCGTCGCCGCGGTCCACGGCCGGGCGGTCGCGCCAGCTGGTGCCCGGCAGGTCCACGGCGCCGGTACGGCCGCCTGCGACGGCCTCGCGCCGCCAGGTGACGCGCTCGCGCCAGCCGGTGAAGGCGAGGTCGAGGAGGTGCTCGGCGCGCGTGATGCCGTCGGCCCGGGACTCGCGCGGGGCGAGGGGGATCTGCCCCTGGAGGAGCTGCTCGCCGGTGGGCGCGAGGCTGCGGTCCTGGGCCGTGAACCGTTCGATCCAGCCGGGCGCGTCCAGGTCGGAGACGGCGAAGGCGTCGCCGCGGCGGGTGCGCAGGGCCAGGTCGATCAGGGCGGTACGGCCGCTCGGCCAGGTCAGCGAGTCGTCCCTGAGGAGGCGACGGGCGGCGTCGAGGGACGTGGCGACGATCACCGGGGTGTCGGTGGGGAGCGTGTCGACGCGGGAGAGGGTCTCCACGCGGACGCCCAGCTTCCAGGCGCGCCCGGCCATGCGGTCGATGACACTGCCCCAGCCGCCGCGCGGGTAATGGGCCTCCGGCGGGAGCTTGGTGGCACGGCGCAGGCGTTCCTGCACGAAGGCGGCGGACAGGGCGCCGGGGTCGTGGTGGAAGAGGGCGACGGCGGAGTAGTTGGCGGCGGCGCGCGCGGCTTCCTCGCCGGCCTGTTCCGTGGCCCAGGTGAGGAAGTCGACGTCGACGGGGGCCTGTTGTGCGGTACGGCGCAGCAGCTTGAGCATCGGGAAGGGCGGGGTGCGGCGCAGGGTGCCGTGGTGGCGGAGCCTGAGCCGGGCCGCCTCCAGGGGCGGGAGCGGGGCGAGCGGGCCGATGAGGTCGCGCTGCTTGAGCCAGGTCCAGTGCGGGCCGCCGTTGTAGAGGGCGTGCGGGCCCTCGTTGGTCCGGTACGGGCCCTCGGCGGTGCGGGCCCGGCCGCCGAGGGAGTGGTGGGCCTCGTGCACGGTGACCTCGAGGCCCGCTTCGGCGGCGGTGATGGCGGCGGTGAGGCCGGCGAAGCCGCCGCCGACGACGGTGATGCGCTGCATGGCTGGGGTCTCCTCTGCTGGGCTTGCTGGGCTCTGCTGGGCCTGGTCGGGGGTGCCTGTCTGTGAGTTAGGACTGATTGAGGGGCCGGATTGTGACATCGACTGTGTTCGCGCAGGTCAGGGCGACTGTCAGTGGTCGGGTGCAGGATGGGGGCATGGTGAGGACAGGTGCTGGGGGAACCGGTAGGTCCGGTGGGGCCGGTAGGACCGGTGGGACCGGTGGGGCTGGTCGTAAGGGTGCGCGGCGGCCGGAGGTGCGGCTGCCGCCGCTGGAGCCGTACGGCGGGGGCGGGCTGGAGCCCGACGGGGACTACGACGGGCTGGAGTTCCGGGAGGAGGACTTCGTCGGGCAGGACGGCGGGGGCGCGCGCTTCATGGACTGTGCGCTGAAGGGCTGCGCGCTGGACGAGACCCGACTGCACCACGCCCGGATCCTGGACTCGGTCCTCACCGGTATACGAGGTGTCGGTACCGACCTCGCCGAGTCGACGTTGCGTGATGTGGAGCTGGTCGACGCGCGGCTGGGCGGGGTGCAGTTGCACGGTGCCGTGTTGGAGCGGGTGGTGATCCGCGGCGGGAAGATCGACTATCTCAACCTGCGCAAGGCCCGCCTGAAGGACGTCGTCTTCGAGGGGTGCGTCCTCGTCGAGCCGGACTTCGGGGGCGCCCGGCTGGAGCGGGTGGAGTTCGTGGACTGCGCGTTGAAGGGCGTGGACTTCGGCGCGGCGACCCTGACGGACGTGGACCTGCGCGGGGCCGCTGCGCTGGAGATCGCGCGGGGAGTGGACCGGCTGAGGGGGGCGGTGATCAGCACGGGGCAACTGCTGGATCTGGCACCGGTGTTGGCGGCGGAGATGGGGATTCGCGTGGAGGGATGAGGCCGGGGCGGGATGAGGCCGGGGCGGCGGTGCCCGGAGGCCTCAGAGGCCTCAGCCGATGTGCCGCTGGAATGTCTCGATCGTGCGGCGCCGCATCGGGCGTTCCCGGTGCCGGGGGTGCGGAACTGTTGCCGCTTGACCGTGTACGAGTGCGCTTTCGCGAGCATGAGTGAGCGTCGGCTTCGGCAGTCGAGTCTGCGGGCGGGTTTCCGGTCGGTGGGAACGGGAGTTTGTTCGTCGAATGGGTGACCTTTGCGGGCGGGGTTCGTTGGGTGGGGTGACGGGATGGTGCGGCGCTGGGTGGGGGGGTGACGGGGTGGGTGGGTTGCGGGAGGTGGCGGCGTCGTTCGTGGTGCCCGGCCCGGCGGGTGTGGCGGTCCGGGCCCGGTTGCGGGTGTCGCAGGCGGATGCGGTGGTGCTGGCCGAGGTGGGGGTGTTCCTCGGCGGACTGGCCGCGGGTGATCTCGCGGTGCGTTCCCGGCAGGGACTGGAGCACGGCAGTGAGACTTGGGCGGTGCGCAAGCGGGAGCTGACCGGGGTCTGTTCGGCGCGGTGGGCGGGCAGTATCACCAAGGCCACGCACGATCAGTGGGCGCTGGCCCGGCGGGGGCAGGCGGCGGAGTTGGCGTGGCTGCGGGGGCAGATCGCGTCGATCGAGGCGCGGCTGGCGCGTCCGCTGGGCGCGAAGGCGGACAAGCGGGCGGGGCTGGCGCGGGGGTACGGGTCGCGGTGGGAGTGGCATGCCAAGTCCCGCCGCCTGCACGCGCTGCGGTCCCGGCTGGCGGGGGTGGAGGCCAACTGGGCGGCGGGCCGGGTGCGCGTGGTGCGGGGCGGGAAGAAGCTCGCCCGTCTGCGCCACCACCTGGATGCGGCCGGGCTGGACGAGCAGGGCTGGCGGGAGCGGTGGCGGGCGGCGCGGATGTTCCTGGCCGCGGACGGGGAGTCCGGCAAACGCTTCGGCAACGAAACCCTGCGTATCACCGACACCGGACAGCTCTCCCTCAAACTCCCCGCCGCCCTGGCGCACCTGGCCAACGCCCCGCACGGCCGGTACCTGCTGGACGCGACCGTGCAGTTCGCGCACCGGGGTGCGGAGTGGCTGGACCGGATCACCGCGAACCGGGCGGTCGCCTACCGCATCCACCACGACCCGGTACGTGGCCGCTGGTATGTGACCGCCTCCTGGCAGCGCACCCCCGCCCCCGTGCTGCCCCTGGATGCGGCGCTGGCCCGGGGCGTGGTCGCCGTCGACATGAACGACGACCACCTCGCCGCCTGGCGTCTCGACCCGCACGGCAACCCCGTCGGCGAGCCTCGCCGCTACTTCTACGACCTGACCGGCTCCGCCCACCACCGGGACGCGCAGATCCGCCACGCCCTCACCAGGCTGCTGCACCACACCCGCGCCACCGGCGCGGCCGCGATCGCCGTCGAGGACCTGGACTTCACCGACGGCCGGTGCCGGGAGAAGCACGGCCGCAACAAACGCTTCCGCCGCCTGATCTCCCGCTTCCCCACCGCGAAACTGAGGGCGCGGCTGGTGGCGATGGCCGCCGAACAGGACATCACCATCGTCGCGGTCGACCCCGCCTACACCTCACGGTGGGGCGCCCAGCACTGGCAGAAGCCCCTCACCACCAGCAACCGACAGGTTTCCCGGCACGATGCAGCGAGCATCGCGATCGGGCGACGCGCCCTCGGACACCCGATCCGGCGACGGACGACACCGCCCCCACACGACCAGAGCGATCGTGCGGGGCATCGGACCGCCCAGGCCAGACCGGGCGCCCCGGGGCGTGAGGGACCCCGCCCCCGCATCCCCGGACCACGCACCAGATGCGTGCCGCCCGGCAGCGGAGCGAACGCGGGCGACCAGCGTGCCCAACACCGTTCGGAGCACGCGGCCGAGCAACAGCGGTCCTGGATGCAGGACTCGCTCCCGCTCAGTCTCTAGGAACGGTCAGGTCACTCGCGGAAAGCGGGCCTGGAGTGTCCAGATGGCCGGGTTCTCGCCCAGGTCGTCGTGCAGGTCGACGAGGTCGGCGATCAGGTCGTGCAGGAAGTCCCGTGCCTCGCGGCGCAGCTCGGTGTGGGGGAAGGTGAGCGGGGGTTCCTCGGCCGGCATCCAGTCGGACTCGATGTCCACCCAGCCGAAGCGGCGCTCGAAGAGCATGCGGTCGGTGGACTCGGTGAAGTCCAGTTCCGCGTGCTGTGGACGGGCGGCACGGGAGCCGGCCGGGTCCCGGTCGATCCGCTCCACGATGTCGCACAGCGCCCACGCGAAGTCGAGCACCGGCACCCATCCCCAGGCTGTGGACAACTCCTGGTCCTTCTCGGTGTCGGCCAGATAGACATCGCCGCAGAACAGGTCGTGGCGCAGCGCGTGGACGTCCGCGCGCCGGTAGTCCGTCTGAGGCGGGTCCGGGAAGCGGTTGGAGAGGGCGTAGCCGATGTCGAGCACGTAGGTGATGGTGTCACGCCCCTCATAGGATCCCTGACATGTCCCGATCCGTGCCCGTTGTCCCCGCGCTCGTGCTCGCCCTCGTCCTCACCGCGTGCAGCGGCGGCGGCCACGGCACCTCGGGCGCCGGTGGCGTCCACGGCACCCCGGGCGGCTCCGGCGTGCGCGACCCGTACTTCCCGAAGACGGGCAACGGCGGCTACGACGTCACCCACTACGACCTGAAGCTCGCCTACGACCCCGGCACCCGCCACCTCACCGGCACCGCCGGCATCACGGCCCGAGCCACCAAGGACCTCTCCGCCTTCGACCTCGACCTCAAGGGCCTGGACGTCCGAGCGGTCACCGTCGAGGGCCGGGACGCCCGCTGGAACCGTGCCGGCCAGGAGCTGACCGTCCGCCCGCACGACGACCTCGACGACGGCGAGACCTTCCGCGTCATGGTCCGCTACGCGGGCACTCCGGTCACCATCACCGACCCGGACCGCTCCAAGGAGGGCTGGCTGCCCACCACCGACGGGGCGCTCGCGCTCGGCGAGCCGACGGGTTCGATGGCCTGGTTCCCCGGCAACCACCACCCGTCCGACAAGGCGACGTACGACATCGCCGTCACCGTGCCGAAGCCCCTGAAGGCGATCGCCAACGGCGAGCTGACCGCGGAGACGAGCACGGACAACCGCACCACCTTCACCTGGCACACCGCCGAACCCATGGCGAGCTACGTGGCCACGGTCGCGATCGGCCGCTACGACGTCGCCCGCTCCACCACCGACGACGGTCTGCCGGTGTACGTCGCCGTCGACCCGGAGCGCACGGAGGCGAGCCGCGCCGTGCTGGCGAAGATCCCCGAGGCCATGGAGTGGGCGGAGTACAACTTCGGCCCGTACCCCTTCTCCTCCACCGGCGCGATCGTCGACCGCGCCGACGACGTCGGCTACGCCCTGGAGACCCAGAGCCGCCCGGTCTTCCCCGACGTCCCCGACACCGAAACCCTCGTCCACGAACTCGTCCACCAGTGGTACGGCGACTCCGTCACCCCGAAGACGTGGCGGGACATGTGGCTCAACGAGGGCTTCGCGACGTACGCGGAATGGCTGTGGGCGGAGGATCACGGCGGCGACAGCACCCAGAAGACCTTCGACGCGCTCTACGACGGCGACTACTTCGACAGCAAGGAGGCGAACGAGGCGATCTGGGCGTTCCCGCCCGCCAGGCCGTCCAGTGCCGCCCACATCTCCGACGCCCCCGTGTACTGGCGCGGCGCCATGGTCCTGCACAAGATCCGGCAGACCGTCGGCGACGACACGTTCTACGACATCATCCAGGGCTGGGCGGCCGCCCACCGCCACGGCAACGCGGACACGGCCGAGTTCACGGCGTACGTGGAGGAGAAGGCGCCGGGCAAGGACTTCAGCGGCATCTGGGAGGACTGGCTGTACGGGGACGGGAAGCCGGCGCATCGCTGACCGAGGCTGACAGCGCTGAGCTGCCTTTCCCCGCCGGGCCGGCTCAGTCCTGGTCCAACTCGTCCAGCAGCCGTGCCAGTTCCGGCGGCCAGACCGGCTCCGGCTCCTCGGCGAGTTCCTCCCGCGTCCACCAGCGCCAGGCCAGGATCCCGTCCTGTGCGTGTGCGGCGGCGAGATGGGGGCCGGTCGGCTCGCGGTGCGGGCCGTGGGCGACGTAGATGTGCTCGTGCTGGCGGACGGGGATGTTGCATCGGGTGAAGTCGTGTTCCCACGTGCACAGCAGCGGGCCTGGCTCCAGGTCCGTCCAGCCGGTCTCCTCGCGCAGTTCACGCAACGCGCCCTCGCGCGGCGACTCATCGGCCTCGAGTCCACCGCCGGGCAGTGCCCAGTGGACGCCGACCTCGACGTTGTCGTACCGGAAGAGGAAGACGGAGCCGTCGGGGTCGAGCACGGCGACGCGGGCGGCCCGGCGCGGGGTGCGGAGTCGTTTGCGCAGTACGGCGCAGGGGCGGCCGAGCCGGCGGTCGCGGCGGTGGTCGACGACCTCGTACCCGAGGGCGGTCCAGAAGGCGAGGCCGGCGGGGTTGTTGTCGAGGACCGCGAGGCGTACGGCGCTCCGCCCCGCGGCGCGGAATCGTTCCTCGACGGCCACCGCCAGCTCCCGCCCGTACCCCTGCCGCTGCACCCCCGCATCCACCATCAGCAGTCCGATCCATGGGTCCGGGTCGGCCGGATCGGGATGCCGTGCGAGGGTCACGGCGACCCCGACGAGCCGTCCCTCGCCGCGGGCGAGCAGCACCTCCACGTCCGGATTCGCCAACTCGTCCGCCAGCGCCGCCGCCACCTGCTCCGGACGGAGGTCGTCCGGGTCGGGAAAGTCGCCGCTGAGGGCGTGGAAGGCGCGGTTGGAGGCGTAGAGCGCGGTGAGTTCGGTGAGGAGGGGGGCCGGGATGTCGTGGTCGGGGGTGAGGGGGAGCGGGTCGAGGCGCATGGGCGCAGGTTAGTTGCGGGTGGGATGGGCGTGGAGCTCGAACCGGATGTGTCTGCCCGGAACCGGTCCGGCCCGATCCTGACCTGAAGCCCGGGAACTTCAGTCCCGGGTAGGTGACGCAGCCTCGCGCAGATCCGTGGCCGTCAGTAGGGAGATGAGGTCGATGCCTTCGGCTTCGAGGGCCGCCCTGCCGCCCTGCTCGCGGTCGATCACGCACAGGGCCGTGCCGATGTCCGCTCCGAGAGCCCGGAGGTCGGCCGTGGAGAGGACGATCTGGCCGCCGCTGGTGACGACGTCCTCGATCACCAGCACCCGGCGGCCGGCCACCTCCGCGCCCTCGGCGAGGCGGCAGGTGCCGTACGGCTTGGCCTGCTTGCGTACGAACGCGCAGGGCAGGCCGGTGTGGCGGCCGAGTGCGGTGACGACGGGGATGCCCCCCATCTCCAGGCCGGCGAGCACCTCGGTGTCGGACGGCACCAGCGGGGCCATGGCGCGGGCTATCTCGTCCAGGAGGACCGGGTCGCCCTCGAAGCGGTACTTGTCGAAGTACTCGGACGCGGTGCGGCCCGAGCGCAGCGTGAACTGCCCGGTCAGGTGGGAGACGGCATGGATGCGGCGAGCAAGATCAGAAAGGGTCACAGGGCGGCAGTCTCGCAGAAGCGGCGTCGTCAGATCGAACGCCGGAGCCCCCGACGAACGCCGGAGCCCCCGGCGAACGCCGGAGCCCCCGGTCAAGCGAGTGACCGGGGGCTCCGTGCAGTCGGGCGTAGATCAGACGTTCACGCCGAAGTCCTGGGCGATGCCGACCAGGCCGGACGCGTAGCCCTGGCCGACCGCGCGGAACTTCCACTCCGCGCCGTTGCGGTACAGCTCGCCGAAGACCATGGCGGTCTCGGTCGCCGCGTCCTCGGAGAGGTCGTAGCGGGCGATCTCGGCGCCGCCGGCCTGGTTCACGATGCGGATGTACGCGTTGCGGACCTGGCCGAAGTTCTGCGAGCGGTTCTCCGCGTCGTAGATCGAGACCGGGAAGACGATCTTGTCGATGTCGGCGGGGAGACCCGCGAGGTTGACGTTGATCGCCTCGTCGTCGCCGGCGCCCTCGCCCGTGCGGTTGTCGCCGGTGTGGACGATGGTGCTGTCCGGGGTCTGCTTGTTGTTGAAGAAGACGAAGTGGGCGTCCGAGTAGACCTTGCCCTGGTTGTTGACCGCGATCGCCGAGGCGTCGAGGTCGAAGTCGGTGCCGGTGGTGGTGCGGACGTCCCAGCCGAGGCCCACGGTGACGGCGGTCAGGCCCGGAGCCTCCTTGGTGAGCGAGACGTTGCCACCCTTGGACAGGCTTACAGCCATTGTTGGGAGTCCCTTCCCTCGTTGCGTACGCGGCTTCGTACGGCACGAAGCTACAGCTACCCCTATGAACGCCGAGAGGTGTACCGAAGGTTCCGGCTCCCTTTACTTTCTTTACCCGATTGCCCGGGGCGGGCGGAGAAGCCGTGGATATTTGCGTGACGTGGACCGGACACAACCGGGAACATGGAGGGCATGTCTGGTCCTTATGTCGTCCGCGGCTCCGTCTCGCTCCCCGAGGCCGAGCTCATGTGGCGTTTCTCGCGGTCGTCGGGGCCCGGTGGGCAGCACGTCAACACCAGCGACTCGCAGGTGGAGCTGCGGTTCGACCTGGCCGGGACGCAGGCGCTGCCCGACGTGTGGAAGCAGCGGGCGCTGGAACGGCTGGCGGGGCGGCTCGTCGACGGTGTCGTGGTCGTCCGTGCCTCCGAGCACCGTTCCCAGTGGCGCAACCGCGAGGCCGCCGCCGTACGCCTCGCCGCCCTCCTCGCCGAGGCCACCGCGCCGCCGCCCAGGCCACGCCGGCCGACCCGGATCCCGCGCGGGATCAACGAGCGGCGACTGCGGCAGAAGAAGCAGCGCTCGGACACCAAGCGGGGGCGGTCCGGGCGGGACTGGACGTAACCGAACAAGGTCCCGGACCGGCTCGACACCGAACCGGCCTGTGACAGGCCTCAGGGCAGGTCCAGAACCCCCACGACCTCGCCCTCGCTCTCCTCCCCGGTCGTCCGGAAGCCGAGGCCCAGGTAGAAGCCCTCCGGGCCGTGGGGGCCGCGGTGCCAGGTGACGTAGAGCTCCTTGCCGCCCCGGCGGCGGATCTCGGCGGTCACGGAGTCGACGGCGAAGCGGCCGTACCCGCGGCCCTGCTCGCCGGCCGCGATGTTCAGGCGCCACAGGCCGGAGCGGAAGAGGGTGCCGTCGGCGCGCCAGTCGATGTCGAAGAAGGCCATGAGGAAGCCGACGGGCCGGTCGCCGTCGACGATCAGGCGCGGCCAGGCGACGCCGGAAGGATGGACGTACGCCTCGGCGAGGGACTTCATCACCGGGGCGACCGCGTACTCCTGCTCGGGGCGGACCCGGAGGCCGGTCGCCGCGTCGAAATTGGCAGGTGTGATTTCCTCGAGGCGCAGCGCGGAAGTCGTCGTCATGCGGGCACCGTAAGCGCAGTGACATCGCAGGGCCACGGAATTCCGGCTCACCCCAACTGCCGGTACCGCCCCCGGAAATACATCAGCGGCCCCCCGTCCGCGCTCGGCACCTCCGCCGCCAGCACCCGCCCGATCACCAGCGTGTGGTCCCCCGCGGTCACCCGCTGCTCGGTACGGCACTCCAGGGTCGCCAGCGCGCCGCCCACCAGGGGAGCGCCGGAGACCTCGCCCCGTACGTAGGGGATGTCCTCGAACAGCAGCCGGTCGCTGATGCGGCCCTTCATGGCGAACCGGCCGGCGATGTGCCGCTGGCTCTCGGTGAGCACGGAGACCGCCCACAGGGGCTGCTCGTCGAGGAGGTCGTCCATGCGGGAGCCCTCGCGCAGGCTGACCAGCACAAGGGGCGGGTCCAGGGACACCGACAGGAAGGCCGTCGCCGTCATGCCGACGTCCTCGCCGCCCGGCGCCGACGGGTCGTCGGGGTCGAGCGGCGGCTCCTGAGCGGTCACCAGGACCACGCCCGCGGCCAGCCGGGCCATCGCGGCGCGGAACTCGTCGTTGCTCACCCCCACAGCATGCCCGGCGGCGGGGGAGGGCACGGCAGGAGAAGCGGCGGGGGAAACGGCAGGGGGAGTTTTCAGCACGCCGGAAACGCTAGTCTCCGGCCCGCGGGCAGCACATCGGACCTCGGCCCGAGTGCGGTCCTACGACCGTGGACCGAGACGGCAGGCATCATGTCCACACACTCACAAAGTTTGCGTTCAGTAAACGCACAGGGAAAATACAGAAACTCCACTCAATGATTCAGCTCCTGCTGTGACTTGAGTCACAAGAGCCACTAATTGTTGACCCTGTGTACCGAGTGGGCAGCGCGCTGTGATTCAGTGACGGGGAAGCTGCAAGGAGTACGCCAAAGACAACCCTTGATTCGCTGCGAAGTCTCGGGGGGAGGGCGAGCATGGAGACCGAGTCGGAGCCGTACGTCCGTCTTGCGTCCCTGCGACAGCTGCACCAGGTCATGGCGGACATGAACACCGCACGCAGCCTGGCGGACACACTGCAGACCGTCGCGGAAGGCGTAGTGACCGCCCTCGGGTACGAGTTGGCGTGCGTGAACCTCGTCCGCCCTGACGGCGACCTCGTGGTCGCCGCCTTCGCCGGGAACCCGGCCGCCGAGGCCCTCATCACCGGCCGCGTCGGCTCGCGCGAGTCGTGGGAGCGCCGCCTGAGCATGGGCGAGACCTGGGGCGACCTGGTCTTCATACCCCACACCGAGGGCTGGATCCTCGACGACGACGACGTGCCCCAGTGGTACACCGACGGGCCGGCCCCCCGCTTCGAGGACGAGTGGCACCCCTCCGACCGGCTCTACGCGCCCATGTACACGCCCGCGGTGCCGGGCGGCACCTGCGGCGAGCTGATCGGCGTGCTGTCCGTGGACCGGCCGCGCAACGGCCGCCATCCGGGCGCGTGGGGGCGCGAGGCGCTCCAGATGTACGCGTTCCAGGCCGCCATCGCGATCAGCAACGCGCGTCTACGTGCGAATATGCAGCGCGCACTGGTCCGGCTCGAAAGGGAACAGCAGGCCCTGCGCGCCAGCGAGGAAAGCTTCCGCCAGGCCTTCGAGTACGCCCCTTCCGGCATGGCCATCGCCGAGATGGGCGGCGAGCAGCACGGCCGGATCCTGCGCACCAACGACGCCCTGTGCCGCCTGCTGGGCCGCCCGGCCTCGGCGATGCGCCGCTACTCCTTCTCCGACCTCGTCCACCCCGAGGACATCGGCACCCTGCTGCGCACCTCGGCCGAGGGCGGGCGGGCCGAGCTGCGCCTCGGGCGTCGCGACGGCACGTACGTCTGGGTCTCCCTGCGCAACAGCGTCGTCGCCGACGCCGCCGACGGGCCCCGCTTCCTGCTCACCCACGTCGAGGACATCGAGGAGCGCAAGCGCCGCGAGCTCCAGCTCGCCCACCGTGCCTCCCACGACTCCCTCACCGGCCTGCCGAACTCCGCGGAGCTGCGCTCCCGGCTGTCCGCCCGGCTCTGCCAGCGCCCGCAGTCGACGCACCCCGCCGCGCTCGACTCCCACGACGCGGCCTTCGGACACCCCGCCTTCGACGCCAACGGCCACGGCTTCGACTTCCGGCCGGGCACGGAGGCGTTCGACGCCTACGACCACCACGTGCACACCGCCGCCCCCGAGGACGACCGGGACGACGGCACCAAGGGGCTCGCGGTCCTCTTCTGCGACCTCGACGGCTTCAAGTCGATCAACGACAGGTTCGGCCACAACGCGGGCGACGCCGTGCTCATCGAGGTCGCCCGGCGGCTCAGCCGCCAGGTCCGCGACGGTGACACGGTGGCCCGGCTCGGCGGCGACGAGTTCGTGATCCTCGCCGACGGACTCGGCCGGGCCGACGCCCAGGACCTCGCCGTACGACTGCGCAACGAGATCATCCAGCCCATCCGGGCCGAGGGGCGGGCCGTCCGCGTGGGCGCCAGCTTCGGCATCGGCTGGGCGCACTGCGGGATGACCGCGGACGAAGTGCTGAAGTCAGCTGACGAACGGATGTACGTCGAGAAACGATCTCGTCCCAAACAGCACAGACGTGCGGGATGATCCGCAGGTCAGCGAGTTGATGCGGTCCGAGTCACCTGTTTGGGGCACCGGAAGCGGGTAGGCTCGCCATCTCTACACGTATACACACGCGTACCGATCCGCCCCGCACCTGTTGAGGAGTACGAAGGGATGACGCCCGGCAATAACGGCGCGAGCACGCCCGAGGACGACGACCCGTTCGGCTACCTCTACGCCGACGGCCAGGCCAACGGAGCCCAGCCGCCGTCAGGCGGTGGCTACGGCTACCCGAACTCGGTCAGCCGGGTGCGCTCGGTCGGCGAGCGGCAGTACGGGCAGCAGGCGCCGACTGCCCCGTACGGCCAGCCCAACGTGCCCCAGCAGGCCGCGTACGGCCAGCCGAACGCGCACTACGCGGCCCCCGAGACGTTCCCCGGCGGCCCGCCCACCACCCCGCAGCAGTCGGGGCACGGCGGGGGCGGCCGGGGCCGCGGCCCCAACACCAAGGGGCTGTTGATCGGCGCGATCGCGGTGGTCGCGGCGGTGGTGATCGGCATCGGCGTGGCCATGCTGGGCGGTAACGACGACAACAAGTCCGACAACACCGCGAGCACGGCGCCGTCGACGTCGCAGAGCGCGTCCCCGAGCGAGTCGGCCACCAAGCAGGCGGACGACACCTTCGAGCCGCAGAAGATCGACGCGAAGGCGCTGCTGCTGTCGGGCACCAGCACGTCCACCGACGTAGCGGGCGCGCAGTCGGAGGGTGGTGTCTACGTGACGGGCTTCAACCAGGTCGGTGCGTCCGTCACCTGGAACGTCAGCGGCATCCCGAAGAGCGGCAAGTACACGCTCAACGTGCGCTACGGCGTGCCCGGCAAGGACGCCAACGCGACCCTCACGATCAACGGCGAGGCCCAGACCCGGCCGCTGAACCTGGCGAACTTCTCCAAGGCCGCCGAAGGCGACTACGAGAAGGGCTGGACGACGACCTACGCGTCCATCACCCTCAACAAGGGCACCAACGTCATCAAGATCTCCTGCGAGCAGGGCAACCAGTGCGACGCCAACCTGGACCAGCTCTCGCTGGAAAAGGGCTGGAAGAGCTGAGGGCCTAGGCGGCGGTGACCTCCCCGGTCACCGTCACCCGCCCCACCAGCTCCTGGTAGGCCTCCGGGTCGAACTCGCCCGCCACCGGCGCCAGTACCGTCGCCGCGGACAGTGCGACCGCGCGGGCCAGGCGGTCCGGCCATGGGAGGTGTTCCACCAGGCCCGACAGCAGGCCCGCCACCGCCGAGTCGCCGGCGCCCGTCGGGTTGCCGTGGACGTGGGCCGGTGGGGTGGCGCGCCAGCGGCCCTCGGGGGTGGTGGCGAGGAGGCCCTTGGGGCCGAGAGAGGCGACGACGGCGCGGGCGCCGCGACGGCGGGCATCCTCGGTGGCGCCGAACGGCTCGTGGGAGCCGGTGAGTTCGGCCAGTTCGTCGGTGTTGGGCTTGACGATGTCGGGGCGGGCGGCGATGCCTCGGCGCAGGGGTTCGCCGTTCGTGTCGAGGAGTACGGGGACGCCGGCCGCCCTGGAGGCCCGGACGAGCCCCGCGTACGCCCCCACCGGCACCCCCGGCGGCAGGCTCCCGCACAGGGCCACCGCGTCCGCGCCGGCGAGGAGGTCCTCGTAGGCCTCCTGGAAGGCGGACCACTCGGCGGGGGTGATGGCCGGGCCGGGTTCGTTGAGCTGGGTCGTGTCGCCGGTGCGCTCGTCCACGACGGCTATCGTGCGCCGGGTCGTGCCGGTGACCGGGAGGAGCGCGTCCGCCACCCCGGGCGTGCCGGTGAGCCGCTCCTGTACGGCCCGGCCGGTCGCGCCGCCCGCGAAGCCGGTGACCGTCACCGGGTGCCCGAGCGCGGCCAGGACACGGGCCACGTTCAGGCCCTTGCCGCCGGGGCGTTCCAGTACCTCGGAGACCCGGTGCGAGGCGTGCGGCCGCAGGGACCGTACGCGATAGGTGATGTCGAGAGCGGTGTTCAGCGTGACCGTGAGAATCACCTGGGCCGACCTCCCCCGAAGGAATTCAGACGAAGAAATTCAGAACGCGCTTGCCGTGTCTGCGTGTCTCTGTGTATCCGGAGACACGATCATGCCAAAGAGACGGCGGTCGGCCCAGCCCTCGGATCGGCCACAGTCTCTCTGGGGGTGGACGTTTCAGGGCAGTTGGGGATCGATGACCCATTCGCCCCGGCGCATCACGCCCTTGAGGGCGAAGTCGGCGTCGAGGAGTACCAGGTCGGCGTCCTTGCCGGGGTCGAGGGAGCCCACTCGGTCGTACATCCCCAGCAGGCGGGCCGGGTTGGCGGACAGGGCGGCGACCACGTCGCCCACGGGGAGGTTGTCGATCGTCACCGCCCGCTGGAAGGCGCGGTTCAGGGTGAGAGTGGAGCCCGCGATCGAGCCGCCCTCCACCAGGCGCGCCACGCCCTCGCTGACCTCGACCTCCAGCGGGCCGAGCATGTAACGGCCGTCGCCGATGCCGGCCGCGTCCATCGCGTCGGTGATGAACGCGACGCGGTGCGCGCCCGCGTGATGGAACGCCAGTTCCAGGGCGGCCGGGTGGAGGTGCGTGCCGTCGTTGATCAGCTCGACCGTGACGCGCTCGTCCTCCAGGAGGGCGGCGATCGGGCCGGGGGTGCGGTGGCCGAGCGTGGGCATCGCGTTGAAGAGGTGGGTCGCCACGGTGGCGCCCGCGTCGATCGCCTCCGCCGTCTGCTCGTACGTCGCGTCCGTGTGGCCGATCGCCGCGATCACGCCGTGCTCCGCGAGGAGCCGTACGGAGTCGATGCCGCCCGGCAGTTCGGTGGCGAGGGTGACCATCTTCGCGTGGCCGCGCGCCGCGTCGATCAACTTGCGGACGTCCGCCGGGTCCGGGTCGCGCAGCAGCTCCTCGGAGTGCGCGCCCTTGCGGCACGGGGAGATGAACGGGCCCTCGAAGTGGATGCCGGCGATGTCGCCCTGCTCGGCCAGCTCGGACAGCAGGCCGGCCTGCCGGGCGAGGAAGTCCATGTCGTCGGTGACGGTGGAGGCGACGAGGGTGGTGGTGCCGTGCCGGCGGTGGGCGCGGACGGCCGTCAGGACGTCGTCGGCCGGGCCCGAGAAGGACGCGCCGCCGCCTCCGTGGTTGTGGATGTCGACGAAGCCGGGGACCAGCCAGTGGCCGCTGACGTCGACGGTCTGCGCGTCGGCCGGGGCCGAGCCGGCGATCCGCGTGCCCTCGACGATCACGCGGCCGCCGTCCACGGTCCCGGTGGGCAGTACCACCCGGGCACCGGCGAGAACCTTGCTAGTGGCCATCAGGCGGTTACCTCCGAAGGGTCAGTGGTGGTCAGGAGATCCCAGGCGAGGAGTCCCGCGCCCAGGCATCCGGCGGTGTCCCCCAGTGCCGCGGGGACGATCGACGGCAGTTTCTGGAAGGTGACGCGCCGCCGGACGGCGTCCCGCAGCGGTGTGAACAAGGTTTCCCCCGCCTCGGCGAGCCCGCCACCGATGATGAGGGTGCGCGGGTCCAGCAGGGTGAGCGCGGTGACCAGGCCGTCCGCGAGCGCGTCGACGGCGTCCTGCCAGATCCGGACGGCGTTCGGGTCGCCGGAGGTGACGGCCTTCGCGCAGTCCGCGGCGTCCGCCTCCGGGTCCCCGCAGGCGGCGGCCCACGCCTCGCTGACCGCGGCCGCCGACGCGTACCGCTCCAGGCAGCCGCGCTGCCCGCACGGACAAGGGGTGCCCCCGGGCCGTACGACGATGTGGCCGATCTCGCCCGCGAAGCCGTGCGCGCCCGCCTCCACCCGGCCGTCGAGGCCGATGGCGCCCGCGATGCCGGTGCCGAGGGGGACGAACAGGAAGCGGTCGGCGCCCTTGCCCGCGCCGATCCGGCCCTCCGCCAGCCCGCCGGTGCGCACGTCGTGCCCGAGGGCGACGGGGATGCCGCCGAGCCGCCGGGCGAGCAGGTCGCGCAGGGGTACGTCGCGCCAGCCGAGGTTGGCCGCGTAGGCGGCGATGCCCTGCGTCTCGTCGACGATGCCGGGAACGGCGACGCCGGCGGCGGCCGCGGGCTCGCCGAAGTGCCGTTCGCCGTGGGCGCGCAGTTCGGCGGCGAAGTCGAGGATGCTGTCGACGACCGCGTCGGGCCCGCGCTCGCGCCCGGTGGCGCGGCGTGCCTGGTGCAGCAGCACGGGGGGTCCGGGGGCTGTCCCCCCGGAAGGCGCAGCGCCGCCGACCCCGACCAGGGCGGCCTTCATCCCGGTGCCGCCCACATCGAGGGCGATGACATGTCTCACGGGGACAGTGTGGCCCGAGGACCCACAAGAGGTCTAGTCCACTTACGTGGTGTAGACCTTGATCCCGATAAACGGACGATCAGGCAGCGAAATCGGAGCGAACAGCGGTGCAGCGGGGCCAGCGGGGCAGAACAGGGACGATCGCGGTGGCATCCGCACTGGGCATGACGGCGGTCCTCGGCGGCTGCGGGCTCGGCGACGGCTCCGACGAGGTGACCCTGAAGCTGGTCGCCGCCGACTACGGCGACAGCAAGGCCAACAGCTCCCAGGGCTACTGGGACACCCTCGTCAAGGAGTACGAGGCGAAGCACCCGAACGTGAAGGTCGAGGTGAGCGTCTACTCCTGGAACGACGTCGACCGCAAGGTCAAGGACATGGTCGCCGCCGGCGACGCCCCCGACATGGCGCAGATCGGCGCGTACGCCGACTACGCGGCGAAGGACCTGCTCTACCAGGCCGGCGACGTGCTCTCCATCCCCGTACAGGCCGACTTCTCCTCCCAGCTCGCGAACGCGGGCGAGGTGAGCGGGGTGCAGTACGGGATGCCGTTCGCCGCCTCCACGCGCCTGCTCTTCTACAACAAGACCCTCTTCGCCAAGGCCGGCATCACCGCGCCGACGACGTGGCAGGAGCTTGCCGCCGACGCTCAGGCGCTGAAGGCGCAGGGCGTGAAGTACCCGTACGCCCTGCCCCTGGGCCCCGAGGAGGCGCAGGCCGAGACCATGCAGTGGCTGCTGAGCGGCGGGGGCGGCTACGCCGGGACCACCGGCACCTACGACCTCGACTCCACGGCGAACGTCGAGACCTTCACCTGGCTCAGGGACGAACTGGTCGGCCAGGGGCTGACCGGCCCGGTCGCGCCCGGCAAGCTGAACCGGGCGGACGCGTTCGCCGCGTTCGCCAACGGTGACGTCGGCATGCTCAACGGCCACCCCTCCCTGATGAAGGCGGCCGCGAAGAAGGGCGTGAAGGTCGGCATGGTGCCGATGCCCGGCCTGAACGGCCCCGCCTCGTCCGTGATGGGCGTCGCCGACTGGATGACGGCCTTCAAGAAGAACGGCCACGGCGAGGAGATCGGCTCGTTCCTCGACTTCGTCTACAGCGACAAGAACGTCCTGGCCTTCTCCCGCGAGTACGACCTGCTGCCGGTCACCGACACCGCGTCCGAGGCCATGAGCACGGCCGCGCGGGACAAGGACCTGAAGCCGTTCCTGGACGAACTCCCCGTCTCCACGCTCTACCCCGTCGGCAAGACCTCCTGGGCGACGGTCAGCGCGGCCGTCAAGAAGAGCATCGGCCAGGCGGTCACCGCCACCGGCAGCCCGACCGGCGTACTGGGGCAGTTGCAGGCTACGGCGAGCACCGCGGACTCCGCGGACTAGGCCGCCTGTCGGTGGCGGGGGCTACGGTGCCGTCATGGACCACGACCAGGAGGGCCTCGGCCGCCGCGAACGGGACATCCTCGCCCTCGAACGCCGCGGCTTCCCCGGCCCCGGCGCGAAGGAACGCGCGATACGCGAGGAACTCGGCCTGGCCCCCGTCCGCTACTACCAGCTCCTCAACGCCCTCCTCGACGACGAGCGCGCCCTCGCGGAGGACCCGGTGACGGTGAACCGGCTGAGAAGGGTGCGGGAGACCCGGCGGACGGAACGGTGAGCGGAAACCGACCCGTGGCCGCCCCCGCGTCATCCGAGTCATGCGTGCGCGTGCGGCTCCGCGGTTAGGGTCGCCGTATGGGCAGCCATGACACGCACCCCGCGCATTCCGCACCGCCCCTGCCGACCCCCGCGACCCAGGCGGGCCGCGACGCGCTGGACGCCATCCTCGCCCGCCCGCACCACGCGGTGATCGGGCTCGACTTCGACGGCACGCTCGCGCCGATCGTGGCGGACCCCGAGCAGGCCCGGGCGCACCCGGACGTGGTCCCCGCGCTCGCCGCCCTCGCCCCGAAGGTGGCGTCCGTGGCCGTCGTCACCGGCCGGCCGCCCGCGGTGGCCGTGCACCACGGCGGCTTCGACGGCGTCCCCGGCCTGGAACACCTCGTCGTCCTCGGCCACTACGGCGTCGAACGCTGGGACGCCCGCACCGGCAAGGTCACCGCCCCGCCGCCCCACCCCGGCGTCGCCGCCGTACGGGCCGAGCTGCCGGGAATCCTCGACGCGATCGGCGCCGGAAAGGACACCTGGACAAAGGGCATCTGGACCGAGGAGAAGGGCCGGGCGCTCGCCGTCCACACCCGCCGTGCCGAGGACCCGCAGGCCGCCTTCGAGGTGCTGCGCGAACCCCTCACCGACCTCGCCGCCCGCCACGGCCTGATCGTCGAACCGGGCCGCATGGTCCTCGAACTCCGGCCGCCCGGCATGGACAAGGGCGTCGCCCTTCTGGAGTACGTCCGCGAGCTCGCCGCCGAGTCCGTCCTCTACGCCGGCGACGACCTCGGCGACCTCCCCGCCTTCGCCGCCGTCGACGAACTCCGCTCCGCCGGCGTCCCCGGCCTCCTGGTGTGCAGCGGCAGCGACGAGGTGCCCGAACTGCGAGAGCGGGCGGACCTGGTGGTGAACGGCCCGGAAGGGGTCGTGGAACTCCTGCGCGCACTGGCGGCACGGCTGAACGGCTGAGCGTTCAGCCGTTCAGGCCCTTCAGCGCCCCCAACTGGTCCAGGAACCACTGCGCGGGCGGCAGCGCGGTCGCCGCGGCAGCCAGCCGCTTCGTCCGCTCCGCCCGCTCGTGCACCGGCATCACCAGCGCCTCGTGCAGCGCCCGCGCCGTCCCGACCACGTCGTACGGATTGACGGTGATCGCGTCCTCGCCCAGCTCCTCGTACGCCCCCGCCTCCCGCGACAGCACCAGCACGCACCCCTCGTCGGAGACGACCGGCACCTCCTTCGCGACCAGGTTCATGCCGTCCCGGATGGGGTTCACCAGGGCCACGTCGGCCAGCCGGTACGCGGCCAGCGAGCGCGCGAAGTCGTCCTTGACGTGCAGCACGACCGGCGTCCAGTCCGCCGTCCGGTACTGGGAGTTGATCTCGGCCGCGAGTCGCTGCACCTCGGCGGTGTAGTCGCGGTAGACGGCGAGGTCCTGCCGGGAGGGGTAGGCGAAGGCGACGTGCACGACCCGCTCCCGCCACTCCGGGTGGTCGTCGAGCAGCTGCCGGTACGCCAGCAGGCCCCGCACGATGTTCTTCGACAGCTCGGTCCGGTCGACCCGCACGATCGTCCTGCGGCCCGCACCGATCTCCGCCCGCAGCGCCGCCATCCGCTCGCGGACGTCGGCCTGGTGCGAGCGGGCGCGCAGGAAGTCCGCGTCCGCGCCGAGCCCGTGCACGCCGACCCGGGTCTCCCCGAGCCCGTCGGCGAACCGCGTACAGCACGCGGTGAAGGCCTCCGCCCAGCGGTGGGTGAGGAACCCCAGCCGGTCGGCGCCGAGCATCCCGCGCAGCAGCTGCCCCGCGATGTCCTCCGGCAGCATCCGGAAGTACTCCGCGGGCGCCCATGGCGTGTGCGAGAAGTGGCTGATGCGCAGGTCGGGGCGCAGCTCGCGGAGCAGCCCCGGGACCAGGCACAGGTGGTAGTCCTGCACCAGCACCGCCGCCCCCTCGGACGCCTGCTCGGCCAGTGCCTCGGCGAAGGCGCGGTTGTACGTCTCGTACGACGCCCACTGGCGCCGGAACTCCGCGTCGAAGACCGGCTCCAGCGGTGTCTGGTACAGCATGTGGTGGATGAACCAGAGCACGGAGTTGGCGATGCCGTTGTAGGCGTCGGCGTGCACGTCGGCCGGGATGTCCAGCATCCGTACGCCCGCCTCGCCCACTCCGCGCCGGACCGCCTCGCGGTCGCCCTCGGACAGGGCGGAGCACACCCACAGTGCCCCGGCGTCGGGGCCGATGGCCGACAGGCCCGAGACCAGCCCGCCGCCGCCCCTGCGGGCGTGCAGCGAGCCGTCCTCGCGCACCTCGTACGAAACCGGGCCGCGGTTGGACGCGACCAGCACCTCAGCACCGTGCGTGGAAGCCATACGCCTCAACCTAGCCCGGGTCGGAAACACTCAAACGTACGCAAGGCCCACAACAGTCCGGAAAGATTTGTATACGACAGCGGGATCCCGTTACCGTGTGCATCCGTCACGCCACCTTCCGTGACGCGTACTCCGCGATTTCGGCCATCGGCGGCCGCTCCTCCGTGTCCACGGAGTACGTGCGCGGCTCGAAGCCGTCCTCGCCCCGCTCGAACTGGGTGAGGGAGGGCCGGATCAGGTGCCCGCGGGCCATCCGCAGCTGCGCGGTGCGGTAGATCGCGGCGGCCATGCGGCCCAGCGCCTGCCCGTCCTGGTGCCGGTGCTTGCGCACGCCCACGTCCACCTGGGCGAGGGCGTCGAGGCCCACCAGGTGCAGCGAGTCGACCAGCATGCCCAGTTCCACCCCGTACCCGACCGGGAAGGGGAGCTGTTCCAGCAGCGAGCGGCGGGCCGCGTACTCGCCGCCGAGCGGCTGCACGAAACCGGCCAGCCGAGGCCAGTGCATGTTCAGCAGCGGGCGGGCCATCAGCTCGGTCACCCGGCCGCCCTGGCCGGCGGTCCTGCCGGAGGCGAGCGAATCCAGCTCAGTGCCCAGCGGGCGGTCGTACATGCCCTTGACGAGATCGACGTCCGGGTCGGTGAGCAGCGGGCCCACGATCCCGGAGACGAAGTCGGAGGAGAACTCCTTCAGGTCGGCGTCGATGAAGCAGACGATGTCCCCGCGGGTGACCAGCAGGGATCGCCAGAGCACCTCGCCCTTGCCCGGTACGGCCGGGATGCGGGGCAGGATGTCGTCGCGGTGGACGACCCGGGCGCCCGCGGCGGCGGCCACCTCGGAGGTGCGGTCGGTGGATCCCGAGTCGACGACGACGATCTCGTCGACGAGCGGGACCTGCTGCATGAGGTCGTGACGGATCACGGCGACGATGTCGCCGACGGTCTCCTCCTCGTTGAGCGCGGGCAGGACGACGGAGACCGACTGGCCCCTGGCGCGTTTCGCGGCGAGGATCTGGTGGAGCGGGCGATCGGTCACGGACCAGGAGCGTGTGCTCAGCCAGCGCTCGACTTCTTCCAGCACAGTGGCGGCTCCTTCTACGTTCTCGCGGCGGGAAAGGGGCCCGCCGCGGTAGCGGCTGATGGGCACAGGCATCTCGCGGTTCGGACGACTCTCTCAACTGTCCTGGCCGTCGGTTACAGTCTTGAACAACGCGGGTGACCATCGCATGTCCGGGGTGGCCCGCCGTTCACAACTTCATACCGCTCATCCAGAGGGGCAGAGGGATACGGCCCGATGAAGCCCCGGCAACCCTCCAGTCGGCTCTCGTTCACCGCGAGGCTCCCGGCTCGGGAAGGTGCCAAATCCGTCTCACGGCGAAGTGCGTCGTGAGGAAGATGAGGAGAAAGGGCCTCGCCTCCATGGCTGTGCAGACTGTTGCAAGCACCACGAACTCCGTCGATCTGGGCCCCGCCGCGGCACTTTCCTGCCGCGAGTGCGGCCACCGCGTGCCGCTCGGCCCGGTCTTCGCCTGCGAGGAATGTTTCGGCCCGCTCGAGATCGCGTACGACTTCTCGGCCTATGACGCCGAGGAGCTCCGCAAGCAGATCGAGGCGGGACCCGCGAACATCTGGCGCTACGCACCCCTGCTGCCCGTCCCCGCGGACGTGGCGACCAAGCCCAACATCAACCCCGGTTGGACCAAGCTCGTCAAGGCCGACAACCTGGCGCGCGAGCTCGGTGTCGACGCCGGCAAGCTCTTCGTGAAGGACGACTCCGGCAACCCGACGCACTCCTTCAAGGACCGCGTCGTCGCCCAGGCCATCGAGGCCGCCCGCGCCTTCGAGTTCACCACCCTCTCCTGCTCCTCCACCGGCAACCTGGCCGGTGCCGTCGGCGCCGCCGCCGCCCGGGCCGGCTTCCGCTCCTGCGTGTTCATCCCGCAGGACCTGGAGCAGGGCAAGGTCGTCATGGCCGCCATCTACGGCGGCGAGCTCGTCGGCATCGAGGGCAACTACGACGACGTGAACCGCTTCTGCTCCGAGCTGATCGGCGACCCGGCGGGCGAGGGCTGGGGCTTCGTCAACGTCAACCTGCGGCCGTACTACGCGGAGGGCTCGAAGACCCTCGCGTACGAGATCTGCGAGCAGCTCGGCTGGCAGCTGCCCGACCAGTTGGTCGTCCCCATCGCCTCCGGCTCCCAGCTCACGAAGATCGACAAGGGTCTGCAGGAGCTGATCAAGCTCGGCCTGGTCGAGGACAAGCCGTACAAGATCTTCGGTGCGCAGGCAGAGGGCTGCTCGCCGGTGTCCGTGGCGTACAAGGCCGGCCACGACGTCGTACGCCCCCAGAAGCCGGACACCATCGCCAAGTCCCTCGCCATCGGCAACCCGGCCGACGGGCCGTACGTCCTGGACATCGCGCGCCGCACGGGCGGTGCCGTGGAGGATGTGACGGACGAGCAGATCGTGGACGCGATCAAGCTGCTGGCGCGGACCGAGGGCATCTTCGCCGAGACGGCGGGCGGGGTGACGGTGGGCGTGACGAAGAAGCTCATCGAGGCCGGCCTGCTCGACCCGGCCAAGACCACTGTCGTGCTGAACACCGGCGACGGTCTGAAGACTCTCGACGCGGTGGCCGGTACCGGCCTGACCGCGACGATCCGCCCGAACCTCGACTCCTTCCGAGAGGCTGGCCTCGCATCATGAGCGTCAACGTCCGCATCCCCACCATCCTGCGCACCTACACCGGCGGTAGGGCCGAGGTGAGCGCCGAGGGCGCGACCCTCGCCGAGGTCCTCTCCGACCTGGAGAAGAACCACGCCGGCATCGCGGCCCGCGTCCTCGACGACCAGGGCAAGCTGCGCCGGTTCGTCAACGTGTACGTCAACGACGACGATGTCCGCTTCGAGCAGGGTCTGGAGACGGCGACCCCGGACGGCGCCGGTGTCTCCATCATTCCGGCGGTCGCCGGAGGCTGATCATTACCATCGGTAACCGCGGTTACCGAGTGTTCATCCCGCGGCATTGCCGCTCATGGATACAGTGCCCCCTCCGCGAGAGAAGCGGAGGGGGTAATTCAGTGTGATTGAGCGCGGTACAGTTGGGGAACCCGCTCCCGATTCCAGGGATTGCGGCCCTCGCGACCTGCCGCACGGCCGATGAGAAGTAGCCAAAGTGTGCAGGTCTTTTGCGCCTTTCGCTCCCTATGCCCGGCCCAACTTGCCCTGAAACCAGGCGAATTGTGGGTAGATTCCGGACCCGTCATGCCCGGATTTCTCGTCCGATTGACCTGTTGCAGACGGCAGTTGGACAGATACATTCAGCCGCGGTCGACGCGTTCCGGCGCACGCCCCCGGCTGCCATTGGGGGGTGAGGTCTGACCCGGGTCCGCGAAGTGTGGATCCGTGCAAGGGCCAGTAATAGGGGAGTTAGGCATGGCTCAGGGCACCGTCAAGTGGTTCAACGCGGAGAAGGGGTACGGCTTCATCGCGGTCGACGGTGGTGCGGACGTGTTCGTCCACTACAGCGCGATCCAGATGGACGGGTACCGCACCCTGGAAGAGGGCCAGCGGGTCGATTTCGAGATCTCGCAGGGTCAGAAGGGGCCGCAGGCGGACATGGTCCGCCTGGCGACCGGCTGAAGCACGCGCCGACTAACAGCAGCGACGTTCTTCTGTTCTTGTTCGAAGGGCTCGTATCCCACGGGGTACGAGCCCTTCGGCATGCCCGAGCGTCGCCGCGCGGGCCCGCGGATCCCGGGCAGGCGCTTGCACTCGGCATGGGCGAGTGCTAATCATTGGCGTTAGCACTCTGAAGGTGAGAGTGATAACGAAGGACCGGGTCGGTGAGGCCCGCAGGCCAGGTGGTGCAAGGAACCACGGGGCAGGCAGGCCGTCCGTCGCGGGCGCCAGCGCGGTCCGGAGCAATCCACCCCAGTCCGGGAGGACCACTTCACATGGCCAAGATCATCGCGTTCGACGAGGAGGCACGGCGCGGTCTCGAGCGCGGGATGAACCAGCTCGCCGACGCCGTCAAGGTCACCCTTGGCCCCAAGGGCCGCAACGTCGTCCTCGAGAAGAAGTGGGGCGCCCCCACGATCACCAACGATGGTGTGTCCATCGCCAAGGAGATCGAGCTCGAGGACCCGTACGAGAAGATCGGCGCCGAGCTGGTCAAGGAAGTCGCCAAGAAGACGGACGACGTCGCCGGTGACGGTACGACCACCGCGACCGTTCTCGCCCAGGCGCTCGTCCGCGAGGGCCTGCGCAACGTAGCCGCCGGCGCCAACCCGATGGCTCTCAAGCGCGGTATCGAGAAGGCCGTCGAGGCCGTCTCCGGTGCCCTGCTCGAGCAGGCGAAGGATGTCGAGACCAAGGAGCAGATCGCCTCCACGGCCTCCATCTCCGCCGCCGACACCCAGATCGGCGAGCTCATCGCCGAGGCGATGGACAAGGTCGGCAAGGAAGGCGTCATCACCGTCGAGGAGTCCCAGACCTTCGGTCTGGAGCTGGAGCTCACCGAGGGTATGCGCTTCGACAAGGGCTACATCTCGGCGTACTTCGCCACCGACATGGAGCGTATGGAGGCGTCGCTCGACGACCCGTACATCCTGATCGCCAACTCCAAGATCGGTTCCGTCAAGGACCTGCTCCCGCTCCTCGAGAAGGTCATGCAGTCGGGCAAGCCGCTGCTGATCATCGCCGAGGACGTCGAGGGCGAGGCCCTGTCGACCCTGGTCGTCAACAAGATCCGCGGCACCTTCAAGTCCGTCGCCGTCAAGGCCCCGGGCTTCGGTGACCGCCGCAAGGCGATGCTCGGCGACATCGCCATCCTCACGGGCGGCGAGGTCATCTCCGAGGAGGTCGGCCTCAAGCTGGAGAACGCGACCCTGGACCTCCTGGGTCGCGCCCGCAAGGTCGTCATCACCAAGGACGAGACCACGATCGTGGACGGCGCCGGTTCCGCCGACCAGGTCCAGGGCCGGGTCAACCAGATCCGCGCCGAGATCGAGAACTCGGACTCGGACTACGACCGCGAGAAGCTCCAGGAGCGCCTGGCGAAGCTGGCCGGCGGCGTGGCCGTCATCAAGGCCGGTGCCGCCACCGAGGTCGAGCTCAAGGAGCGCAAGCACCGCATCGAGGACGCCGTTCGCAACGCGAAGGCGGCCGTCGAGGAGGGCATCGTCGCCGGTGGTGGCGTGGCCCTGCTCCAGGCCTCCGCGGTGTTCGAGAAGCTCGAGCTCTCGGGTGACGAGGCGACCGGCGCCAACGCCGTGAAGCTCGCGCTCGAGGCCCCGCTGAAGCAGATCGCCGTCAACGGTGGTCTCGAGGGCGGCGTCGTGGTCGAGAAGGTCCGCAACCTGACCGTGGGTTGGGGTCTCAACGCGGCCACCGGCGACTACGTCGACATGATCGCCGAGGGCATCATCGACCCGGCGAAGGTGACCCGCTCTGCCCTGCAGAACGCCGCCTCCATCGCCGCGCTGTTCCTCACCACCGAGGCCGTCATCGCCGACAAGCCGGAGAAGGCCGCGGCCCCGGCCGGCGGCGGCATGCCGGGCGGTGACATGGACTTCTGATCGACCTCCGGTTGATCGCCTGTCCTACGAACCGAGGGCGGCACTTCCTGTTCCGACAGGGGGTGCCGCCCTCGGGCGTTTCCGTCGGTGTATTCCGCTTCCGCTGGTGACGCTTCTGGTTCTGGGCGTCGCCTCGCGGCTGGCGGCGGCGCTGCGGGTGGGGGGTGGTGGCGCGTGAGGGCGGTCGGGTCGTATGCCGTGGACGTGCGGGGCGCGGGTGCGTCGGCTGAACCGGGGCGCCGACTCCCGCGGGGTCACCCGGCTGCGTCGAGCACGTTCCTGTGGCGACGCAGGATCTCGAGGTCGGGGACGTTGGGGTCGGCTCCGTTCGCCATCGCTTCGGAGACCATCGCCGTGTCGTGGGTGAGGACGCCGAGGAAGAGCCGGACGTCCGGGTCCCGCTCATGGACTCCGGCGGCCACGAGGATGGCCAGTTGCCGGCGGAAATCGGATGTCGGATCGGGACCGGAGTCATCTCCGGAGGGTGGTTCTTCGTCGAGGCTCTCGTATCCGCGCAGCAGCCTGGCGCGCAACTGCTTCGCTTCGGCCGAGGTGCTGTGCAAGGTGACGTACCGCAGTATCAGGCCCGTGTATCTCGCGAGTGGGCCTGGTTCCGTCTGGTCCTGAACCGCCCGGTCCACCGCCGCGACGAGTTCCGCGTCATCGGTACGGAGAGTGAGCCGTTCGTGGATCAGGGAGCGCGTTTCGTCCTGCGCGAGGAACGCCGGGGCGCCCAGGAGGCTGGTGAGCTGCCGCCCGAGCATGAAGGACTCACTCGCGTGCGCTCCCCAACGGGTCTTTATGGTCCGGCAGATGCCGAATGTGTCGTTCACGTCGTGGGCGGAGCGCAGTTCGTCGGAGACGCCGAGGAAGGCGGCGTCCTCGGAGTCCGGATTGGTGTTCCGCATGGCGAACGCGGATCCTACGGCGGCGGCCGCTCGCAGGGCGGGTTCGCGCGTGGTGTGAATCTGCTGCTTGAGCGCGCTCACCCGGTCCCGCAACTCCCGGTTCCTGCGCAGTACTTCCTCTTGTTCCCGGGCCGCGTCGCGACGTTCGAGCGCCTCGGCCGCCTCGGCGACAGCCGCGCCGCCGCTGAGGCCGGCGACGAAGAGATAGATGTCACCGCCGGGAATGCCGAGTGCGTAGAGGAGCAGACCGACGGCCGTGACCAGGAGGCTTGTCAGCAGGACCGCCTTGCGGACGTGGCGGCCGAGTCCGTCGTCAGGGGCGGGAGGATCCGAATCAGCCATGGGGCGACCTCATTTCGAGTCGGCGGCCGGTCAGTGGGACTATTCCGCGGTACTCGGGCACCAAATCCCGGAGCGGGACCTTCCGCGGCGTCGGCCCCGCCCGCCGCTGCCACGGGCCCCGGTCGGCGGTCGGCCGTGCCCGTGTTCCGAATCACAGCGGCGGAACCGGGGCTTCTGGAATGCGGTGATGGGGGCGTCTGTTGACGTGGTCGCGCATATTCGATGCATGCGCACATACCACCTGGTCAGCAGAAGCAGCATCAATAGGAGCCCCCCACGTGACCACCACCCCGCCCGCCTCCCGCGCGGCCGAGATCCTCTCCCGCCCCATCGCCCTGAACGGGCTCACGGTCCCGAACCGGATCGTGATGGCGCCGATGACCCGCCAGTTCTCGCCGGGTGGCATCCCGGGTGAGGACGTCGTGTCGTACTACTCCCGCCGGGCCGCCGCCGGTGTCGGCCTGATCGTCACCGAGGGGACGTACGTCGGGCACGACTCGGCCGGGCAGAGCGACAGCATCCCGCGGTTCCACGGTGAGGAGCAGCTGGCCGGGTGGGCGAAGGTCGCCGAGGGCGTGCACGCGGCCGGTGGCACGATCGTCCCGCAGCTGTGGCACATCGGGATGGTGCGGGAGCAGGGGCAGCCGCCGCTCGCCGAGGCGCCCGCCGTCGGCCCGTCCGGTCTGCGGATCGGCGCCGACGAGCCCACCGGCAAGGCCATGGACCAGCGTGACCTGGACGACGTCATCGGCGCCTTCGCCGAGGCCGCGGCCGCCGCCGAGCGCATCGGCTTCGACGGGGTCGAGCTGCACGGCGCCCACGGCTATCTGCTCGACCAGTTCCTGTGGGCGGGGACGAACCGGCGTACGGACGCGTACGGCGGTGACGCGGTGGCCCGTACCAAGTTCGCGGCGGAGATCATCGCGGCCGTCCGCGAGACCGTGTCCGCCGACTTCCCGATCATCTTCCGCTACTCGCAGTGGAAGCAGGAGGCCTACCGCGCCCGGCTCGCCGAGACCCCGGAGGAGCTGGAGGCCATCCTGACCCCGCTGGCCGCCGCCGGCGTCGACGTCTTCCACGCCTCCACCCGGCGCTACTGGCTCCCCGAGTTCGAGGGCTCCGACCTCAACCTGGCCGGCTGGACCAAGAAGCTCACCGGCAAGCCGGTCATCACCGTCGGCTCGGTCGGCCTCGACGGCGACTTCATCAAGGGCTTCATGGGTGAGGGTTCGCCGGTCAAGGGGATCGACGATCTCCTCGACTCCCTGGAGCGGGACGAGTACGACATGGTCGCCGTCGGGCGCGCCCTGCTCCAGGACCCGGAGTGGGCGGCCAAGGTGCTCGCCGGTCGCTTCGACGAGCTGAAGCCGTACGACGCGGCGGCGCTGAAGACGCTGAGCTGAGCGCCTGACGCACGCCCTCGGGTTCATCCGGCCGTACGCCCGAAGAACCCGAGGGCGAACGCGTACGGCGCCACGAGCAGCAGCGCCTCACGCCACCGCGACGAGAGTCGCGGCGGCCAGCAGCTGTGGCAGCAGGGTCAGAATCCCGAAGAACAGAGCTCTGTTCCGCGCCGCGTCCGCTCCCAGACCCCGCAGCCTGGTCCAACCCCACACCCCGGCGGTGGTCAGCAGTGGCATGAGGGCCACCACTACGCACCCCGCCATGAACAGCGCCCCCGAGTGGTCGGCGGCCCTGGTCCACAGCGGCCAGGTGAAGCCCAGGTCGAGGAGGAGCAGGACCACCAGACCGGCCCGGACTCCACGTGCTTCCCTGCCCTCGGGCCGCCCGATGTGTGCGGCACCGTAGATCGCGGTGTGCAGCACAGCCACCAGGGCACAGAGGAGGACCGTGTTCAGGGCCCAGTCGCCCAGGGATGCCACGAGGGTCCCCGACGACAGTCCGTCCAGGATGTCCGTCAACAGGTCGAAGGCACTCATGCCGAGTGTGACCAGGAGTGAGATGCGCAGCTGCTTGATCAGGCGGCTCATCACAGCTCCGCCGTGATCGTGCGAGCAAGGTGCGTCATCGTCATACAGGGGCTCGTTCCTGGTCGATCGTTCGCTCCACGTCTCCAGTGAGACCGGTGCGGCCTCCGTCGCGAGCACGGCGGCGACCGCCAGTGCCGGACGCCGTGACGCCCCATACGTCGTGGGCGGTGCGATGGAATGCCGGGAACCTGTGAAGGGTTCGCTCGGGAAAGGTCATGAAATGACCAAGGAGCCGGCCGCGGGTCTTCCCAGCTCTTGACCCGACCGAAAACCAACGTTCCGGACGCCGTGAACTCTGTGACCTGTCGATGGGGGGACTGTTGGACGAACTGGCGTGCGTTCGACCCAATCGCCTCAAGTGGGGCGCTCAACCTGTGAAGTTGCTGTTGTGAACTTCGTTATTGGCTTGTGATGGGTGTGGAAGTTGCCGGTACCGTCCGGAACATGCGGATACTCCACCTCTCGGACACCCACCTGGATCGCACCGACGCTCCCAACAAGCGCGGCGTCAACGCCACCGCCTCCCTGCGGCTGATGCTCGACGAACTCCGCCATCTGCCGGGCCTCGACGCGGTCGTCGTCACCGGTGACCTCGCCGACGACGGTTCGACGGAGGCGTATACGGCCGTACGTGCGCTGATCGGCGAGTACGTGCGGGCCCGGAACATCCCCGTCCTCTACACCACCGGCAACCATGACGAGCGCCAGGCCTTCGCCAAGGTGCTGGGCAGCGGGCATCTGGCGGCCGACGGTGCCGACCGCGCCGAGCTGTCCTTCGAGTCGCCGGAGCGGGCCGCCGTCAGTACGGTCGGCGGCTGGCGCTTCGTCACCCTGGACTCGCTGGTGCCGGGAAAGGTGTACGGCCGTCTGAGCGCGCCCCAACTGGACTGGTTGCGCGAGGTGTTGAGCGCCCCGGCCGAGCGAGGCACGGTCCTCGCGTTCCATCACCCGCCCCTCGCCCTCGACATCTCGGCGACCCAGCGGGTGTTCGGGCTGCGCGACCCCGACGAACTGGCGGCGGCGGTCCGGGGGAGTGACGTACGGGTGATCCTCACCGGGCACTACCACCTCCAGCTCTTCGGCCTGCTGGAGTCGGTGCCGGTGTGGGTGACGCCCGGGGTCGTCAACCGGATCGACCTGACCGTGGCGCCCGAGGGTGAGCGGGCGGTGCGCGGGGCGTCGGCCTCGCTGGTGGAGCTGGGCGGGCCGGCGAGCCCGATGTTCCACACCTTCCACGCCCGGGATCCGCGCGCCCACGAGACGGTCTACGAGATCAACGAGGAGGCGGCTCGGGCGTTCATCGCCGAGCACGGTTGAGTCGTATCGGCGTGCTTGACTGACGGAATCGCCGCATTGTCCCTGGGCGGCTCGAGTTCCACAGATTTAACTTGCTTAACTCAATCAATTCACTTATCGTTGCTTGAGTCAAGCACCTCAGTGCGCCCGTACGTCCACGGAGGCCCTCTCATGTCCGACGCTCCTGTCCGGCCCGCAGCGGCCGGAGGATCCGCTCCGCCGAGGTCGAACGCAGTGGTGGCGGTCCTGGCCTTCGCCGGAATCGTCGTCTCGCTGATGCAGACCCTGGTCATCCCGATCGTCCCGGAACTGCCGAAGTACCTGCACGCCGACGCGTCCAACACCGCCTGGGCGGTCACCGCCACGCTGCTGGCCGGTGCCGTGGTCACGCCCGTCGCCGGCCGTCTCGGTGACATGTTCGGCAAGCGCAAGCTGCTGCTGCTCAGCATCGTGCTGCTGATCAGCGGTTCGGTGGTGTGCGCGCTCAGCGACTCCCTGGTCCCGATGATCGTCGGCCGCGCGCTGCAGGGTCTGGCCGCCGCCACCGTCCCGCTCGGCATCAGCATCATGCGCGACGAGCTGCCCGCGGAGAAGCTCGCCGGTTCCACCGCCCTGATGAGTGCCTCCCTCGGTGTCGGCGGCGCCCTCGGTCTGCCCGCCGCCGCCTTCATCGCCGACAACTTCGACTGGCACATCCTGTTCTGGACCTCCGCCGTGCTCGGCGTCGTCGCCTTCGCGCTGGTCCTGACGCTGGTGCCCGAGTCCAAGGTGCGCACCGGCGGTCGCTTCGACTTCGTCGGCTCGGTCGGTATGGCGGTCGGCCTGGTCTCCCTGCTGCTCGCCGTCTCCAAGGGCGCCAACTGGGGCTGGGGCAGCGGTACCACGCTCGGCCTGTTCGCCGTAGCGGTCGTGGTCCTGGTCTCGTGGGGCTTCTTCGAGCTGCGTACCTCGACGCCGCTCGTCGACCTGCGCACCACCGCCCGCCGCCAGGTCCTCTTCACCAACCTCGCCTCGGTCGCCTTCGGCTTCTCGATGTTCGCGATGTCGCTGGTCCTGCCGCAGCTGCTCCAGCTGCCCACGCAGACCGGCTACGGCCTGGGCAAATCGATGCTGACCGTCGGCCTGGTCATGGCCCCGCAGGGCCTGGTCATGATGGCCTTCGCCCCGGTGTCCGCGGCCATCACCAAGGCCAAGGGCCCGAAGATCACCCTGATGATCGGCGCCGTGATCGTCGCCGCCGGCTACGGCCTGAACATCGTGCTGATGTCCGAGGTCTGGCACCTGGTCCTGGTCTCCTGCGTCATCGGCGCCGGTGTCGGCTTCGCCTACGGTGCGATGCCCGCGCTCATCATGGGCGCCGTGGACCCGTCCGAGACGGCCGCGGCCAACAGCCTCAACACGCTGATGCGCTCCATCGGTACGTCGGTCGCCAGTGCCGTCGCCGGTGTGGTCCTGGCGCAGATGACCATGAACCTCGGTGGCTCCGCCCTGCCGTCCGAGAACGCCTTCAAGGTCGTCATGGCCATCGGGGCCGGCGCCGCAGTCCTGGCGTTCTTCCTCGCCGCCTTCCTCCCGGGCCGGAGCCCGGCCGCCGCCCAGGCGGGCCCCGTGGCCGGAGAGCCGGGCAAGCGGGCCGAGGCCGACGAGACCCCCGAGGTTTCCGGAGTCAAGGCGTAAGGCGGACGCGTAAGACAGTCCGACCGGCGAACCCGAGACGGCCGTCGCCCCGCACCGGCGGGGCGGCGGCCGTTCGGCATCTGCCTGCCGGGGCAGGGCCAAACGGCTTACAGGTTCCCGAGCGGTTCGATGTCGACCTTCACCGGCGTGCCCCACACGCGCAGCACCTCGTAGTCGGTGAACTCGTGCACCAGCCGGTACGCCATCGCGGGCCGGGACCCGCGCCGCTGGGCGGCGATGAACAGCTCGGCCTCCCGGCGGTCCCGGCGCGGGGTGCCGCACAGCTGCCACTCCTGCCCGTTCCACAGCTCCGGCAGCCAGCGTTGCTGGGGCTGCGGCCGGTCGGCGCGTACGCCGTAGCGGGAGGGGGCGGTGGTGGTGGGCTGTGGATCCGGGGCGGGACCGTTGAACTCGGAGCGGCGGGCGGTCCGGCGTCGCGTCTCGCACAGCAGGCACAGGTCGGGGGCGGAGGAGTCGACCGGCCCGTTCGGGTGCTCGGCGCACCGGGTACTGGGCACGGCTGTGGTGACGCTCTCCTCCAGCAGGTCCAGGGCACGCCGCAGATCCCCCCTGACCTCGTGCAGCCGGGCGTCGGGCGTGTCGGCGGTGAGGGCCTCGCCGTGCTCGCCGAGGAGGCGGAGGGCACGGCCGAGGGCGGTGAGCTGGGCGTGGTTCATGGGGGGGCCTGCTCCTTGAAGGTCTTAGGTGTCCAGCGTAGGGGGCCGCGAGAGGTCGCAGGAGCCGCCTGGTGCGGGCGCCCTCAGCGACGGCGGCGGGCGCGGTCGGTGAAACCGAAGACGTACGTCGCGGCGAAGCCGACCGCGTACCCCGTCAGCAGCCCGCCGGCGTAGATCGCCGCCGTCGGCGCCAGCCCCCTGTTCCCGGCCAGCAGTGGGAACAGCGCCCAGCCCGACGGGCCGATCGCCGTGGCGCCCACGTTGTCGCCGAGCATCGCGAAGAAGCCGATGAAGGCTCCGCCGGCCGCGCCGCCCGCGCAGGCGGTCAGGAAGGGGCGGCCGAGGGGGAGGGAAACGCCGTAGATCAACGGCTCGCCCACGCCCAGCAGGCCGGCCGGGAGCGCCGATCTGATCGTCGTACGGATGGAGGTGTCGTGGCGCAGACGGACGTACACCGCCAGTGCCGCGCCCACCTGGCCCGCGCCCGCCATCGCCAGGATGGGGAGGAGGGGCGTGCTGCCCTGTTGTTCGATGAGGGTGGTGTGGATGGGGATCAGGGCCTGGTGCAGGCCCAGCATGACCAGGGGGAGGAAGAGGCCGCCGAGGACCAGGCCCGAGAACGCGCCCGTGGTCGACAGCAGCCAGTTCGCCGCCGTGCCGATCGCCGCCGAGACCTGCCCGGCCGCGTACATCAGCCCGTACAGGGTGGCCAGGCCGGCGACCAGGACCGTGAGGGTCGGGGTGAGCAGGACGTCCAGGGCCTGCGGGATCCGGCCGCGGCACCACTTCTCCACGTACGTTCCCAGCAGTGCCGCCGCCAGCGCGCCCAGCACCCCGCCCTGGCCGGGGGCGAGCGTCGCCCCGAACACCGTCACCTTCGCCACCCCCGGGTAGACCACGACGGCCGCCACCGCGCCGCCCAGCACCGGCGTCCCCCCGAACTCCTTCGCCGTGTTGTAGCCGACGAACACCGCGATCAGCGCCATGAAGGCGGAGGCCACGGCCGAGAGGGCGGGGGTGAGCCCGGGGAGCCAACCGGCGTTGACCAGCAGTCCGGTGACGCCCGCGAGCACTCCGCAGCCGATCAGCGCGGGGATCAGGGGTACGAAGACGTTCGCCAGCCGGCGCAGGGCCGCCTTCGTGGGAGTGGCGTTGCGGCGCCGGTGCTGCTCGCGCAGTCCGGCGCCGCGGGCCGCCAGTGCCTCGGCCCCCGTTTCCGCCACCAGCGCCTCGAACTCCGCCGTCACCCGCACCACCGCCCCAGGCCCCAGCACGATCTGGTACGTGTCGTCGGCCACGACGCCGAGCACGCCCGGCAGTGCTCGCAGTGCCCGCAGCGCCTCCTCGTCGACGAGCGAGGGGTCGGCCAGGCCCAGCCGCAGCCGGGTCATGCAGTGGGCGACGGAGGTGACGTTGGCGGGGCCGCCGACCAGGGGGAGGATCGCGGCGGCGGTGGAAGCGGGATCAGTGCGCACCCGCCGAGCGTGCGGCTCAGGCCCCCGCCGCCGCCAGCGCGGCGCGCAGATGACCGTCGGACTCCTCCAGAAGGCGGGCGGCCGTCGGCCCGTCCACCTCGGCCAGGATGGTCAGGATCGCGTGTTTCACCTCGCCGTCGGTGGCCGCCAGCGCCTCCTCGATCTCCTTGTCGCCCGCGCCCGTGGCGAGGGCGACGATACGGCGGGAGCGGGCGCGCAGCTTCTCGTTCGAGGCGCGTACGTCGACCATCAGGTTCCCGTACGTCTTGCCCAGCCGGATCATCGTGATCGTCGAGATCATGTTGAGCACCAGCTTCTGCGCCGTGCCCGCCTTCAGCCGGGTGGAACCGGTGAGGAGTTCGGGCCCGACGACGATCTCGATGCCGTGCTCGGCCGCGGCGGTCAGCGCGCTGTCCGTGTTGCAGGCCAGCCCGATGGTCAGCGCGCCGCGCGCCCGGGCGTGCTCCACCGCGCCGATCGCGTACGGCGTGCGCCCGGAGGCCGAGACGCCGACCACCGTGTCGTCGGCGGTCAGGGCGAGGGTGTCCAGGTCGGCCCGCGCCAGCTCCTTGGAGTCCTCCGCGCCCTCGACCGAGGTGACCATGGCCTCAGGGCCGCCCGCGATCAGGCCGACGACCTGCCCGGGCCGGCTGTTGAAGGTGGGCGGACACTCGGAGGCGTCCAGCACCCCGAGCCGCCCCGCCGTCCCCGCCCCGGCGTAGACCAGCCGGCCGCCCCGCGCCATCCGCTCGGTCACGGCGTCGATCGCGGCGGCGATCTCCGGCAGCCGCTCCGCGACCGCGGCGGGCACGGAGGTGTCCTCGCCGTTCATGAGCCGGGCGATGTCGAGGGTGGGGAGCCGGTCGATGTCGGCGAGTTCGGGGCGGAAGGCTTCGGTGGTGAGGGTCTCCAACTCGGTGAGGAGACTGTGATCGTGGTGGTTGGACGTGGAGGTCATGGCTGCGGCTCTTTCGGTGTCCTGCTGGTCAACGATCGGTCCTACGGTCTACCGATGCCGGTGTGCCAACGCCTCGTAGGACGCGGCCAGCGCCGGCCCGGCCGTGTCGTACGTCCGCTGCGCCACCCCCACGAACAGGCAGTCCACCACGAGCAGTTGACTGGTTCGGGACGACATCGCGGCCGGCCGCAGCTCGCTCTCCCGGGCCGTGGACGTCGTCAGCACGTGATCGGCGTACTGGGTGACCGCGCTGTTCGGCCGCCCGGTGATCGCCACCGTCGTCGCCCCGCGCTCGAACGCGGCGCGCAACGGCTCGATGACGTCCCGCGTGGACCCGGAGTGCGTGATGGCGATCGCCACGTCCCCCGCGCGCAGCTGTACCGCGTTGGTGACGGCGAGGTGCGGGTCGCTGTGCCCGTGGGCTATCAGGCCTATGCGCAGCAGCTTCTGGGTGAGGTCCTGGGCGACCAGGCCGGACGCCCCGATGCCGTACACGTCGATACGGCGGGCGGCGGCCGCCGCGGTGACCGCCGCGCCGAGCTGGACGGTGTCGAGCCCGGCCGCGGTGTCGGCGAGGGTCTGCTGCTCGTCGTAGGCGAGTTTCGTCACGACGTCGGCGATCGGGTCGTCGACCGCTATGTCGGTGGTGATCGCCGGCGCACGCCCCGACTGCTGCTGCGCGGCGAGCCCGGCGAGGGCGAGGCGCAGGTCGCGGTAGCCGGGGTAGCCGAGCAGGCGGGCGGTGCGGACGACCGTCGCCTCGCTGGTGCCGGTGAGTCCGGCGAGGCCGGTGACCGTGAGGGCCGCGCAGCCGGCCGGGTCGCCCGCGACGGCCTCGGCAACGCGCTGCATGGAGCGGGTCATCGACGGGGCGAGCGTGCGGACCTTGGCTGCGAGGGCGGCGGGGGCGGGCGGGCTGCCGCCGGGCGAACCGGGGCTGCCGAAAATTTCCTTCACTTCGGGGGTCACTCCTGAAAGATATTTTCGGCTCGGTGTCGGGGTCAAGAGTGCGCACAATGGGTGCATGGACCCCATCAGCCCCCTGGAACAGGCGCTGCACGCCGCGCGCGCCCTCGTGCTCGCCGATCTGGTCGCGGGCCAGGTGGCGGAGGCGGACGTGGTCTCGCTGGTCGAGGCCTCGGTGATGCAGCGGCGCTGGTGGGTGGAGCAGTGGCCGGACGGCGTGGACTACGTGGCCGGGCTGGTCGCGCAGGACGTGCAGGACGCGCTGCTGGAGCGTTACGGCCGCTGGCCGCTGTGCCCGGTCTGCGGCTCCGGCGACCCGCACGCCCTCGACGTCGAGCCGGAACTGGGACCCGACCCGCACTGGGTGTGCCACCAGGCGGGCGTGAAGGTCGCGGCGGTGGGGGCGCTGGGGTCGGCCACGGGCGGGACGCCGTCGTCGTGACGGTGTACATCGACCCGCCGACCTGGCCGGGGCACGGCCGGATGTGGTCGCACCTCGTGAGCGACGTCTCGTACGAGGAACTGCACCTGTTCGCCGACGCGTTGGGGGTGCCTCTGCGGGCCTTCGAGCGTGATCACTACGACATCCCGTCGCACCGGTACGCGGACGCGGTACGCGCCGGAGCCGTGGAGGTCGGCAGCCGCGAGGTGGTGCGGCTGCTGCACGCGTCCGGGCTGCGTAGGCGGAAGAGCCGCGCTCAGCCCCGGAGTTCGTAGGCGAACTCGTCGCCGTCCGCGCTGACCTGGGTGAACCCGGCCCTGGACACGACGGCCTGCGACGGGACGTTGTCCCGTTCGACGGTCGCGAACAGGGACCGTATGCCGTCGCGTGCCAGCGCCCATTCCGACAGTGCGCGCAGCGCCTCGGTCGCGTAGCCGTGGCCGCGGGCGGACTCGACGAGGTCGTAGCCGATCTCCGCGCAGCCGTCCTCGTCGGGGGCGCCGTGGAAGCCCATGCCGCCGACCGCGCGGCCGTCCTCGGTACGGACGAGGGCGAACACGCCCCACTCGGGCCGGTGCACCCCGGCCTCGTACGCCTTCACCAGCATCCCGGCGGCCTCCCGCGTGCCCTCGAACGGGCCGCCGTCGATCCACTCGAACCCGCCGTCGCCGCCCAGCCGCAGATCGCGGGCGGCGGCGGGGCTGAGGCCCTGGAGGGTGAGGCGTCCGGCGGGGATGACGAGGTTGTTGTTCCAGCGCCAGTCGGTGACGGGGGCGCGGCCGGGCAGGTCGCCGCGGCCGGTGGCCCACAGGAGGGTGGACCACGGGGTCGGACCCGGCTGGACGTGCGGGAAGATCCGGGTGAGGACGCCGTCGGCCAGCTCCGCGGACGGCTCGTAGGAGAGCCCGAGGCCCTCGGCGATGTCGTGGGTGTGCAGCAGCACCTCGGCGATGCCCATCGCGGCGAAGCCCTCGCGGTTCGCGCTGCGGAACGGGTACGGGTGGAAGGCGCGGACCTCGCGCGGGGCGGTGCGGACGGCGGCGACGAGCAGCGCGCCGGTCGTCTCGATGACGTGCAGGATGCCGGGGTTGTCGACCGGGTCGAGGCCCTCGTCGGTGCCGTCGAGAGTGAACTCGAAGGGCACGTACGCCTGCTGCGCCCGTCCCGCCAACTGCGCCGCGTACGCGATGAGATCGCCCGCGATGTGCTCGGCCGTCTCCCGGCAGTTCCAGTCCAGTCGGCCGGCCTTCACCCCGGCCCAGTCCCCGTCCACCGCCGGCCGCAGTGCCGCGACACAGCCCGCGACGGCCTCTTCCACCTGGTCCCCGCCCATTTCACGCATACGCGGCAGCGTAAGGGGGCGGGGGTTCTCAGGTCGACAGCATTTCCAGCTCGGAGCGGAGGTTGTAGCGGGCCGTCGCCTCCCACTCGGCGGCTCCGTGCGGGGTGCGGAACAGTCGTGGCAGGTCGAGGAGTTGGCGCAGGATCGCCGAACGGCCCTCGCGGAAGGCGTCGTCGGGGACGAAGTGGTACTCCTGGCGGACGGCGGCCGTGTACGTGGCGTACGCGGAGGGCGGTCCGGCGAGGACCGCGAGGTCGGCGTCGCACAGGACCTGGCCGTTGCGGTCGTCGTCGGCCGGGTCGTGGCCGACGGTGAGTCGGACCAGGCGGGCCACCTCGGCCGTCCGCTCCTCGGAGACCCCGGCCTCGGGGAGCGCGCGTTCGGCCAGGTGCGCGGAGCGCTCCTCGTTCGTCGACCGCTCCGGCAGGTAGACCGCGTCGTGGAACCACGCCGCCAGCCGCACCGCGAGCGGGTCGTCCGCGTACTTCTCCAGCACGTCGACGTGGTCCAGCACCGCGGCCAGGTGCGTGACCGTGTGGTAGCGGCGCTGCGGCTCCGACCAGCGGCGCAGCAGGTCGTCGGCGTAGGGGTGCGGGTCGGGCCGGCGGGCGCCCTCCCGCGCGGCGAGCAGGGTGTCGTGCCAGCGGGAACGCAGGGCGTCGAGATCGACGTGATCGGCCATGCCCTCATTCTCCCGCCGGCGGTGCGCTCGCTCCTGGCGTGGGGCCCACGCTGCCGGCCCCGGAGGCGTACCCTGAGATTGGACTAGACCTGTAGCCGCTCCAGGGGAACCAGGGAAACCAAGGGAAGGGGTCCTATGAGCACGCGTGCAGTCCTGGAGGTGATCGCCCTCGACGCCGGGGACGCGGTCGCCGCCCAGGCCGGAGGCGCGGACCGCCTCGAGGTGGTCACCGACATCGCCGCCGACGGGCTCACCCCGCCGACCGGGACCTTCGCCGCGATCCGGACCGCCGTCGACATCGACCTGCGCGTGATGCTGCGGCTCGCGGACGGATTCGCGGCCGGGGACGTCGAGCGGCTGGTGCGCACCGCCCACGAGCTGCGGGCGGCCGGTGCCACCGAGTTCGTGCTCGGCTTCCTCGACGCGCACGGCGGCGTCGACCTGGCCGCGGTCGAGCGGATCGTCGCCGAGCTGGACGGCGCCCCCTGGACCTTCCACCGGGCCATCGACCGCGCCGCCGACCGGGACGCCCTGCGCAAGCAGCTCGACGGCCTGCCCGGGCTGGACACCTTCCTCACCGCGGGCTCCGCGGCCGGCGTGGACGACGGCCTCCCCACGCTGCTCGCCGAGGCGGCGCGACGCGGGGAGCCCGGCTACGAGCAGCGGCTCCTGGTGGGCGGGGGACTGCGGCTCGACCACGTTCCGTCGCTGCTGGCCGCCGGCCTCGACGGCTTCCACATCGGCGGAGCGGCCCGGCCGGACGGCTGGGCGGGACCGGTGTCGGCCGCCGCGGTCGCGGAGTGGCGGCGGGTGATCGACGGGGAGTGAGACCCGGTGATCGACGGGAAGTGCCACCGGCGTTCGACGCGGAGGCCCCCGGCGATCGACGGGAGTGCCCCCTTACCGGGCCAGCTGCGGCGGCAGCGGAGCCGCGTGCGTCACGATCAGGCCCGACACCGCTCGGGTCAGTGCCACGTACAGGCGGCGCAGACCGGTGCGCTCGTCCGGTTCGCCGTCCACCACGGCCTGCGGCTCGTCCAGGACGACGTAGTCGTACTCCAGGCCCTTGGCGAGCGAGGCCGGGACCAGCGTCAGGCGGGTCTCCCTGGTCGTCTCCTCGCCGGGGGCCAGGTAGGCGAGGCCGGCCGCCGTGAGCGCCTCGGTGAGCGCCGGGATGCGGGCGTCGGCCGCGATCAGGCCGGTCGAGCCCTCGTTGCGCAGCAACTCCTCGCACGCGGCCACCACTTCGGCGGTATCGGCGATCGGGCGGAGGTCGAAGAAGCCCGGGTTCTCACGCACCGACGCCACCGGGGTCAGGCCCGGCGCGATGTGGGGCAGCAGCCGGGAGGCGTACGTGATGACGTCCGTCGGTACGCGGAAACCGGCCGTCAGCTCCTCGATCACCCCGTCGGACTTCCCCAGGTGGGCCAGCGCCTCGTCCCAGCTCCGCGTCGCCCAGGGCGTGGTGCCCTGCGCCAGGTCACCGAGCACGGTCGCGGAACCGGTGGTGCAGCGACGGCCGACGGCCCGGTACTGCATCGGCGAGAGGTCCTGCGCCTCGTCCAGCACCACGTGCCCGAGGGAGTGCGTCCGCTGGACCAGGTCATTGGCCTCGTCGATCAGTACGGTGTCGGCCGGGGACCACTTGGCCGACCTGACGCTCCGTACGGGCTTCGCCCACAGGATCGTCTTCTGCTCGTCCTCGGTGAGGATCCCCTCCGCGTGCACGGCGAGGAAGTCCGCGTCCGTCAGCAGGCGCAGCACGAGCTTCGCCGGGTCGACGGGCGGCCAGATCTCCTTCACGGCCGCCTTCACCGCGCTGTTGCGGGCCACCGCGTCCTGCACCCGGTCGTCCGGCGCCTCGCCCGACCGCTCCATCTGCACCAGCACGGCATGCGCGACGCGCTGCGGCAGGGCCTCGCGGGCGGCGCCGTAGCGCATGTCGCGGTCCAGCAACTCGCGGACGATGTCCTCCAGTTCGTACGCGGGAACGCGCCAGCGTCGCGACCCGCGCACGACCACGATGGGCTCGGTGGGCAGGGTGACGTGTGCGTACACGGCCCGCTTGAGTACCGCCGCCATCCGGGCGTCGCCCTTGACGACCGCGGCCGTCGCGTCGTCCGTGCCCCGGACCTCCACATGGGCCACCAGGTCGTCGACCGTGGCCTGCCGGACCGTCAGCTCACCCAGGGCGGGCAGCACCTGCTCGATGTAGTGCAGGAAGGACTTGTTCGGCCCGATGACCAGGGTGCCGGTGCGGGCGAGCCGCTCGCGGTGGGCGTACAGGAGGTAGGCGACGCGGTGCAGGCCGACGGCCGTCTTCCCGGTCCCGGGACCTCCCTGCACACAGACCGTCCCGCCCAGACCGCTTCGTACGATCTCGTCCTGCTCGGGCTGGATGGTGGCCACGATGTCCCGCATCGGGCCGACACGCGGACGCTCGATCTCCTGCTGGAGCAGCTTGCTGGTGCGCGCCGCCTCGGCCGGGTCGGAGAGGTGCTCGTCCTCGTACGCCGTGAGGTCGCCGCCCGTGTACCCGAAGCGGCGGCGCAGCCCGACGTCCATCGGGTCCTTCTTGGACGCCCGGTAGAACGGCTGCGAGACCGGCGCACGCCAGTCGATCACCATCGGGTCGCCGTCGCCGTCGTGCACATGGCGGCGCCCGATGTAGAAGCGCTCGCCCTCCGCGCCCTCCGCCTGCTCGGCGCCGGGAGCGTGCAGGTAGTCGAGGCGGCCGAAGAACAGCGGGGTGTCGCTGAGGTCGGCCAGCGCCTTGATGCGCTCGTCGATCTGGCGGGCGAGGACCTCGGCGTTCACCCAGTTCGCGGTGACGTTGCTGATGTCGAGGGCCTCGACGTCCTCGCGCATCGCGCGCAGGGCGGAACGGGACGAGCTGAGGTGGGAGCGCTCGCGGGAGAGGGGGTCGTCGGCGGGCGGAGTGGACAAGGGGGTGCCTCCGGGGAACCTGCTGCGGGTTTGGCTGCTGGTGCGCCGCGGCGTGGGGGCGTCCGCGGGGGTGCCGCCCGGTTTCCGTCCGGTCGGCTGCGCTCCGTGAGGGAGGCGGGCAAGAGCGGAGATTCTAGGTGAGCGGGGGCGGCGGAGGCCAACGGATTTCTTTCGGCCGGTCATCGGATGTCCTTCGGCCGGTCATCGGCTGTCCATCGGCCGCCCTCCTCCCCCTAGGGGACGCCCCCTGCCGTGGGGGGAGCGGGTCGGTCCGTGGGTGGACACGAGGACGGCACGGATTCGGCCTCTGGACCTATGCCGCTTTTGCGCCGGGAAAGCCACTATGGAGATATGAGCGCAGCAACCATCCACCCACACCCGTTCCGCCCGTCCGGCGCCACCCCGCTCACCGGAAGCCACCCCCACCGCCTCGGCGACGCCCTGCGCGCCCTGAAGGTGTTCGCGCGTGCCGCCTTCGACGTGATCATCCTGGGGGAGTACGGCGAGGAGGCGGGCGTCCGCCGCAAGTGACCCCCTAGGGTCACTCCGTGACCCGCCGACCACTCTCCGCGACAACACCCTTTCTCCTCCTGGCGGTCTCCCTCACCGCCTTCGCGGCCCTGTGCGTCGCACAGCGCGCCCCGATGGCCGACGCGCTGGTCTACCGGGCCGAGGGCGAGGCCGTCCTGCACGGCGGCGACCTCTACGGCTTCACCGTCACCGAGTGGCACCTCCCGGCCACCTACCCGCCCTTCGCGGCCCTCCTGTTCACCCCGGCGGCCTGGCTCCCCGTCCCCGCCCTGAAGGCGGCGTTCCTCGTCGGCAACGCGCTCCTGCTGGCCTGCCTCGTCCGTCTCTCCGCCCGCCTCGCGGGCCGCCCGCTCCGGCTCCCGGCGCTGTGCACCGCCACGGCCCTGGCCCTCTGGCTGGAGCCGGTCTTCCAGACCCTGCTGTTCGGCCAGATCAACCTCGCCGTCACCTGCCTGGTGCTGTGGGACCTCACCCGCCCGCCGGGCGCGCCGGGCAAGGGCATCGCCCTCGGGATCGCGGCCGGGATCAAACTCACCCCGGCGCTCTTCGTCGCGTACCTGCTGCTGCGCGGCAGGCACCGGGAGGCGGCGACGGCGACGACCGCCTTCGCCGGCACCCTCCTGCTCGGTGCCCTCGCCCTGCCCGCCGCCAGTGCCGACTTCTGGACCCGCCGCCTCTACGAGACCGACCGCGTCGGCAAGGCGTGGATCGTCGACAACCAGTCCCTGAAGGGCCTGGCCGCCCGCACCCTCGGCGACCCGGCACCCGGCGCCGCCTGGCTGCTCCCGGCGCTCGCCGTGGCCGCCGCCGGCGTGTGGCTCGCCGCGCGCGCCGCCGAGGAGCGGCACGGTGTCCTGCTGGCCGCGTTCACCGCTCTGCTCGTGTCGCCCGTCAGCTGGTCCCACCACTGGGTGTGGTGCGTCCCGCTGATCGCCGTACTGCTGGCCGAGGGCCACTCCCGTACGGCGGCGCTCACGGCCCAGCTGTTCACGGCCCGCACGATGTGGAGCGTGCCGCACGAGGGCGACCTGGACCTGCGGCTGCCCTGGTGGCAGCAGCCGTTGGCGGCGCCGTACCCGCTGGTGGGATGCGCGTTGCTGGTGGGCTCAGCCCTCTTCGGGCGGCAGCGTGACCGTGGCCTCGCCAGGCAGCAGCGTGACCGTGGCGTCGCCGGGCGGCAGCGGGTCCGGGTTGTCGAAGATCCGCAGCATGAAGTCCCGGTGAGGCAGTCCGCCCTCCCGCCCGCTCAGCCCTCCGTCAGCAGCTCGTCCGCGTCCACGATCCGGTAGGCGTACCCCTGCTCCGCCAGGAACCGCTGCCGGTGCGCGGCGAAGTCCTGGTCGATCGTGTCGCGAGCGACGACCGAGTAGAAGTGGGCCTTGTGGCCGTCGGCCTTCGGCCGCAGGACGCGGCCCAGGCGCTGCGCCTCCTCCTGCCGCGACCCGAACGTCCCCGACACCTGGACGGCGACGGTCGCCTCCGGCAGGTCGATCGAGAAGTTCGCCACCTTCGACACCACCAGCACGCTGATCTCGCCCTCCCGGAAGGCGTCGAACAGCTTCTCGCGCTGGGCGTTCGACGTCTCGCCCTTGATCACGGGCGCGTTCAGGTGCTCGCCCAGTTCGTCGAGCTGGTCGATGTACTGGCCGATGACGAGGATCTGCTGCCCCGCGAAGCGCTGCACGATCGCCTCCGTCACCTTCCGCTTCGTCGCGGTCGTCGCGCAGAAGCGGTATTTCTCCTCGGTCTCGGCGGTCGCGTACGCCAGCCGCTCGGAGTCGGTGAGGTTCACCCGGACCTCGACGCAGTCCGCGGGCGCGATGTAGCCCTGCGCCTCGATCTCCTTCCACGGCGCGTCGAAGCGCTTGGGCCCGATGAGCGAGAAGACGTCCGACTCGCGGCCGTCCTCCCGTACGAGGGTCGCGGTGAGGCCCAGCCGCCGCCGGGCCTGGAGGTCGGCGGTGAACTTGAAGACGGGCGCGGGCAGCAGGTGCACCTCGTCGTAGACGATCAGCCCCCAGTCCCGGGAGTCGAACAGCTCCAGGTGCTGGTAGACGCCCTTCCGCCGGGTGGTGAGCACCTGGTACGTGGCGATGGTGACGGGTCGGATCTCCTTCTTCGTCCCGCTGTACTCGCCGATCTCGTCCTCGGTCAGCGAGGTCCGCTTCACCAGCTCGTGCTTCCACTGCCGGGCGGAGACGGTGTTGGTGACGAGGATGAGGGTGGTCGACTTGGCCTGCGCCATCGACCCGGCCCCGACCAGCGTCTTCCCGGCCCCGCACGGCAGCACCACGACCCCGCTCCCGCCGTGCCAGAAGTTCTCCACGGCCTGCTTCTGGTACGGCCGCAGCGCCCACCCGTCCTCGGCCAGCTCGATCGGGTGCGCCTCGCCGTCGACGTACCCGGCGAGGTCCTCGGCCGGCCAGCCCAGCTTCAGCAGCGTCTGCTTGATCTGCCCGCGCTCGGACGGGTGCACGACGACGGTGTCGGGGTCGATGCGGTTGCCGACGAGGGGCGCTATCCGCTTGGACCGGAGGACCTCCTCGAGCACGGGCCGGTCGGTGGTCGTCAGGACGAGCCCGTGCGCCGGGTGCTTGGAGAGCGTCAGCCGGCCGTACCGGTCCATCGTCTCCGCGATGTCGACGAGCAGCGCGTGCGGCACGGGGTAGCGGCTGTACTGCACGAGCGCGTCCACGACCTGCTCGGCGTCATGGCCGGCCGCCCGCGCGTTCCACAGACCGAGCGGTGTCACCCGGTAGGTGTGGATGTGCTCCGGAGCCCGCTCCAGCTCGGCGAACGGAGCGATGGCCCGGCGGCAGTCGTCGGCCTGCTCGTGGTCGACTTCGAGGAGCAGGGTCTTGTCGGACTGGACGATCAGCGGACCGTTCACTCGGGACTGCCTTTCTGGATGGCGCGGCATGGCCAAACGTCCAGTGTGCCCTACCGGCGGTTGGAGCGGCCGGTCAGATCGCCGGTCGGATTGCCGCGATGGACCCACGGACACGGCCCCCCGGTCCTGACCTGAAGGATAGGTCGCCGCACGGGCGCGGAACCAGGGGCGTCGGTCCGCGCCCTGTCATGGAGATCGGCCCGCTCCTCCCGCTCCTCTCGCGTGCAACCGTGCGTCCCCGTCGCGTGTCTCACCGGCACGGGAGCGGCGCACTCCGCGCGGCGCGGTGAGGAGCTCACGGTGATGTCGGTACGCAGATGGGGCGCCGGTGCGGGAGCCGTGGCGGTGCTGGTGGCGACGGGCGTGTGGGTGATGTGGCCGGCGGGCGTCGACGCACGCCTGTGGGGCGAGGTACGGCCCGTGATCGAGGCCAGGCTCGTGGCGGAGTCACAGGGCACCGGGTACGGGGAGACCGTGCCCGCGCTGAAGGCGAAGTGGTTCTGCCGGGCCCGGGCGCTCGACCTCGAGGAGAACGGGGACCGGATACGGGCGGGCGTCGACACGTTCTGCGTGGAGTACGGGGTGCGCGACGGCGCCCTGGTGGAGTGCGGCGGCTCACGGTTCCCGCAGGTGGTCCGGCTGAAGCGGGACACGGACGGCGACTACCGCGTCGTATCGCGGGAGGAACCGCCGGACGGCGCGGGGTACGCGGAGTGGGAGGAGAGCCACTTCAGCTTCTTCGCCGAATCCGAACTCGGCACCGACTCCGGGACGTCGGCCGCCCTGGAGAGTGCGGCCCGCGCGCACTTCGCTCTGCCCGCGGGCACCCCCGTCAAGGACTGTTGACCAGGGCGAGCAGCGGTCACCGCTGCTCGTCCGCCAGCTCCGCCACCCCCGTGATCCGGTGCAGCGGATAGGTGCGGACCTCGTCCGCCGTGTGGTCGTACGCCGTGACGAAGCCTCCCTCGACCCGGACCGGGGCGATCACGCGCTGGCTGGCGGCACCCTCGGCGTTGACGTAGCCGATCCACACGGCCTCGCCGGTGAGGACGGCGGCCTGCACGGTGGCGAGGGTCTCGGCGGAGCTGGTGCGGGGGAGTTCGCCGCCGGTGAACGGGGCGGCGGTGGACGTGGGTTTCAGGGGGGCCGTGGAGGCCAGGTCGCCCGCCCGGATCGCGCGGATCGCCGCCAGGAGGAGCGTGGCGTCGGGCACCGGCGGGCCGTCCGGGACCGGCTCGGGGGCCGTGCGGGGCGGGGTGCGGTGGGCGTGGGCGCGGGCGATCAGCACATCGCCCTCCGCGGACTCGGCGGCCGGCGCGTAACCCATCGCCCGCAGGCCCTCCAGCAGCGTCGCCGGGTCGGCCTGGGCGGCCAGCACGGTCGGCGCGAGGCGGCGCAGGCGCAGGCCCGCGGCGCGCTTGTCGGCGACGATCTCGTTCAGCAGGGCGTCGTCGTCACAGCGGACGTACGCCGAGGCCGCGCCGACGCGCAGATGGCCGTGCCTGCGGGCCACGTCGTCGATCAGGTAGGCGAGCGGCTGCGGGACCGGCGTACGGGAGTGGGTGGCGAGGAAGGCGTGCAGGTCGGACGCGGTCCGGCCGGCGTCCAGGGCGCGCCGCACCGAGCCGGGCGTGAACCGGTACACCGTCGCCCCGCCCTTCGACTCGACGTCCGCGAGCACGTCCAGCGTGTCGGCCAGCGGGCGTTGCAGCGGCCCGGGCGCCACCGCCGTGAGGTCGGCCTGGAGCAGGACGTGGTCCAGGGGCTCGGGAAGCAGCGGGGCGAGCAGCCGGGCCGCGGCCGCGGAGGCGACGGCCTGCTCGGTGGGGGAGAGGGGTTCGAGGGGGGCGGGCCGGTGGTGGGGGAAGGGAAGCTTGTCGCCGGGGCCCGGGGAACCGCCGTCGACGGCGGCCTTCGGCTCGGCGGCGCCCAGCAGCGCCCGCCCGTGCGCCGACAGCGCGCCCCGGCCGGTCACGCCCAGCATCTCCGCCTCCGACAGCGTCCACTGCGCCAGCCGGGACCGCAGGTCCTCTGCCCCACTCTCGGCTTCGGACGCGTGCGAGGTGCCCCCACTGCGGCCGCGCAACGGGCGTTCCCAGCGCAGCCGGGCGAGGACCGCCGTGGCGGACGGCGCGGCGCCCTCCGGGAGCCCCGCCAGCAGCGTCAGCACCCGGTGCCGCACCTCGGGCGCGGCGGAACGGTCGAGCCCCGGCCCCAGCGCCGACAGCGTCCGCTCCTTCGCGTCCCGCCCGCCGACCACGCCGGACGTCCGCGTCGCCGACAGCCACGCCTCGGCGAGCCGTGCCCAGCGTTCGGCGGGGGGCCGCTCCAGCCACTCGTCGTAGGCCGGGGTGGCCGCGTACCGCTCGTCGGCCTCGCCGTCGGCGGCCAGCAGACCGGCCGCGTAGGCCAGTTCGACCCAGAACGCGGCCACGGGCTCGGACACGTCCAGGGCGACGGCGGTCCGCTTCAGGTCCCGCACGCTCAGCCCGCCCGCCCGCAGCACCGCGGGTCCGCCCTCGTCCCAGTCCTTCAGCAGCTCCTCCACGGTCGCCAGCGCCGTGTACGCCTGCCCGGCCGCGGTCGCGTCCACCACCGCCGGAGCATGCGGGGCGGCGGCCGCCTCGACGGCGGGCGGCACGGGCTCCGGCGCGCGGTGCGCCCGCCCGGCGCGCAGATGCAGGGCGACCTCGCGGGGGAGTACGACCGTCCCCGGCGCCGTCGGCAGCAGCAGCCCACGGTCCAGCAGCCACCGCAGACGCGCCGCCGGGTCGGCCGTGACCTGCCCGTACGGCGGCCCCCACACCAGGCGGTCCAGTACGTCGAGGGAGTCGGCCGGGGCCTGTCCGAGCAGCTCGTCCATCCGGGTGCGGTCCGTGAACAGGGCGGTGAGCGCGGCCGCCGCCGACACGGCGTCGTGCGTCGACGCCAGCCCGGCCGCGGCGACGATCTCCTGGATCCGGCCCGGCGACATGCCCGCCGTCACCTCCTGGACCGTCGGGCCCAGGCCGGTCGGGGACGGGTGCTGCGGCGAGGGCACGAGCAGCTCACGGGCGGTACGCACCAGGCGCAGCCGGTCGTCGGCGCCCCACACGAGCGCCCGCTCGCGCAGCACGGACAGGGCACCGGGGAGGGCCGCGGCGACGGTCGGGTCGCGGTCGGCGCCGGCCATCAGACCGAGCAGCTCGTCGTACGACGCCGGGTCGCCCGCGACGGCCAGCGCCTCCGCCGTCTGCAGCGCGAACCGGTCCAGCCGCTCCAGCGCGCGCACCACGGAGGCACGGGTCCCCGCACGGGTCGCGAGCTGCGTGAGATCGGTGGGGACAGGGGTGATGAGGTCGGGGCGGCTGCGCAGGAGAGCGGCCAGGGAGGTGTCATCCCGTGCGCGGAGCGCTTCCGCGAGGGAGCGGGGGGCCGGGTGGTCCTCGGTGCTCATCTGACCCACGGTAGCGGGTCACGGCCCGCGACAGGGGTGGCGCATCCGCGCCCGGAGGCTGTGGGACTGGTGCACTCAAGGCGAACGGAACGTTTCCCAGGTGACCCGGGGATGAACTTCCGAGTGAACTGGGACAACTGGGTCGCCGTCATCAGCATCGTGATCCCTTCCCTGGCGTTCCTCTGGGAGTTCGCGGTCGTCGGGCGTGAACGGCTCGGCTACCGCGCACCATGCTGGAGACGGTGGCCGGGACCTCCGGCGGCCTCGGCTACAGCGTCATCTCTGCCTTCTGGCAGCGCCGGGCCGGCGCCCACTGGTCGTGCGTGGCCTTGGTGATACTGCCCGCCCACCGCGCCGAACAGACCCCGGTCAACTCCCGCTTCCGTACCGCCCACGCGGCCGCATCATGCTCCGGTCCCTGCCGGACCGCACCGCGAGATCACCCGCGGCCAGCGAGCCGAGGAACACCCCCACCCCGGCGCCGCACCATCCCCTCACCCCGCCCAACGCGCCCCGCCCGCAAAGGTCACGCATTCGACGGACATACTCCCGTTCCCACTGGCCGAAAACCCGTCCGCACGCCCAGTTGCTGAAGCCGACGCCCGCTCATGCTCGCGAAAGCACGCTCGTGCACGCTCAAGTGGCAACAGTTCTGAACCCCCCACGTGTGCGAGCCGACCTGACCGGAGCCCGGGTGCACCGGCCTGCGCTAACGTCGTCCCACGGGGTATCGGACTACGGGGTGCGGAACGCGCCCGCCCCGGAGGGGACTTCGTGGGTATCGAGAGCGACCAGGTCGTCTACGAGTATCTGAGCCGTGTCGGCGACGTCGCGCAGCAGCGGCAGTTGCCGTCGTCCGCGCGGATGCGGCTGGTGTCGGAGCTGCGCAACGAGATCGACCGGCGGCGCGCCAGGACGCCGGTCGACAGCCCCGCCGCCGTCCGCCGCATCCTGGACGGCCTCGGCAGCCCCGGCGACGTCGTCGCGGCCGCCGCCGACGGCAGCGGGGGTGCCCCGCGGGCACCGGCCACGTCCGTCCCCGCACAGCGGGACCGGGAGGCGACGGAGGGCGACGGCCGGCCGAGGGGGCTGCGCCGGGTCGTACCGCGCCCCCGGCCGGCGCGCCCCGCCGGGGCGGACGCACCGCAGCCCTCGGACGGCCCGTCGCCGCCGCACCGCGCGGCCGCGCACGAGCTGGGCGACAGCGCGACGCAGCCCGACTGGTGGCGCACGGACAGCAGCCCTTTCGGGGTCGGCGACGAGGTGCCGGGGTTCGTCGGGGGCGTGGAGATCCCGGAGTTGCTCGGGCCACCGCGCCGGAAGGAGCCGGAGAAGCGGGCGGCACCGGTGGAGCAGGCCGAGGAGGTCGGGGAGGAGGTCCCGGAGGAACCGGTTCGCACCCGCCGCCGTCTTCCGTTCCTCAGCGCCGGCAGCGGCACCGGCGGCTGGAGCAATCCCCTCCTCCTGCTCGCCGCCTGCTGTCTCGTCGCCGGCGCGGTGCTCGGCAACTGGTTCGCGCTGCTGCTCGGCTGGCTGATCGCCTACGCCTCGCGCCGGCTGACCCAGGCGGAGACGAAGTGGGCGGTCATGGGCCTGCCCGGCCTGGCGGTCGCGGCCGGCGTCGTCTGGCTGTGGGGCAGGACGGACGGCCGCTGGGGCACCCCCATCGCCGACGGCCACATGAACGACGCGGTCGCCCAGACCTGGCCGTGGGTGGTGCGGGGCGCGGCCGTGGCGTCGGCCCTGTTCCTGGTGTGGCGCTCACAGCGGCAGCGGTAGGGCTGGCATGGGCCGGGCACCCGCCCGTCACCCGGCCTGGGCACAATGGCTCGCATGGCCTCCACGACTGCTCCCGCGCTGACCGTCGGTTTCGACCTCGACATGACCCTGATCGACTCCCGGCCCGGCATCCACGCCTGCTACACGGCGCTCGCCGAGCGGACGGGGACGTACATCGACGCCGACCTGGCGGTCACGCGGCTCGGGCCGCCGCTGGCGGAGGAGCTGATCAACTGGTTCCCGGCGGAGGAGGTCCCGGCCGTCGCGGACCTGTACCGGGGGATGTATCCGGCCATCGCCGTCACCGCGACGCCCGCGCTGCCCGGCGCCCGTGAGGCGGTCGAGGCCGTGCGGGCGGCCGGCGGGCGGGCGATCGTCGTGACGGCGAAGTACGAGGCCAACGCCAAGCTGCACCTGGAGCACCTGGGTATCGACGCCGACGCGGTGATCGGCAACCTGTGGGCCGAGCAGAAGGCGGAGGCGCTGCGCGAGCACGGCGCGGGCGTCTACGTGGGTGACCACGTCGGCGACGTACGCGGCGCGCGCACGGCCGGCACGCTGTCGGTCGCGGTCGTCACGGGGCCGTGCAGCACGGAGGAACTGCGTGAGGCCGGGGCGGACGTCGTCCTGCCGGACCTCACGCACTTCCCGCAGTGGCTTTCGGCCTACCGCCCGGCGGCCCGCGCCTGACGGCGCCCGGCCGCGACCGACTGCAGCACCCCCGCGCCGGCGATCAGGAACCCGACGCCCATCAGCATGCTCAATCCGTATATGAACGTCGGAAAAGGCGTCGTCCCGAGCAACAGCGGGGCCACCGTGACCAGAGTGGCCACGGCGCCGACGAAGAAGACGATGGCACCGGCACGGATCAGACGGTCACCGGGCGCGGCGGAATTCGTTTGGGTTTTGTCACGCACTCCACCAGGGTAGTTCCCACCGCGAAGGAACAACCGGGCGACGTCTTGTCACCGGCCTCAAGACCATTAGCCTTGGTACCGGCGGGTCCCGACGACCCGCCCCAGTGCTATCAAGAGCCGTTTCCAGAAGCAGTTTTCCGACGAGTACGAGGACGAGGACAGACGTGCCTACCGGCAAGGTCAAGTGGTTCAACAGTGAGAAGGGCTTCGGCTTTCTCTCCCGCGACGACGGCGGTGACGTCTTCGTCCATTCCTCGGTCCTCCCCGCCGGAGTCGAGACACTCAAGCCGGGTCAGCGAGTGGAGTTCGGAGTCGTCGCCGGACAGCGCGGCGACCAGGCCCTTTCGGTCGTCCTCCTGGACCCGACCCCGTCCGTCGCGGCCGCCCAGCGCAAGAAGCCGGACGAGCTGGCCTCCATCGTCCAGGACCTGACGACCCTCCTGGAGAACGTCACTCAGACCCTGGAGCGGGGCCGCTACCCCGACAAGACCGCCGGCAAGCAGGTCGCGGGCCTGCTCCGCGCGGTCGCCGACCAGTTGGACGTCTGACTCCCCCTAAGGAAAATCGAGCGCGTCCGGGCCGAGGGGCGGCACCAGTCCCTCGGCCGCCGCACGCGTCAGCAGTCCCCTGACCGCCGCGTAGCCGTCCTCGCCGAGTCCGGCGGTGAACTCGTTGACGTACAGCCCGATGTGCTGGTCGGCGACGGCCGGGTCCATTTCCTGGGCGTGTGCCATGACGTACGGGCGGGACACCTCGGGCTCGTCCCAGGCCGCATGTACGGACGTACGAATGGAATCGGCGAGCAGCGTCAGCGCCTCCGCGCCCAGTGAACGCTTTGCGATGATCGCGCCCAGCGGAATCGGCAGCCCGGTGGTGTTCTCCCAGTGCTCGCCCATGTCCGCGAGCTTGTGCAGCCCGTAGTTCTGGTACGTGAATCGCGCCTCGTGGATCACGAGCCCCGCGTCGACCTTCCCGTCCCGCACCGCGGGCATGATCTCGTGGAAAGGCATCACGACGATCTCCCCGACCCCGCCGGGAATGGTGTCCGCGGCCCACAGCCGGAACAGCAGATACGCCGTCGACTTCTCGCTGGGCACGGCGACGGTACGGCCGGTCAGGTCGGCGCCCGCCTCCCGCGTGAGCACCAGCGGCCCGCAGCCCCGCCCCAGCGCGCCGCCGCAGGGCAGCAGCGCGTACGCGTCGAGGACGTACGGCAGCACGGCGTACGACACCTTCAGCACGTCGGACTCGCCGCGCTCGGCCATGCCGTTGGTGATGTCGATGTCCGCGAAGGTGACGTCGAGGGCGGGGGCGCCGGGGACGCGGCCGTGGGCGAGGGCGTCGAAGACGAAGGTGTCGTTCGGGCAGGGGGAGTACGAGATCTGCAAAGTCTGCGAGGACTGCGAAGGCTGCGAGGACTGCACGGGCTCATCGGTCATGTGGGTTCCAACTTTCCAGGACGGGCGTCAGCTTCCCGAAGCCCTCGGTGAGGGCCGCGAGGGCGTCGCCGATGCGCCAGGCGGCACGGTCGCGCGGGCCGACGGGGTTGGAGACGGCGCGGATCTCCATGACGGGGGTGCCGTGCGCGGCGGCGGCCTCGGCGACCCCGAAGCCCTCCATGGCCTCGGCGAGGGCGCGGGGGTGCCGGGCACGGAGGTCCGCCGCGCCCTCGGCGGTCCCGGTCACGGTCGAGACGGTCAGTACGGCCCCGGCGCGGGCGCCCAGCGCCGCCGTGAGGTCTCGTACGAGTGATTCCGGCGGATGGTGAGTGACGGTCCCGAAGCCGAGCTCGGTGACCGGCAGGAACCCGTCGGCGGTCTCGGCTCCCAGGTCGGCCGCCGTGATCTCGTCGGCGACGACGAGCGAGCCGACCGGAGCGCCGGGCAGGAACCCGCCGCCGATACCGGCGGAGACGACGAGGCCGTAGGGGGCGCCTTCGAGCGCGGCGGCGGTGAGGGCGCTCGCGGTGGAGGCGGCGGCGCGGGCGGGACCGACGCCGGCGGCCAGGAGGTCGTACCGTCCGTCGGCCTGACGCAGGGTCACTCCGGGAAGCCGCACCTCACGAACCGGCCCCGCAAACGCCTGTGCCACCGCGTCCCGTTCGGCGGGAACCGCGGTGGCTACGAGGACACGTACGGAAGACGTGGTCAGGCATCCTTCTTGAGCTTGAAGGACCACAGGCCCGTCACGTTCTTCTCGCCCTCCTTGATCGACACCAGCGTGGAGTTGCCGCTGGCGCCGTACTGGGCGTTGAAGAACACGCTGCCGGGGATCGTGCGGTAGGTCTTGGTGCTGGAGTCGGTCAGCGCCTGACCGTTCATCAGGATCGTCCAGCCCTTGTCCGCGATGTCCGGGTCGACGCCGAAGCGCACGGTCTCGTCCGGGTCGACCTTGATGGACTTGATGTCGGTGTCCTTCAGGCACGCGGCCAGCGCCTGGGTGTCCAGCGCCTTGCCGTCGTTGTAGCAGGTGGCCTGGGAGTTGACCGAGTTGGTGCCGACGGTGATGGTCGAGATCGGCGTCGGCTTGTCGCAGGCGGACAGAACGAGCAGTCCGGCGGAAACGGCGCCGGCGGCTGCGACGGCGCGGCGGCGTCGCACAACGGATTGCAGCGTCTTCATGGGCGAAGGTTATCGGGCACGTCCAGTGCTCTCCCCATGTGGGGTGCGGCGCGGCCGTGGGTTACGCCAGTCGCGGCCCGACGTCACGCCAGTTTCGTGCGGCGCGCGCCTCCGTGCCGTGCCGAGGCCAGCAGTCCGCGCACGGTCGCCAGCCAGCCGACGGCCACGATGGCGGCGCCCACCGCGAGGCCCAGCGAGCCGTTGAGCGGCATCACGATCCCCACCGCGCCGCCGAACACCCAGGACACCTGGAGCAGCGTCTCGGAGCGCGCGAACGCCGACGTACGGACCAGCTCGGGCACGTCCCGCTGGATCAGCGCGTCCAGCGACAGTTTGGCCAGCGCCTGCGCGAACCCGGCGACCGCGGCCAGGCAGGCCACCAGGAACGCCCCGAAGAACACCGCGGCCGTGATCGCCGTGCCCAGCACGAACGCGACGACCGTGACGATGATGATCTCCGGGGCCCGTGACCTGAGCCATGCCCCGACCGCCGTACCGAGCGCGTTGCCCGCGCCCGCCGAGACGCCGACTATCCCCAGCGACACGGCCGCGCTCTCGCCGGTCAGCGGATGCTCGCGCAGCAGGAACGCCAGGAAGAAGATCAGGAAGCCGGTCAGACAGCGCACCGAGGCGTTTGCGCCCAGGGCGTGGATGACGGCCGGCCCGACGGTCCGCAGACCGGGGCGCTTGACCGGTCGCAGATGCGGCCCGTGCAGGTGTGCCTCGTCCGAGGCCAGCAGCGCGGTGTCCTCGCCCTTGGCCGAGTCGACCTTCGGCGGCAGCGAGAACGACAGGAACGTCCCAGCGACGAAGATCACAAAGGCGCCGTAGAGCGGCCAGCGCGGTCCGAGCGCGTGCAGCCCCGCTCCGATCGGCGCGGCGACACCGGTCGCGAGCAGCCCGCCGAGGGTGACCCGTGAGTTCGCCTTCACCAGGGAGAACCCCGGCGGCAGGAGCCGTGGCACGACCGCGCTTCGGACGACCCCGTACGCCTTCGACGCGACGAGCACGCCGAGCGCGGCCGGATACATCTCGATGCTGCCGGTGGTGACCGCCCCGGACAGCACCAGTGCCAGCAGCGCGCGGGCGAGCATCGCGCCCGCCATGGCCGCGCGGCGGCCGTGCGGCACGCGGTCCAGGAGGGGGCCGATCACGGGCGCGAGGACCGTGAAGGGTGCCATCGTGATCGCCAGGTAGAGCGCGACGCGGCCACGCGCCTCGTCGGTCGGCACGGAGAAGAACACCGTCGAGGCGAGGGCGACGGTGATCATGACGTCGCCGGCGCCGTTCACGCCGTGCAGTTCGATCAGCTTGCCGAGGCCGGACTCGCCGGCGCCGTGCGCGTGCGTGGCCTTGCGGATGCCGCGGGCGGTGCCGGTGAACGGGAAGTGCAGGGCACGGCCGACCACGCGGACGGACCCGCGAACCCGGCCCGAACCGCCACCTCGTCTGCTGCCCCTGACCCCACCGATCCTGGTGGTGCCCTGGGTCGACCTCGCGGCTGCCACGACGTCATAGTGCCCCGATAAAGCTGTGCGTAGTGCGGTTACCGCGCGTATGGGCGTGCACTTTGTGACTGAACGGCACGGTCGGGTGGCCGGGAAGTGGCCGGCGAGCAGCGCGAAACATCACCGTGAGGCGGCGAAGAGTCCCGTCGGTGTAGGCCAACCGCACGCGAGCAGGTAGCGTGCGTAGCGCGTCGTGGCGAACGTTCTCGGCCGCGCGCCTCTCGGACATCCCGCAGAATGGATGACGTAGGTGCGCCCGAGCGCGTCGGGCGCGGACGTCGACGCGGCCCTCCGGTCCGCTCCGTTCGCCCTGCCGCCTTCAGGCCGGCGCACCCGAGAGACGGCGTAGGAGAGAAGCGATACCTGTGAGCGCAGCGACAACGCGAAGCCGCACCCCCGACCGCCTGTGCGCCGAGGCGATCGACCTCGCCCGCGCCGCCGCCGAGGAGGCTGCCGCGCCAGGCGTGGTCGGCGAGCACGTGGGGCTGGTGTCCGAGGGCGACCGTGTTGTCACGCACTTCTTCGGGTGCAAGGAACTCGGGTACCGGGGCTGGCGCTGGGCCGTGACCGTGGCCCGGGCGTCGCGCGCCAAGGTCGTCACCCTCGACGAGGTGGTCCTGCTGCCAGGGCCCGACGCGGTGCTGGCGCCGGAGTGGGTGCCGTGGAGCGAGCGGCTCCGCCCCGGGGACATGGGCCCCGGTGACCTCCTCCCGACCGAGGCCGACGATCTCCGTCTGGAGCCGGGCTACTCCGGCGAGGACGAGCCCCCGCCGAACGCGCCCGTTTCGCACGAGATGGCCGAGCTGGTGGAGGCGGAGGACGCGGAGGTCACGTCCGGGCCGCCGGCGAGCCTGCCCATCGCGCCCTCCCGCGGTTCTCTCGCCGCGGTGGCCGAGGAGCTCGGCATGCGCCGGGCGCGGGTCCTGTCCCGGTACGGCCTGCACACCGGCGCCGACCGCTGGGAAGAGGCGTTCGGGCCGAAGACCCCCATGGCTCAGGCGGCTCCCGCGGCCTGCGTGAGCTGCGGCTTCCTGGTGGCGATCGGCGGCTCCCTCGGGCAGGCGTTCGGCATCTGCGCCAACGAGTTCTCCCCGGCCGACGGCCGGGTCGTCTCCCTCTCCTACGGCTGCGGCGGCCACTCCGAGGCCGCGGTCATGCCGAAGCCGCCCCGCCCGGCCGAGCCGGTGATCGACGAGACGCGGGTGGACCCCTTCCCGCTGCGCCCGGCACCGGATTCGGGGTCGGTACCGGCGGTGACGGCGGACGAGGAGACGGCGGAGCTGGGGCACTCGTAGGTCTGCGGGTGCGTCGGGCTCGGGCAGGAGCTTCTTTCGCCCCCGCCCCCGCCCCCGCCGCCCCGGCCCGTCCCGTCCTCGGGGGCTGCCGCCCCCGGACCCCTGCTTCGGCCTGAACGGCCGCGTCCTCGATCGCCGGACCGGCTGGATGATGCGGACCGGTGCTGAAAAGTCGCGGCGGGAATCCGGCGCGGCGGAGCCGGGCTCGACCTCGCGGTACCTTCGACCTCACGGCGATGAGGAGAGTGGGAACGTGAGCAAGTTCGTGCGGCCGGCACCCGAGGGCGCGGACCCCTTCGGAACGGCCCGTCTGCGCCGCGGCGTACTCGACGCCTGGGCCACCAGCCCCGCTCGCTTCCGCGAGGACGCCAACGCCGAGGAGGACCTCGTCCTCGGCGGCTACCGCGACCGGCTCGTCGTCGAGCTCGCCCAGAACGCCGCCGACGCCGCGGCCCGCGCGGGCGTACCCGGCCGCCTCCGCCTCACCCTCCGCGACGGCGTCCTCGCCGCCGCCAACACCGGCGCCCCCCTGGACGCGGCCGGCGTCGAGTCGCTGTCCACCCTGCGCGCCTCCGCGAAACGCGGCGCCCACGACACCGCGGTCGGCCGCTTCGGTGTCGGTTTCGCCGCCGTCCTCGCCGTCACCGACGAACCCGCGGTTCTCGCCCGCCACGGCGGCGTCCGCTGGTCCCTCGCCGAGGCCCGCGAGCTGGCCGCCGACACGGCCCGCCACAGCCCCGGCCTCGGCGACGAGATCCGCCGCCGGGACGGTCACGTCCCCCTGCTGCGCCTGCCGTTCCCCGCCGAGGGCACCGCCCCCGACCCGTACGACACGGTCGTCGTCCTCCCGCTGCGTGACGCGGCCGCCGCCGACCTCGCCGAACGCCTCCTCGACGCCGTCGACGACGCCCTCCTCCTCGCCCTGCCCGGCCTGGAGGAAGTCGTGGTCGATATCGGCGAGGGCAGCCCCCGCACGCTGCTCCGCCGCACCGACGACGTCCACACCGTCGTGCAGGACTCCCGCGAGGGCACCACCCGCTGGCGCACCGTCGCCGCCCACGGCCCCCTCACCCCGGACCTGCTCGCCGACCGCCCCGTGGAGGAGCGCCTGCGCCCCCACTGGTCGCTCACCTGGGCCGTGCCCGTGGCCGGGGACGGCAGCCCCGCCTACCCCCGCACCAGCCCCTTCGTCCACGCCCCCACCCCCAGCGACGAGCCCCTCGGCGTCCCCGCCCTGCTCATCGCCTCCCTGCCGCTGGACACCACCCGCCGCCACGCCGCGCCCGGCCCGCTGACCGACTTCCTCGTGCAGCGCGCGGCCGACGCGTACACCGAACTCCTCGCCGGCTGGCGCCCGGTGAGCGAGGACATCATCGACCTCGTGCCCGGCCCGCTCGGCAAGGGCGAACTCGACGGCGCACTGCGCCAGGCGATCCTCGAACGCCTGCCCCGCACGGCCTTCCTGCCGCCCGCGGTCGAACCGGACGACACCCCCGACTCCGAGCTTTTGGAGGTCCTGCGCCCCCGTGACGCCGAAGTCGTCGAGGGCGCCGGCGGCGACACCGTCCGGGTCCTCGCCGAGGTGCTGCCCACGCTCCTGCCCGCCGGCCTGGAACGCCGCGTCGAGCTGCGCACGCTGGGCGTCGCCCGGGTCCCGCTCGCCGACGCGATCGACCGGCTGGCCGGCCTGGAGAAGGAGCCCGACTGGTGGCGGCGGCTGTACGACAGCCTCGCCGGGGTCGACCCCGACCGGCTCTCCGGCCTGCCCGTGCCGCTCGCGGACGGGCGTACGGCCGTCGGCCCCCGGCAGGTGCTGCTGCCCACCCCGGACGGCGCCCGTATCGACCCCGAGGTGCTCGCCCGGCTCGGCCTCAAGGTCGCCCACCCGGACGCCGCCCACCCCCTCCTGGAGAAGCTCGGCGCGCTGCCCGCCACGCCCCGCGCCGTCCTCACCACCCCCCAGGTCCGCGCCGCCGTCGCCGCCTCCCTCGACGACGAGGGCGGAGCGTGGGAGGAGGACACCCTGGACGCCGAGGAACTGGCCGACACCGTCCTCGGGCTCGTACGGGACGCGGGTCTCGAACCCTGCGAGGAACCCTGGCTCGGCGCCCTCGCCCTCTCCGACGAGGACGGTGAACTCGCCCCCGCCGGTGAACTCGTGCTGCCCGGCAGCGCCTTCGCGCAGGTGATGCGCGAGGACGAACTGGCCTTCGTCGAAGCCGAACTGGCCGAGAAGTGGGGCGAGCAGCCGCTGGCCGCCTGCGGCGTGCTCGCCGGTTTCGCCCTCGTCCGTGCCGAGGACATCGTCCTCGACCCCGACGAACTGGAGCCCCGCGAAGGGGACTTCGCCGAACCCGACGACGCCGGTCTGCTGGACGCCGTGGACGTGTGGTGCGAGGACATCCTCGACCGGTTCCCGGACACCCCGGTGCCGCCCGTCGCCACCGAACTCGTCGCCGTACGCGACCTCGACCTCGTCGACGACGACCGCTGGCCGCAGGCCCTCGCCCTGCTCGCCCAGCCGCCGCTGCGCGACGCGCTCATCCAGCCCCTGCGGATCCTGCTGCCCGACGGCACCCACGAGGTCGTACGGCCGTACACGGCCTGGTGGCTGCGCGGGCACCCGGTGATCGACGGCCGCCGCCCGGCCGGCCTGCTCGCCGCCGGCGGGGACCCGCTCCTGCGCGGCCTGTACGACGAGGCCGACGCGACCGGATTCGACGACGAGCAGGTGCTGCGGGCGCTCGGCGTACGCACCTCCGTGGCCGCGCTGCTCGACGAGCCCGGCGGCGCCGCCGAACTGCTCGACCGGCTCGCCGACCCGGACCGCGCCGTCACCGCCGCCCAACTGCACGGCCTCTACAGCGCGTTGGCCGATCTGGACCCCGAACAGGTCACTCTGCCGGACGAGGTGCGGGCGGTCGTCGACGGGCGGGTGGAGGTCGTGGACGCGGCCGACGCCGTGGTCGTCGACTCGCCCGACCTGCTGCCCTTCACCGAGGGCGTCCCCCTGCTGCCGGTCCGCCCGGCGCGGGCCGCCCAGCTGGCCGAGCTGTTCCAGGTGCGACGGCTGAGCGAGTCCGTCACCGGTGGGGTGGACTCCGAGGGCGCCGAGCACGACGTACCGGATTCGGTGCGGGTGCTGCTCGGGCCGCGGACCCCTCAGGAGTACGTCGAGCACGAGGAGCTCGTCGTCGACGGCGTGGAGATCGACTGGCGGCTCACCGCCGACGGTGTCCTGCACGCCTCGACCCTGGAGGGCGTCGCCGCCGGACTCGCCTGGGCGGCCGGTCAGTGGCCGCGCCGGTTCGAGGTGGCGGCGCTGCTCGAAGACGCGTCGCGGACGGAGGAGCTGGCGCGCGACCGCTGGTTCGACTGATCCGGTCGGTCCGGTCGGTCCCGTCGATCTCTCCGAGATCGCTGATTCGCACGAAAGTTTCACTGGTCGTACAACCAATCGCTTGCGTCACGCATCTGATCACGTGAGTCAAAAGACTCCACGATCCATCGGGCCCCGTCGTCCTCACGAGCCGTGCGCGAAGACGGACGGTGGGGCCCATCTCCTACCGGGGGAGCGCATGCGCATCCGAGCCACCGTGGCCGCCGTCACCGGCGCCCTCGCCCTGTCCGCCCTCGCCGTGCCCGCCGCACAGGCCGGCACGCAGAGCGACACGGGCCTGTCCAAGCCGTCCGCCGCCGAGCGCTTCGGCGTCTCGTCGGCCAAGTCGGGACTCCGTGCGTCGGTCACCGCGGACGACGCCGAGCTGCCGACGGTCTCCAAGGTCACGGTCAACTCCAGCAAGTACATCGTCGTCGGCACGACCTACGCGAAGACCTTCTCCGTGTCGGTGACCGCGAGCCACTCCACCGGCATCGCCGACGCCTACATCGACCTGTGGCACGGCACGAACGTCGAAGACGGCCTCGACGGTCTGCTGATGCCCAACCAGGACGCGGCCACCTGCACCGCGGCCAACGCCACCACGTCGACCTGCAAGCTCACCATCACGGCCGCGCCCGGCTCCGACCTGTACAAGAACGCGCTGGCCGGCACCTGGCACGTGACGGTGGGTGTGCTCGCCGGTGACGGCACCAACGTCTACTGGAACGACTACCAGACGACCCAGCACGTCCAGCGCAACTCGACGCTGACGGTCAACGCCTCGCCGGAGCCGGTGACGAAGGGCAAGACCATCACGGTCACGGGCAAGCTGGCCCGCGCCAACTGGGAGACCTTCAAGTACGCGGGCTACACCGTCCAGCCGGTGAAGCTGCAGTTCCGTAAGAAGGGCTCCAACACCTACACCACCATCAAGACCATCAAGACCAACTCGACGGGCAACCTGAGCACCACGGTCAAGGCCTCCGTCGACGGCTACTTCCGCTACAGCTTCGCGGGCACCTCGACGACCCCGGCGATCACCACCGCCGGCGACTTCGTCGACGTGAAGTAAGCAGCCCAGCAGCACGCGCGGTACCGCTACGCGGGAAAGCGGCGGTCGACCCACTTCCACAGCAGTTCCAGGGTGACCGCCGCCACCGCCGCGATGCCCACCGCGCCCCACGGCATCTCCATCCCCACCAGCTTCAGTGCGAAGAAGTGCTGGAGCCACGGCACGACCAGCACCAGCAGGAAGGCCGCGCCCATCGAGGCGACCAGGGCGATCCGCCACCAGGTGTAGGGGCGGGCGATGATCACCAGTACCCACATCGAGATCAGGAACAGGGTCAGGGTGGCCGCGCTCGTCTCGGCGTCCAGCGCGCCCGTGCCGGTGTAGTGGTGCCGGGCGATCAGGTACATCGCGAAGGTCGCCACTCCTGCCACGACCCCGCCCGGGATCGAGTACCGCATGACCCGGCGGACGAAGTGGGGTCTGGCGCGTTCCTTGTTGGGGGCGAGGGCGAGGAAGAAGGCCGGGACGCCGATGGTCAGGGTGGACAGCAGGGTCAGGTGCCGGGGCAGGAAGGGGTACTCGACCCGCCAGCACACCACCAGCACGGCCAGCAGGACCGAGTAGACGGTCTTCACCAGGAAGAGCGTGGCCACGCGGGTGATGTTGCCGATGACCCGCCGCCCCTCGGCGACCACCGAGGGCAGCGTGGCGAAGCTGTTGTTCAGCAGCACGATCTGGGCGACGGCCCGGGTGGCCTCGGAGCCGGACCCCATCGCCACGCCGATGTCGGCGTCCTTCAGGGCGAGCACGTCGTTGACGCCGTCGCCGGTCATCGCGACCGTGTGGCCGCGGTGCTGGAGGGCGCCCACCATGTCCCGCTTCTGCTGCGGGGTGACCCGTCCGAACACCGTGCCCTCGTCGAGGGCACGCGCCATGTCCTCCTTGCCGGTGGGCAGCCGGCGTGCGTCGAGGGTGGTACCGGTGAGCCCGAGCTTGCCCGCGACCGCCCCGACGGACACCGCGTTGTCGCCGGAGATGACCTTGGCGTGGACGTCCTGCTCGGCGAAGTAGCGCAGCGTGTCGGCCGCGTCCGGGCGCAGCCGCTGTTCCAGTACGACGAGGGCGGCGGGCCTGGCGCCCTTGGCCACGTCGGGACCGTCGAGGTCGCGCTCGGCCCGGGCGAGCAGCAGCACCCGTAGCCCCTCCTCGTTGAGCCGCACGGTCTCGGCGAGGGCGGGGTCGCCGTCGGTCAGCAGGACGTCGGGCGCCCCCAGCAGCCACGTACTGGACTCCCCGTCCCCCTCGCTGAAGGAGGCGCCGCTGTACTTGCGGGTGGAGGAGAAGGGCAGGGACTCGGTGCAGCGCCACTCCTCGGCGTCGGGGTAGGCGTCGATGACGGCCTGGAGAGAGGCGTTGGGCCGCGGGTCGGACTCCCCGAGCGCGCCGAGCACTTTTCGTACGTATGCCTCGTCGTGGCCGTCGAGGGTCCGGAGCTCGGTGACGTCCATGCCGCCCTCGGTGAGGGTGCCGGTCTTGTCGAGGCAGACGGTGTCGACGCGGGCGAGGCCCTCGATGGCGGGCAGCTCCTGGACGAGGCACTGTTTTCGGCCAAGCCGGATCACGCCGATGGCGAAGGCGACGGAGGTGAGGAGCACGAGCCCCTCCGGGACCATCGGGACGATGCCGCCGGCCGTCCGCGCGACCGAGTCCTTGAACCCGTGCTGCTTGACGACGAGCTGGCTGATGATCAGGCCGATCGCGGTCGGGACCATCATCCACGTCACGTACTTGAGGATCGTGGAGATGCCGGAGCGCAGCTCGGAGTGGACGAGCGTGAAGCGGGAGGCCTCCTCGGCGAGCTGGGCGGCGTAGGCCTCGCGCCCCACCTTGGTGGCCTTGAAGGCCCCGCCGCCGGCCACGACGAAGCTGCCGGACATGACCTCGTCTCCCGGCCGCTTGACGACCGGGTCGGCCTCACCGGTGAGCAGCGACTCGTCGATCTCCAGCCCGTCGGCCTCGGCGCAGACGCCGTCGACGACCACCTTGTCGCCCGGCCCGATCTCGATCAGATCGTCGAGCACGATCTCCGAGGTGCCGATCTCGACGGCCGTGCCCTGCCGCCGTACGGTCGGCCGGGCCTCCCCGATGAGGGCGAGCGAGTCCAGGGTCTGCTTCGCCCGCCACTCCTGGATGATGCCGATCCCGGTGTTGGCGATGATCACGTACCCGAACAGGCTGTCCTGGAACGGCGCGACGAACAGCATGATCAGCCAGAGCACGCCGATGATCGCGTTGAACCGCGTGAAGACGTTCGCGCGGACGATCTCGCCCAGGGAGCGGCTGCTGCGCACCGGCACGTCGTTGACCTGCCCGCGCGCTATGCGCTCCGCGACCTGGGCCGCGCTCAGCCCGGTCGTCGGAGGCGACGGGAGGGGCACCGGGTGCACGGGATCGAGCTCGGCGCCGGCGTCGATGTGCGTCATACATCGACGGTACGTGCGGATTTGGGGGTTCACCCGCCGAGTGGGTGGAAGATCCGACCAGAGGACGACGGGGGCCCGGTGGATTGATGCGGTGGTTGTAGGCGGGGAGTCCGGCGGTATTACTCGGCCGCTGTCGTCGCTTCCGCCGCCGCCCTCTTGATCGCCGCGTCCCGCTTCCGTACGTACCAGATGCCGATGAGGCCCAGCCCCCCGCCGGCCAGGCAGGTCCACACCCACCACGCATGGCCGCGGTCGTCGAACCAGCCGTAGAACGGCAGCTGCACGAGGAACAGAACGAACCAGACGATCGTGCCGCCGGTGATGGTGGCGACCACGGGGCCCTCCAGGGGCTCGGGCGCCTCGTGCTTGGGGGTCCACTTGGCCATGTACACAGCTTACGAGGCGCTCCGGCGGTACCCGCCCACGCCCGCGGATCCCTTGTGTACCAGCGGTCTACGCGCGGAGATGGCCAATTCGCCTTCATATGTTCATACTGAAACGGTCCGAGTCTGGCTACTTCCATTCGTATGAAACACCAACAGCGGCTTTGGGGGAAACCCGTTGGTGGCCTGGAAGCGGCGAGACTCGATCATGTTCCCCACCCCTTTCACCCCCTGAGGTCCCGCATGTCCACCTCGGCTCCCGCCAAGGTCCCCGCGCCCGAGCAGCCGGGCGCCACGCCCGCGTACGGCGCCCTCGACCGCTACTTCAAGATCTCCGAGCGCGGCAGCACGCTGTCCCGCGAGATCCGCGGCGGTTTCGCCACCTTCTTCGCGATGGCCTACATCATCGTGCTGAACCCGATCATCCTGGGCAGCGCGAAGGACATGTACGGGCACCAGCTCGACAATGGCCAGCTGGTCACGGCGACGGCGCTCACGGCCGCGTTCACCACGCTCCTCATGGGCGTCATCGGCAACGTGCCCATCGCGCTCGCCGCCGGCCTCGGTGTGAACTCCGTCGTCGCGCTCCAGCTCGCCCCGCGGATGTCCTGGCCGGACGCCATGGGCATGGTCGTCCTGGCCGGCTTCGTCGTGATGCTGCTCGTCGCCACCGGTCTGCGCGAGCGCGTCATGAACGCCGTCCCCTACGGCCTGCGCAAGGCCATCGCCATCGGTATCGGCCTGTTCATCATGCTGATCGGCCTGGTCGACTCCGGTTTCATCTCCCGCATCCCGGACGTCGCCCAGACCACGGTCCCGCTCCAGCTGGGCGCCGACGGTCACCTCAACGGCTGGCCGGTGCTTGTCTTCATCGTGGGCGCTCTGCTGACCCTGGCCCTCATCATGCGCAAGGTCTCCGGCGCGATTCTGATCTCGATCGTCGCGATGACCGTCCTCGCGGTCATCATCGACGCGGTCGCGAAGGTGCCGAGCTGGGGCCTGACCACGCCCAAGTGGCCCGGCAACCCCGTCGCCACCCCTGACTTCGGCCTGCTCGGCAAGGTCAGCCTGTTCGGCGGCTTCGACAAGGTCGGCGTCCTGACCGGCATCCTCTTCGTCTTCACGGTCCTGCTGTCGACCTTCTTCGACGCCATGGGCACGATCATGGGCGTCAGCGACGAGGCCAAGCTGACCGACGCGCAGGGCCAGATGCCCGGCATCAACAAGGTCCTCTTCGTCGACGGCATCGCCGTCGCCGCGGGCGGCGCCAGCTCCTCCTCGGCCACCACCTGCTTCGTGGAGTCCACGGCCGGCGTCGGCGAGGGCGCGCGCACCGGCTTCGCGAACGTCATCACCGGCGCGCTGTTCGCCGTGGCCCTGTTCCTGACCCCGGTCGCCACGATGGTCCCCTCCCAGGCGGCCACCCCGGCCCTGCTCGCGGTGGGCTTCCTGATCCTGGCCGGCTCGGTCAAGGAGATCGACTGGGCCGACTTCACCATCGCCATCCCGGCCTTCATCACGATGGTGATGATGCCGTTCACCTACTCGATCACCAACGGCATCGGCATGGGCTTCATCACCTTCGTGGTGCTGCGCCTGGCGGCCGGGCGGGGTCGTGAGATCCCGGCCGCGATGTACGCGGTCGCGGCGGTGTTCGCCTTCTACTACCTCATGCCGGCGCTGGGTCTGACCTGACCGGTGGGGGCGGGTGACCCGACCGCTGTGGGTCACGTGACCCCGTAGAACTTCTCCGTCTCCTCGACGGCGGTCTGGAACCGCTCGTCGAAGTCATTTCGAATGAGCGTCCGGACGACATAGTCCTGGACGCTCATTCCTCTTTTCGCCGCGTGGTGCCGGAGCCTTTCGAGCAGCTCCCCGTCCATCCGCAGGCTGAGCACGCTGGTCCCCATGTCCATGAGAGTCGCGGCACGCTTCGGTGCGGGGCGTCACGTTCCACATGTGGATCACCCATATGAGTGATATTCCGACTGAGTGGCCAGGGTCACGGGCACTGTTGCGCACCCCCCGCTGGTCTTTAGGGAGAGTAATGAGTTACGCTAACGACATGCCGGACCTTAACCATGGCGACGACGCTGCCGCCGTGAACTCCCTGCGATCCGCCGTCATGCGGCTGTCCCGTCGGCTCAAGCACCAGCGAGTCGACGAGTCGCTCAGCCCGACCGAGATGTCGGTGCTGGGCACCCTGTCCCAGTGCGGGAGCGCGACCCCGGGCGAGCTCGCCCGCAAGGAGCACGTCCAGCCGCCGTCGATGACCCGCATCGTCGCGCTGCTCGAGGCCAAGGGACTGGTCCGGCTGGAGCCGCACCCCGAGGACCGGCGCCAGAAGGTCGTCACACAGACCGAACAGGCCACGGAGATGCTCGCGGAGAGCCGCCGCAAGCGGAACGCCTTCCTGGCCACCCTGGTCGAGGGCCTCGACGAGGACGAGTGGGCGAAACTGCGCGCAGCCGCCCCCGTGCTGGAGAAGCTCGCACATCTGTAAAGCACAGCCGCAAGGAGGCGAACCCTTTTGAGTACGGGATCCGGAGCACCTTCCGCCCCCGCACCGACCGCCCACGACACCTCCCCCGGGAGGACCGGCAAGTCCTCGATGTTCAGCTCCCTGAAGATCAGGAACTACCGTCTGTTCTTCGTCGGCCAGGTCGTCTCCAACACCGGCACCTGGATGCAGCGCATCGCACAGGACTGGCTGGTCCTCAGCCTCACCGGCTCCTCCACGGCCGTCGGCTTCACGACGGCCCTGCAGTTCCTGCCGATGCTGCTCTTCGGCCTCTACGGCGGCGTCCTCGTCGACCGCCTCCCCAAGCGCCGCACCCTCCTGTTCACGCAGTCCGCGATGGCCCTCACCGGCCTCGCCCTCGCCTTCCTCACCCTCTCCGGCCACGTCCAGGTCTGGCACGTCTACCTCGCCGCCTTCGTCGTCGGCCTCGCCACGGTCATCGACAACCCGGCCCGCCAGTCCTTCGTCAACGAGATGGTCGGCCGCGACCAGCTGCAGAACGCGGTCAGCCTGAACTCCGCGAACTTCCAGTCCGCCCGGCTGGTCGGCCCCGCCGTCGCGGGCCTCATGATCACCGGCGTGGGCACCGGCTGGGCGTTCCTCGCCAACGGCCTGTCCTTCGTCGCGCCCCTCACGAGCCTGCTGCTGATGCGCGCCCGCGAACTGCGCGTCGTCGAGCGCGCCCCGCGCGGCAAGGGTCAGCTGCGCGAGGGCCTGCACTACGTCGCCGGGCGCCCCGAGCTGATCTGGACGATCGTCCTGATCGGGTTCATCGGCACCTTCGGCTTCAACTTCCCCGTCTACCTCTCGGCCTTCGCCAACGACGTCTTCCACACGGGGGCGGGCTCGTACAGCCTCTTCAACACGCTGATGGCGGTCGGCTCCCTGGTCGGCGCGCTGCTCGCCGCCCGTCGGGGCACGGCCCGGATGCGCGTGCTGGTCGCGGCGGCGGTGCTCTTCGGCACGCTCGAGATCGTCGCGGCCATCGCCCCCTCCCTCTGGCTGTTCGCCCTGCTCATGGCCCCGATCGGCATGTTCGGCATGACGGTCAACGTCACCGCCAACACCAGCGTCCAGATGGCCACCGACCCGGCCATGCGGGGCCGGGTGATGGCCCTGTACATGATGGTGTTCATGGGCGGCTCGCCGGTGGGCGCGCCGATCGCCGGCTGGGTCACGGACACGTACGGCGTCCGCGCCGGCCTCGCGGCGGGCGGCGCCGTCGCGGCCGCCGCGGCCGTCACCATCGGCCTGATCGTGGCCCGCATCGGCGGCCTGCGCCTGTCGGTCGGCTGGAACCACGGCCACCCCCGGGTGGGTTTCGTCCCGCGGGAGCGCGAACTGGCCACGGCGGCCTGAGCGGTGCCCTGGCCCGGCGGGTGGCGGTCTACACCCTCCGGGCCAGCACCTGCCCCGGCCACTGGTTCGTGGCGACGTAGGTCTCCGTGCGGATGAAGCCGTTGCTCTCGTAGTAGCCGACGAGCTTGCCGTCGTCGCCGGCGTAGCAGTCCACCCGCAGCAGGGAGACGCCGGCGCGCCTGGTCTCCTCGGCGGCATGTGCGAGCAGGGCGCTGCCCACGCCCTGGCCCTTGAAGCGGCGGTCGGAGGCGAGCCAGTGGATGTACCGCTCGGGCTCGCCGGGCGGCGGAAGGTGGGCGAGGTAGGCGCCCGGCGCGTCGGTCAGGGTGAGGGTGGCCGCCGGCACGCCGCCGACCTCGGCGATGTACGTGTCGCCCTCGTCCATGTACCGGGCGACCGACTCCACCGTCTTCTGGTGCTCCGACAGGGGCTTCGTCCCCCACTGGCCGGTGCGGCCCTGCGCCACCAGCCACTCCACGCAGCTGTCGAGCATGCCGAGTATCGCGGGGATGTCGTCGGGTCGGCCGTCTCTGATGCTGATGCCCGTGTCCGGGCCTGTTCCCATGTCGCTCCTGATCGCCATGGACCGATGATTGCGTTACGGGCCGCTCAAGTCAGCTGCTTCATGCGTTCCAGGGCGGACAACGTACGTCCGTCGTGCGGGCCGCTCGCCGGGTGATCCGTTCCCTGGAAGGGTGACGCCCATGAGACTCTTCGCCGCCGTGCTGCCCCCGGAGGGCGTCATCCGTGAGCTGGCTGCCGAAGTCGCCGCGTTGAAGAAGCTGCCCGGCGCGGAGGGGCTGCGCTGGACGGGCCGTCCCGGCTGGCACTTCACGCTCGCGTTCTACGGCGAGGTCGACGACGACCTCGTACCGGACCTGTCGGCCCGCCTGGAGCGCGCGGCCCACCGAATGTCCCCCTTCCCGCTGGCCCTGCGCGGCGGCGGGCAGTTCGGGCACGGACGGGCGCTGTGGACGGGCGCGGAGGGGGACCTGGAGTCGCTGCGGCTGCTGGCCGAACGCAGCGAGGCGGCGGCGCGCAAGGCGGGCGTACGGATGGGCGAGCACCGCCGCTACAAGGCCCACCTGACGGTGGCCCGCGGCAGGGAGGCGGTGGCGGTGCCGGTACGCCCGTACGTCGAGGCTCTCGCCCCCTTCACCAGCAGCACCTGGACGGTGACGGACCTGTGCCTGGTACGCAGCACCCTGCCGAGGTCGGGCGTGCCGGGCGAGCAGCCCCGGTACGAGGCGATCGGCCGCTGGCCGCTGGGGCCCGCCCGGTCTGCCTGAGCGAAGAGCCCGGGGGAGGGACGATGCTGCCTGCGAACCCGCGCGCCCGGTTCGCAGGTCCGCGCAGTGTGACACTTTTCGGGAATGTGTCACACTCGCCGACGGCACACCCCGGGCCTGGCGTCTCGGTACGGTCCGCCGGACAGGCCCTCGGCGCGGCCGGTTACGCTCGTACGCGTGGACCCGAAAACCCGGAACCGGATCATGGCCGGTGCGCTTGTGCTGATGTTCGTCGTCGTCGCCCTGGCGGCCGCGCTCGGCAGGTGAGCGCGGCGCGGCCGCCCGGTGGCTACCAGGCGAAGGCCTCCGGCGACGGCCCCGGCCCCGGGAAGATCTCGTCGAGACCGGCCAGCAGATCCTCGCTCAGCTCCAGCTCGACGGCACGCAGCGCCGACGCGAGCTGCTCGGCGGTGCGCGGGCCGACGATCGGGCCGGTCACGCCGGGCCGGGTGAGCAGCCAGGCCAGCGCGGCCTCGCCGGGCTCCACGCCGTGCTTGTCGAGCAGATCCTCGTACGCCTGGAGCTGCGCGCGCTGAGCGCTGTTGGCGAGCGCGTCGGCCGCGCGGCCGGAGGCACGCCGGCCGCCCTCGACCTCCTTCTTGATGACCCCGCCGAGCAGCCCGCCGTGCAGCGGCGACCAGGGGATGACCCCGAGGCCGTAGTCCTGCGCGGCCGGGATGACCTCCATCTCGGCGCGGCGCTCGGCGAGGTTGTACAGGCATTGCTCGCTGACGAGCCCGATGGTGCCGTGGCGCTTCGCCGCGATCTCGTTGGCCTGGGCGATCTTGTAGCCGGGGAAGTTGGAGGACCCGACGTAGAGGATCTTGCCCTGCTGCACCAGCACGTCGATGGCCTGCCAGATCTCCTCGAAGGGAGTGTGGCGGTCGATGTGGTGGAACTGGTAGACGTCGATGTAGTCGGTCTGCAGCCGCTTCAGGCTGGCGTCGACCGCCCGTCGGATGTTGAGCGCGGAGAGCTTGTCGTGGTTGGGCCAGGCGTCGCCGTCGGCGGCCATGTTGCCGTACACCTTGGTGGCGAGGACAACCTTGTCGCGCCGCTCACCGCCCTTGGCGAACCAGTTCCCGATGATCTCCTCGGTATGGCCCTTGTTCTCGCCCCAGCCGTACACGTTGGCCGTGTCGAAGAAGTTGATCCCCGCGTCCAGCGCCGCGTCCATGATCGCGTGGCTGTCCGCCTCGTTCGTCTGCGGTCCGAAGTTCATCGTGCCGAGGACCAGTCGGCTGACCTTGAGGCCTGTGCGTCCGAGCTGCGTGTACTTCATGAGCATCTAGCCAACGGCTTGGAGTGCGCTCGAAGCAAGGGCGACTGAGCTGGAGCGCGAGCTTGAATCCTGGCTCACTCCCGCTCAGTCCCTGGGAACGGTGGTGTACAGCGCGGCGAACACCGCTCGGGCGCGGGTGCCGTCCGGGGATTGCCAGGCGCCGGCGACGTGGCCTGTGGCCCCCTGGGGAGGAGTGTCGGGGGCGGTGGGTTGCAGGACTCGGTTGAGGCGGAGGGCCGCGCCGTCCGGGGCGGGCAACTCGGTGCCGTCCTGGTCGTCGGTGACCGTGACGGGCCAGGCGGGGGAGGGGAAGCCGCTGCCGGTGCAGGAGCGGGCGACCTCGTGGTCGGGAGTGTCCGTGATGCTCTGGGCCATGGCTTGGGCGCGGCCCTCGATCAGGGCCAGGAGCTCGGCGTACAGCACCGGGTCGTGGCAGCCGTCGTAGGCCCAGCGCGGTCCCAGCACGCCGTGCTCCATGGTGCCGACGAGGGCGTGTTCCGCGCCGGCGAGCGGGGCGCCGCGGTAGGTGAGGGGGACCAGATAGGCGGTGGGCTCGGGGCCGGACGTGTCGACGGCCACCATGAACTCGATGCCGACCTCACCCTCCGGGTCGTCCAGCCGGAACCCGCCGGCCTTGGTCAACTCCGGTGCGCCGTCGCCGACGTACCACGGGCGGGTGGGCAGCCAGGTGGTGAGGAGTTCCAGCTTGGTGGGCTTGAGGGTGGTGTGGTGGATGATCGCCATGCGACGGGATTCTGCCAGTCGGTTGCGGGGGAACGCGCGCGTGCCGTCCACCTCGGCGAGCAGCAGGGGCACTGGGACGACCTGCGGCCGCAGTCCGCCCCTGCGCCGGCTTCCTCGTCGGCGCATCGAGGACGCGGGCAACAGTCAGCCCTCGTAGGGCTTCCCTCCCTGTCTCATGGCTTCCGCGGCAGCGTGCAGGATGGTCGTGAGCTCCCGGACGAGTGCGGTCGGCCGGCGACGGTGCACGGTGCTGATCTCGCGGGCCGGGGTGAGCCCCCGAGGCGAGTGCACCGAGACCTCGGGTCGGCCGGCGGCAGCGAGCATGCTCTCGGGGACGAGCGCGACGCCCAGACCTGCGCCGACCAGCGCCAGGATGACGTGGTAGTCGGCGGACTCATAGGCGACGTGAGGCTCGATGCCGACTTGGTGAGCGAGTGTCTCCAGGCAGGTCCTGTTCGGAATGCCCGGTGCGCCCGAGATCCACGTCTCGTTGCCGAGCCGACCGAGGTCGATACCGCGACGTGCCGCGCCCTTGGCGAGCCGGTGGTCGGCAGGCAGCACCAGTCGTAGGGGGTCGTCCAGCAGCGGCTGCCGGTCGAGCCCTGGATGCGGCTTCGGTGCCACGCCGGGGTAGCGATGGGTGATGAGCACGTCGAGATCGCCTGACGTCACCAGTCCGTAACCTTCGGGTGGTTCGATGTCGACGAGCGACAACTCGGCGTTCGGATGGCGGAGTTGCAGCTCCGCCAGTGCCGTCGGCACCAGCGCCTGCGCCGCGGTGGCGAACGAGCCCAGCGCGAGACGCTGCGGCTTGACCCCCATCGCGGCGTCGACTGCCGCTCGTGCCTGCCGCAGTTCGCCGATCACACGCTCCGCGTGTTCCACCAGGACGGTGCCTACCGGCGTCAGTGTGACGCCGGTAGGGCGTCGCTCCAGCAGTCGGGTGCCGAGTTCCTTCTCCAGCTTGGAGACCTGCTGAGACAGAGCCGATGGCGTGAAGGCCAGACTGCGAGCAGCCTCGGCGATGGATTTGGCGTGTGCCACCTCGACCAGGACCAGGAGGCGGTTGACATCCAGCTCTCGCACCATGGGCCCATCGTAAGCATCACTAATGGCTGCTTATTGATCGTTGCTTGTGCTGATGGCTGTCCTTACGAAGCATGGACTCCATGAAGAGCCCCACCCACGTGGTCTCCGGCACCGACGTTCAGACAGCCGCCGACAGAATCCGTCCTCACGTTCGTCGTACTCCGCTGCTCGACCTGGAGATCGACAACCGCCGTGTCCTGCTGAAACTGGAGTACCTCCAGCGAAGCGGCTCGTTCAAACTGCGCGGCGCGCTCAACGCGATACTCTCCGGGTCACTGGACGATCACCTCGTCGCCGCGTCCGGCGGCAACCACGGCCTGGCTGTCGCAACCGCCGCTTCGCTGCTCGGCGTGGCCGCCACGATCCATGTGCCGGAGACGGTTCCGGAGGCGAAGGCCCGCCGCATCGAGGCCGCCGGTGCGCGGCTCGTCCGGTACGGCGCCACGTTCGCCGAGGCCGCCTCGGCGGCAGCGCAGGTCGCCGCGCGACCGGGGCATCGATTCCTCCACCCCTATGACGATCCGGCCGTCATCGCGGGCCAGGGAACCGTGGCTGCCGAGATCGTCGCCGACGCGCCCGAGGTCGATGTGATCGCCGCGGCTGTCGGCGGTGGCGGGTTGGCGGCCGGTACGGCACTCACGAGCGGCGAGCGCCGTGTCGTCGCAGTCGAACCGGAGCACTGCCGTTGCCTGCACGACGCGCTCGCTGCGGGCAGGCCAGTGGACTCCGCAGTGATCTCCGTCGCCGCTTCCGCGACCGGTGCGAGCCGGGTAGGCGGAATCCCTTTCGCCGTCCTCACCGCACACGACGTGTCGTCCGTGCTGGTCAGCGATGAGGAGATCGTGCATGCCCGCGACCGGCTCTGGGAGGAGTGCCGGATCGCAGCCGAACCGGCGGCGGCCGTCCCGTTCGCCGCGTGGCTGGCCGGCCGGGTTCCCGGGGACCTGCCGTGCCTGATCGTCTGTGGTGCGAACGCCGACTGGACTGCTGAGTGAGGAGGCGCTGGGCGGGGGGCGAGCCTCGGGCGTCGTTCAGTCGCGGGGGAACATGTCGGTGGCGAGCGTGAAGTCGAGGGGGGTGGCGGTCATGTCGACCACACCGCCGTAGGTGATGGAGAGGTCGCAGACGTAGTCGCCGTCCTTGGGCTGCGTGAACAGGTGGCACTTGCCCACGTAGGGGTCGGCGATGACGTAGACCGGGACCCCGGCCAGGGCGTAGGCGGTCTTCTTGGGCCCGTAGTCGTTCTTGGCCGTGTCCTTGGAGATGACCTCGGCGACGAATTCGACGTCCTCGTAGGCCCACCTGCCCTCGTCGTCCTTCTCGGCGCCGTCGCGCAGCTTGGCCACGTCCGGGCAGTAGCCGTTAAGGCAGCCGGGGAAGTCCATGCGGACGTCCGACAGCACCTTCGAACGCCTGCCGAACCGGTCCCTGAGCGCTTCGATGATCAGGAGAATGGTCTCCCAGTGCGCGCCCCGCTGCGGCGACATGTAGATGGCCCCCTCGACGATCTCGACCTTGTATCCCTCGGGGACGGGCATCTTCTCGAGCCGCTGGAACATCTCGTCGAGCTGGCGCGTGTTGTCGCTCTCGGCCATCGCGATCCTGTCTTCAAGGACGGTCATCGTGGCGCTCCTCCCCGGCTGCCGCACGGACGAGAGCAGCCGCGTAGTACAACGATACGCACGGTGACCAGGACACGCGGGCCCGGCGTCACCAGGGTTCAGCCGTCGTACTCCCCGCCCAGCCCCCACCCCTGATGCATCGCCTCCGCGAACGCCTCTGCGATCTTGTGCTCGCCGCTCGCATTGGGATGGGTGCCGTCGTAGGTGTCGAGGTTGATGTCGTACGACGGCGGGGGCGAGGCCAGCAGGAAGGGCGAGCGGGGCTCGTCGAGGTCGGCGACGGCCTTGGCCAGGAGTTCGTTGAAGGCGGTGACCTCGGCGGCGAAGTCGGGGTCCTCCAGTGCGCGGGAGTTCGGGATCACCGGCAGTGCGACCATCCGCACGCGCGGGTTGGCCGCCCGCGCCTCCTCGACGAACCGGCGCACGTTCTCCGCCGTCTGCTCCGCGTTCGTGTAGAAGCCCAGATCGATCAGGCCGAGGGCGACGAGAAGGACATCGGCGCGACAGGTACGCACCGCCTCCCCGATCAGCGGCGCCATATGCAGCCAGCCCTCGCCCCAGCCGGCCAGGTGGGAGCGCGGGAAGTCGGGGTCGGCGTACTCGTACGAGGTGGGCGCGTCCGTCGCCTTGTCGTACAGCGTCTCGCGCGGGCCGACGACGGCGAACGGGCGGCCGTACGACGTGCGCAGGTGCTGCCACATCCGGTAACGCCATGTGTGTTCGCCGGCGCTTCCGATCGTCTGGGAGTCGCCGACGGGCATGAACCTGAGCATCCGCTCATGATGGAGGATCAACGGACGATCGGCGGAACGAGCGGGGTGTGAGGCCTGCCACGCGCGCGTGCCGCACAGTCCGGGATGGCAGTCTTGGGGGCATGCGTCGACCGTTCGCCCTCCTCGCCGGGGCCCTGCTCGTGGGTGCGTTCACCGTGCCCGCCTCCGCCGCCGACGGTGACCAGGGGTTCACCATCCAGGACTCGCGCATCACCGAGTCCAGCGGGCTCGCAGCCTCCCACCTGCACCCCGGCATCTACTGGACGCACAACGACAGCGACGACGGGCCGTACATCTACGCCGTCGACAGCAGCACCGGGAAGACCGTCGCCCGCATCACCCTCAGCGGCATCGGCTCGCCCCGCGACGTCGAGGCCATCTCCATCGGCCCCGACAACCAGATCTACGTCGGCGACATCGGCGACAACCTCGGCGGCAAGTGGCCGTATGTGTGGATCTATCAGCTGTCCGAGCCGAAGAAGCTGGTCGACCAGACGATCAGGGCCACGCAGTACGTGGTGAAGTACTCGGACGGCGCCCGCAACGCCGAGTCGCTCGTCGTCGACCCGAAGACCGGCCGCGCGTACATCATCGACAAGAACGAGGACGGCGGGCATCTGTACGAGGGCCCGGCCACCCTCTCCGCCTCCGGCACCAACATCTTCAAGCCCGTCGCCACCGTCGATCTCTGGGCCACCGACGCCGCCTTCTCCCCGGACGGCGAACAGCTCGCCGTACGCGGCTACTTCGGGGGGATCGCCTACGACTGGAACGACGGGAAGATCAAGCGGCTGGGCCGCCTCGACGTGCCGTTGCAGCAGCAGGGGGAGTCCGTCAGTTACTCCGCCGACGGCACCAAGCTGATGTACGGCAGTGAAGGGGCCGACAGTTCCGTGAAGGCGGAGGACGCGCCCGAGGGGGGATCGGGCGGGAGCGGGTCCGGCTCCAAGTCGCCCTCCAGCAGTGGCGGTTCAGGGGATTCGACGGCGAGCGGCGGGTCCGGCGACAGCGGCTTCAAGGTCGGCGCCGTCGCCGTCGCCGTCATCTGCGCCGCACTGTTCGGCGTGCGACGGCTGGTGCGGCGGGACTGAGGTGACGTCGAAGTGACGTCGAGTGTCTTGACGGGTTCGTGCGAACTGACTTCCATGGGGGGTGCGGTGTTGTGGGAGCGCTCCCACACGTTCCGGGCCCGCGCCTCCCGAGAGGAAGCAGCGACATGTTCCGCAGCTTGCGAAGAGCGCTGTGTGCTGCCGCCGCGGCGCTCCTGATACCGCTGGCCGGCGTCCACACGGCGCATGCGGCCGAGGCGCCCGGAGCCGGTTACTGGCACACCAGCGGCCGGCAGATCCTGGACGCGGCCGGACAGCCCGTCCGGATCGCCGGCATCAACTGGTTCGGCTTCGAGACCGGCAACTACGTCGTCCACGGCCTCTGGTCGCGCGACTACAAGAGCATGATCGACCAGATGAAGTCGCTGGGCTACAACACCATCCGGCTCCCGTACAGCGACGACATCTTCAAGAGCACGACCGTCCCGAACAGCATCGACTTCAGCAGTGGCAAGAACGCGGACCTCCAGGGGCTCAGCTCGCTGGGCGTCCTGGACAAGATCGTGTCGTACGCCGGCCAGGACGGTCTGAAGGTCATCCTCGACCGGCACCGGCCGGACTCGGGCGGGCAGTCGGCCCTCTGGTACACGTCGGCCGTCCCGGAGTCGACCTGGATCGCCAACCTGAAGTCCCTGGCGGCCCGCTACGACGGCCAGGACACCGTCATCGGCATCGACCTGCACAACGAGCCGCACGACCCGGCCTGCTGGGGCTGCGGCGACACGGCGACGGACTGGCGGCTGGCGGCGCAGCGGGCGGGGAACGCCGTCCTCTCCGTCAACCCCGATCTGCTGATCTTCGTCGAGGGCGTGCAGACGTACAACGGCGTGTCCGGCTGGTGGGGCGGCAACCTGATGGGCGTCGCCCAGTACCCGGTGCAACTGGATGTCGCCAACCGGGTCGTGTACTCCGCCCACGACTACGCGACCAGCGTGGCCCAGCAGAGCTGGTTCAGCGATCCGTCGTTCCCCGACAACATGCCGGGCGTCTGGGACAAGTACTGGGGCTACATCTTCAAGCAGAACATCGCCCCGGTGTGGGTGGGGGAGTTCGGTACGACGCTCCAGTCGACGGTGGACCAGAAGTGGCTGGCCGCGCTGGTGAGCTACCTGCGGCCGACGTCGACGTACGGGGCTGATTCCTTCCACTGGACGTTCTGGTCCTGGAACCCCAACTCCGGTGACACGGGCGGAATCCTGAAGGACGACTGGGCGACGGTGGACACGGTGAAGGACGGGTATCTGGCGAGCATCAAGGCGCCGGGATTCCCCTCGACCGGGGCCGGCGGTGGCGACGACGGTGGCGGCAGTACGGCTTCCTGTTCCGCCGTCTACACCGTCAGCAGCGACTGGGGCAGCGGCTTCAACGCCCAGGTGTCGGTCACCAACACCGGTACGACTGCCCTCAAGTCCTGGCAGGTGACCTGGACGTGGTCCGGCTCCCAACAGATCACGAACATGTGGAACGCCACGTACGCCCAGACCGGAGCGACCGTCACAGCCTCCAACGCCGACCACAACGGAGCGGTGGCCGTGGACGGTTCGGCGAGCTTCGGGTTCGGGGGCGCGCCCGGGGGCGGGGGTGTGCCTGTGGTGAGTTGCGCGGCTGCGTGAGAACAGCGGGTGACGGGCGCCGTGCATCTACGATGTACGGCGTCGGATCCTGACATGGCGACGCGGAGCTGGTTGCGGCCGAGTTTGCGGTAGGGCTCGGTGTCGACGATGTCGTCCACGAAGTCGATCGTGCCGATGACCTGGGAGCGCTTGGCCGGGTCGGGCAGCGAACACGATCTGGGCGCGGAGGCGGGTGCCCGGACAGAGCAGGGTCTCCAACGGCTCGACACCGGCCCCAGTGCCCGCGCCGTGTCGGCGACTCCATCCGCGACCGTGGGAACGAGCATGGTCGGCGGGAGGATGTAGCCGGGCAGGACCCGGATCAGTGCAGCGGCGATCGCCTTGGCGGCCATGTCGTGAGGCAGGCCGCCGCACTTCTGGTGCTCTCGGACGACCGCGGCGAGGACAGAGCGCAGGTGCGCCGGCAAGTCGTTGAACTTCCTGGCCGGCGAGGGGTATCGCCGGGCTTCGGCCCGGGCCACCACCGGTGACCTGCGGCATCGGGCGCCTAAAAAGAAAAACGAATGTTCGTATTGACCTTTCTTGATGGCCCTAGCAGACTGGGGGGCGCAACAGAATGATCATTCGTTTTCGAGAGGTGTGAGCGTGAAGAACCCGTTGGCGGAAGTCCTGTCGTGGCGTCGGGCCGTCATCGTGACAGTGGCGTTGCCACTGGTGATCTCGCTGGCCGTGATGGCGTACGCGTGGCCCGCATCGCGCATCGCACCGCGTGATCTGCCAGTAGGGATCGTGGGCACGAGCACGGCCAGCCAGACTGCGATCGAAGCCCTGGCGCACAGCGAGCCGGGGGGATTCGACTTCCACCTTTACCCCGACGAGGCGTCGGCGCGCTCCGCGATCAAGGACAGGGAGGTCTACGGCGCCTTCGTCGTCACCCCTGGGAGCCTCACCGTGCTGGAGGCCACCGCCGCCAGCGCGTCCGTGGCCCAGTTGCTCGGTACGTCCGGCCAGCAACTCGCCGCCCATGCAACTCAGTTGGCGGCCGAGAGTGCCGCGCAGTCGGCCCACGGCAGGTCCGCCAGGCCCAAAGCCGGGAAGCAGGTCTCCGATTCGTCCGTCAAGGTCAGTGTGAGGACGGTGGATGTCGTCCCGACCTCTGCAGACGATCCCCGGGGGGTGGTGTTCAGCTCGGCGCTTCTCCCGCTCACCATGTGCAGCATTCTGATCGCATCGTTCATCTCGATGTCGAGTGCCCGGATGCCGGGCTGGCGTCGGCTCGTCGGCCTGGTCGTTGCGTGCGCCGCTACTGGCTTCAGTGCCTATCTGGCTGCCCAGGGCATCCTCGGTGCACTGCCGCACCAGCATGTGGCCACCTGGGCGGCCCTGTCCCTCACCATGCTCGCCATCAGCGCGACCAGCGCCGGCCTGATCACGCTCATCGGCCCCGCGGGGCTCGGGGTCAGCGCCGCGCTCATGGTCTTCGTGGGGAACCCGTTCTCCGGCAGCACGTCCGCACCGGAACTGTTGCCCAAGGCGGTGGACGAAATCGGCCAGTGGCTGCCTCCGGGCGCCGGCGCGAATCTCCTGCGCGGCACGGCCTACTTCAACGGCAACGGCTCCGGAGGCCACATCGCCGTTCTCGTCCTGTGGAGCGTGCTCGGGCTGGCGGCCGTCACCCTCGGTCGCCGGACGCCTACCGTTGCGGACGGCTCGTCCGCGGAAGCCCCCTACAGGGCCGACGGTACGGGTGGGGAAAGCCCGGCCGCGAGCGAAACCGCGACGCTCTTCCGGCGGTCGACCCCTGACGGATACTCCGAGTCGCTTTCACCGGCACTGGAAAAGAACCACCCGCACTCGCACGCCCGGCACGCGGCCAGCCACTGAGGCAGACCGCGACGGGAACCTGTCGGCTTCAACCGAGGTTGCAGGGGGTTCGGGACTGTTGCCCGTTGACAGCGACTGAGCGCGTAGGAACGGTGTGTCGCGGCTGGCTAATCCTCGACGAACGTGACCGTCTCGTAGAGCGGCGCCCGGCCCGTACGGGGGTAACCGACCGCGACGTCCTCGTACCCGATCGACATGCCACAGAAGAGGATGAGGTCGTCCGGGGGTGACAGGACCTCCGCGACGGTCTTGCGATACACGGACCACGCCATCTGCGGGCAACTGTGCAGCCCTTCGGCGCGGAGCAGCAGCATCACGGTCTGCAGATACATGCCGACGTCGGACCATTGGGGCCGGCCCATGTCGCGGTCGATGTAGCAGAACAGGGCGGCAGGCGCGCCGAAACAGTCCCAGTTCGCGGAAGCGGCCCTCTGGCGCGCCTCCCAATCCTCGCGCGCAATACCGAGTGCGCTGTAGCGCTCCCGGCCGAAGGCGGATCGGCGCTCGCCGTAGGGGGACTTCAGCGCAGGCGGGTACATCTCGTACTCCCGCTCGTCCCAGGGGTCGGCTGCGGCCACGCGCTCGCCGGCGCGCCTCTTGAGCTCGGCCAGTGGCCGGCCGGTCAACACGTACGCATGCCACGGCTGGAGGTTCGATCCGGACGGCGCCCAAGCCGCGGCGGACAGTACGCGCTCCAGCACCTCCTTCGGGACATGCTGGTCGGTGAATCCGCGCACCGCCCGTCGGCTCGTGACCGCCTCGTAGACGTCCAAGATCGTCCACCTCCCTATCAATTGGACTTTCAGCCCAATTGATAGTAATAGCCCGGAAAGTGTCGCAGGGCGTCACCGCCCTGTGGCCAACAGTCGCACCTGGACGGGCCCCGCCTGGGTGACTACGCGGTGGGCACCTTACTCGGAAAGCCCTGTCAGCCCCGTCAGTCCAGCGGCAGCGGCAGCGGCGCGGGCAGCGCCATGCGCCAGTGGTCGACCGTTGCGACCTCCGCGGCCAGGTCCGCCGCCGCGTCGCAGGCCAGGAAGCCGGGGACGAGCTGGTCCGTCCCCTCGACTCGCCCCGTAGCACGCCGGTCGCGGCCGCATACCTGCGGCGAAAGCCATCCACGCTCTCAGCGCCGGTGTCAGGCATCTCGGCAGCCGAGACGCATACGGATGGGCTCCGGCGGCGGCCGCCGATCCAGCGCACACCACAAGCCGAAAACGACCAGCGTACACCGTCAGCGTGCTAAATTAACACGAAGATTCGTTTTTTAATGCAGGGGTGGATCGATGCCGAAGGTCACGCAAGAGTACATGGAGGCCCGCCGTAAGCAGATCTTGGACGCAGCTCGCCGCTGCTTCCTGCGGGACGGATTCCATTCGACGTCCATGCAGGACCTGTTCGCAGAGGCCGACCTCTCGGCGGGGGCGGTGTACCGGCACTTCGCCAGCAAAGACGAGATGATCACGGCGATCGCCGAGGAGAACATGCGCGAGGTCCTGACGATGGTCCATAGCGTCGCCGAGCACCGGCCCAACAGTTCCGTCGGGGAAATGATGGCCGATGTCCTCGATCTCGTGAAGGCTAAAACTCTCGAGCAGGACATCGCCGGGCTGGCCGTGCTGGCCTGGTCCGAGTCCCTGCGAAACCCTTCCCTGGCCGCACAGTTCAACATCTTGTTTGCCCAGATGCGCTCCGACCTCGCCGAGGTCGTCCGAGAGCACCAGAAGAGCGGCACCCTCCCGCGCGAGGCATCTCCCGAGGCGATCGCCGGCGCTCTCATCTGTACCCTGCCCGGCTACATTCTCCAGTTGGCCATGGGCGACTTCGACGGCCTGGAGGGAGTTCCCGACGCCGTGCGAGCGCTCTGGCCCGAGTCGGCCGCGTCCTGAAACTGGATGTGCGCCGCTGCTGGGCCGGCAGAGCGGTGTTCCCCGTGGGATTCGTGCCCACCGCATCCATCACGGCTACAAGGCACAGAACGCACGTCGCGGCGCCCGCAGCGTACTCCTGTGGTCTTCCCTGGGTCTGACGGAGTCGGGTCGCTGGAGAATTGACCGTTCCAGCAGAGCTGGGGGACCGTGACCGCCGTCAACGCCGCTCACAACGGCGCGATCGCGGCGGGCGGTTCGGCGAGCTTCGGGTTCGGGGGCGCGCCCGGGGGCGGGGGTGTGCCGAGTGTGAGCTGCACGGCGACGTGAGACGCGACGAAGGGCGCCCGGTTCGTCGCCGGGCGCCCCTCGTCGTCGTACGGGAACTGCTACAGCTTCTCGATCACGTAGTCGATGCACTTCGTCAGCGCGTCGACGTCCGCCGGGTCGATCGCGGGGAACATGGCGACGCGGAGCTGGTTGCGGCCGAGCTTGCGGTAGGGCTCGGTGTCGACGATGCCGTTGGCGCGCAGGACCTTGGCGATGGCGGCGGCGTCGATGTCGTCCACGAAGTCGATCGTGCCGATGACCTGGGAGCGCTTGGCCGGGTCGGCGACGAAGGGGTTCGCGTACTTGATGTCCTCGGCCCAGCCGTACAGCGTGCGCGCGGAGGTGGCCGTACGGCGGACCGACCAGTCCAGGCCGCCCTGGCCGTTGATCCACTCCAGCTGCTGGTTGAGCAGGAAGAGGGTGGCGAGGGCCGGGGTGTTGTACGTCTGGTTCTTGCGGGAGTTGTCGATCGCCGTGGGGAGGCTGAAGAACTCCGGGATGTGGCGGCCGGACGCGTGGATGCGCTCGGCGCGCTCGATGGCGGCCGGGGAGAAGACGCCGATCCACAGTCCGCCGTCGGAGGCGAAGGACTTCTGCGGGGCGAAGTAGTAGACGTCGGTCTCGGCGATGTCGACCGGGAGGCCGCCGGCGCCGGAGGTGGCGTCCACGAGGACGAGGGAGCCCTCGTCGGCGCCCTGCACGCGCTTGATGGGGGCGGCGACACCGGTGGAGGTCTCGTTGTGCGTGAACGCGTAGACGTCGACGCCGGCCTCCGCCTCGGGCTCGGGGTGCGTGCCCGGGTCGGAGGAGAGCAGGGTCGGCTCGGCCAGCCAGGGGGCCAGCTTGGCGGCCTTGGCGAACTTGGAGCTGAACTCACCGAAGGTGAGGTGCTGCGACTTGTTCTCGATCAGGCCGTGGGTCGCGATGTCCCAGAAGGCGGTGGAGCCGCCGTTGCCGAGGACGACCTCGTAGCCCTCGGGGAGCTGGAACAGCTCGGAGATGCCCTCGCGGACCTGGCCGACCAGGTTCTTGACCGGGGCCTGGCGGTGGGAGGTGCCGAGCAGGGACGTACCGGTGGCGGCCAGGGCGTCCAGCGCCTCCACCCGCACCTTGGAGGGACCCGCGCCGAATCGACCGTCCGCGGGTTTGATGTCAGCAGGAATCTGGATCTCAGCCACGAGGCGGAGGGTATCCCTTCGGTGAAACCGGACGGAAACGTGTCCGTTCGATGAGACGACTTCTCCGGCTTTTGGACCTGTGGGGATCTACGAAGCTGGGCCCTTGACCGTCACTGTCAGTGGTCGCGTGCATCCTGGATGCATGACGGATGTCGCTGCTCACGAAGTGCAGGTGGCTCATGCGGCTCGCGAAGCCCACGAAGCCCGCGAAGCTCTCGCGGCGGAGCTGCGCGGGGTCGTCCGGGGGGAGGTCGGGTTCGATGTCACCTCCCGGGCGCTGGTGACCATGGACGCGTCCAACTACCGGCGTGTCCCGCTCGGGGTGGTGGCTCCGCGGGACGCCGACGACGTGGCGGCGGTGCTGGCGGTGTGCCGGGCGCGCGGGGTGCCGGTGGTGGCGCGGGGCGGGGGGACGTCGATCGCGGGGCAGGCGACGGGGACGGGGGTGGTGCTGGACTTCACCCGGCACATGAACCGGCTCGTCTCGCTGGACCCGGACGCGCGCACGGCCGTCGTGCAGCCGGGGCTCGTCCTCGACCGTCTCCAGGAGGCTGCCGCGCCGCACGGGCTGCGTTTCGGCCCCGACCCGTCCACCCACAGCCGGTGCACGCTCGGCGGGATGATCGGCAACAACTCCTGCGGCTCGCACTCGGTGGCCTGGGGGACGACTGCGGACAGCGTGCGCGAGCTGGACGTGGTCACCGCGCGCGGGGAGCGGTTGCGGCTGGGGCAGGGGTGGGCGGGGGCGCCGGAGGGCCTGCGGGCGCTGGTGGAGGGCGAGTTGGCGCGGCTGCGCACCGGCTTCCCCGAGCTGCCCCGCCGTATCTCCGGGTACGCCCTGGACGCGCTGCTGCCGGAGAAGGGCGCCGATGTCGCCCGCTCCTTCTGCGGTTCGGAGGGCACGCTGGGCGTGCTGACGGAGGCGGTCGTACGGCTCGTCGAGGCGCCACGCGCGCGTGCGCTCGCCGTGCTGGGGTACGTCGACGAGGGCGCCGCCGCCGAGGCCGCCGCCGGGCTGCTGCCGCTCCGGCCGCTGACGGTGGAGGGAATGGCGGCCGACCTGGTGTCGACCGCGGCCGACCTGCCCCGGGGCGGTGCCTGGCTGTTCGTGGAGACGGGCGGGGAGACGGCGGCGGAGGCACGCGCGCGTGCGGAGGCGGTCGTGCGGGCGGCCGACGTCCTCGACTCGCTGGTGGTGACGGACCCGGCGGGACAGCGTGCGCTGTGGCGCGTCCGGGAGGACGCGAGCGGTACGGCGACCCGGATGCCGGACGGCTCCGAGGCCTGGCCCGGCTGGGAGGACTGCGCGGTGCCGCCCGCCCGGCTCGGCGCGTATCTGCGGGACTTCCGGGGGCTGCTGTCCGCCCACGGCCTGCGCGGCACGCCGTATGGGCACTTCGGGGACGGCTGCATCCACGTCCGCATCGACTTCGACCTGCTGACGGAGCAGGGCGTGGGCCGCTTCCGCCGCTTCTCCGAAGAACTCGCCGAGCTGGTCGTGGCGCACGGCGGCTCGCTGTCGGGCGAGCACGGGGACGGGCAGGCGCGCGCGGAACTGCTGCCGAAGATGTACGGCGCGGAGATGGTGGCGCTCTTCGAGCGAGCCAAGGCGGTGTGGGACCCGGACGACCTGCTCAACCCTGGGATGCTGGTCCGGCCCGCGCCCCTGGACGCGAACCTCCGATTCTCCGTCCTGCCGCGCACGCCTGTGGACGTGGCCTTCGGCTATCCGGCGGACGGCGGCGACTTCTCGGCGGCGGTGCGCCGCTGCGTCGGGGTCGCGAAATGCCGTACGACCCAGACGTCCGGCTCCGCCGTGATGTGCCCGTCCTTCCGGGCGACGGGCGAAGAGGCGCACTCCACGCGCGGACGCGCCCGCCTGCTGCACGAGATGCTGGCCGGCGAGCTGGTGACGGACGGCTGGCGGTCACCGGAGGTCAGGGACGCGCTGGACCTGTGCCTGTCCTGCAAGGGGTGCCGCTCCGACTGCCCGGTCGAGGTCGACATGGCCACGTACAAGGCGGAGTTCCTGCACCACCACTACGCCGGGCGCCGCCGCCCCGCCGCCCACTACACGATGGGCTGGCTGCCGGTGTGGCTGCGCTGGGCGTCCCGTACGCGCGCGGTGAGGGTGGTGAACGCCCTCGCCTCCGTACGGCCGCTGGCGTGGACGGCGAAGCGGCTGGGCGGGATCGCGCCGGAGCGGGAGATCCCGCGGCTGGCACCGCAGACGTTCAGCCGGTGGTGGCGTTCGATGACGGGGGCGGTGGAGGAGGCGAAGGGGGCGACGGAGCGTACCGGCGACCTGGTCGTCCTGTGGCCGGACACGTTCACCGAGTACCTCTCGCCCGCCGTGGGGCAGGCGGCCGTCCGGGTGCTGGAGGCGGCCGGGCTGCGGGTGGCGCTGCCGCCGACGCTGCGGATGCGCGGGCGGCCGGTCGGGGACGGCCGGTCGAAGTCCGCGGCCGCGCTGCTGACCGCCCGCCGCGGCCGCGTCTGCTGCGGCCTGACGTACCTCTCCACGGGCCAGCTCGACCGCGCCCGCACCGTGCTCCGCCGCACCCTCGACCTCATGGCCCCGGTCCTGGAGACCGCCGCACCGGTCGTCGTCCTGGAACCGAGCTGTGCGGCGGCCCTCCGCACCGACCTGCCCGAGCTGCTGCACGACGACCCGCGCGCGGCCCGCCTCGCCGCCCGCGTCCTGACCTTCGCGGAGGCCCTCGAACGCCACGCCCCCGACTGGACTCCACCCCGCGTGGACCGCCCGGCCGTCGGCCAGACCCACTGCCACCAGCACGCGATCCTCGGCGACGCCCCGGACCGCCGCCTGCGCACGGCGGCCGGACTGACCGGCGACCTCAGCGGCGGCTGCTGCGGCCTCGCCGGGAACTTCGGCTTCGAGAGAGGGCATTACGAGGTGTCGACGGCCTGCGCGGAGGACCAGCTCCTGCCGTCGGTGCGCGATGCGGAGCCCGGGACGGTGGTCCTGGCGGACGGGTTCTCCTGCCGGACACAGCTGGAGCAGCTGGCGGGGGTGCGGGGGAGGCATCTGGCAGAGGTGTTGGCAGAGGCCTTGGCGGAGGTGTCGGCGGAGGGGCCGGCCGACCGCGTGGTGCGGGACGGAGGGAGCCAGGAGCCCTCCTAGGGTGGCTGATCGGCCATCAGAACCGCACAAGGGAGCCCCGCGCATGACCTTCCGCGTCCAGCCCATCACCCGCGCCGAGCACCTGGCGTTCGTCGCGGCCCGCCCGTCCGTCAGCCACATGCAGCTTCCCTCCTGGGGCGACGTGAAGCCGGACTGGCGGGCGGAGAGTCTGGGCTGGTTCGACGAGAGCGAGGGCGAGGGCGGGCGGCTCGTCGGGGCGGGGCTCGTGCTGCTGCGGCCGCTGCCGAAGCTGAAGCGGTACCTCGCGTATCTGCCGGAGGGGCCGGTGATCGACTGGCACGCGCCCGACCTGGAGCGATGGCTGGAGCCGATGCTCGCCCAGCTGAAGGCGCGGGGCGCGTTCTCGGTCAAGATGGGCCCGCCCGTCGTCGTACGCCGCTGGAGCGCGGACGCGGTGAAGGCGGCGATCGCGGATCCGGGTGCGCGGCGGCTGCGGGACGCGGAGCCGACGTCGGACGAACCGCGCGCCTTCGACGTCGCGGACCGGCTGCGCCGCATGGGCTGGCGGCAGACCGAACCCGGCGGCGAGGACGGCTTCGCCGCCGGCCAGCCCCGGTACGTCTTCCAGGTGCCGTTCGCCGGACGGTCGCTGGACGACATCCACGGCGGCCTCAACCAGCAGTGGCGGCGCAACATCAAGAAGGCGGAGAAAGCCGGCGTGAAGGTCGTACGCGGCGGACACGAGGACCTGCCGGCGTTCTACGAGCTGTACACCGAGACCGCCGAGCGCGACCGCTTCATCCCGCGCCCGCTGTCCTACTTCCAGCGCATGTGGACCGCGCTCACCGCCGAGGACCCCGACCGCATGCGGCTCTACCTCGCCCATCGCGACGGCGAGGTGCTCGCCGCGGCCACCATGCTGACCGTCGGCGACCACGTCTGGTACTCCTACGGCGCCTCCACCGGCCGCAGACGCGAGGTCCAGCCCAACAACGCCATGCAGTGGCGCATGATGACCGACGCCCACCAACTGGGTGCCGCGGTCTACGACTTTCGGGGTATCACCGACACGCTGGAGGACTCCAACCACCTGCTCGGCCTGCTCCGCTTCAAGGTGGGCACCGGCGGGCAGGCCGTCGAGTACCTCGGCGAGTGGGACTTCCCGCTCAACAAGCTCCTGCACAGGGCGCTGGGCGTTTACATGGCCCGTCGATAGCTGGCCCACCCAACTCCCAGGTTCTCCAAGGGAATTCACAGCGCCCCTTTGCCTTTTCATGCGCTCCGTCGGATGAGAACCGTGTAAGTTTCTCGACGTCGGGAATTCCTCGCACGACCACTGGTACAGCGCAAAACCCAAGGAGTTGGAATGAGCTTCAAGAAGCTTGCCCCGCTGCCCCCCAAGCCCAAGTCGAAGCAGCTCCCGCCCCCGCCGAAGCCGAAGGCGAAGAAGAAGCACGAGCCCAAGCCGCTGCCGAAGCCGCTCGGCCAGGACAGCTGATCCAGCGCTGAAAGAGGGCCGATGGTGCACCGTCGGCCCTCTTCCCGTCCGCGTAATCGTATGCGCAATTCCTGAATTCCGGGCGCACGTTCTGACGGCGGAAGCGAAGGGAAAGGGAATGGGGATGGGAATGGGGATGGGTGAGGAAATGGATGATGATGAGGAACTCGAATACGAAACCCCCACCATTCCCGCCCGCACCGCCTTCCGTCGCTTCTGGCCCCTGACCAGAGGGCTGCGCCGCTGGCTGGTGATCGTCTGGGTGTGCACGGTGCTGGCCGCGCTCGCCGAGACCGAGGCGATCCTGCTGTTCGGCGAACTGACCGACCACGCCCTGCAGGACGGCTCGCTGAGCGCGTTCTGGGACCCGGCCGCCAAGTGGCTGGGTGTCGCCGTGGTCGGCGCGGTCGTCGCGTACGCCGGCAACTCCCTGGCCGCCTGGGCCACCGAGCGCTTCGTGATGAGACTGCGCGAGCACGTCTTCGACCACGTACAGCAGTTGCCGCCCCACTTCTTCCAACGCCACCGCCAGGGCGACCTGTTGTCCCGGCTGACGAGTGACGTCGAGGCCATCGAGACGCTGGTCGTCTCGGGGCTCGTCGGCGCCGCGTCCGCCGCCTTCTCCGCGCTCTTCTACGCGGCCGCCGCTTTCTGGCTGCGCTGGGACCTGGCCGCCGCCACCTTCGTCCTGGCCCCGCTGTTCTGGCTGGCCGCCCGCCGCTTCTCCGGCTCCATCAAGTCGGTCGCGCGCGAGGGCCGGGTCGCCGACGGCGCGATCACGTCGGTGGTCGAGGAGTCCCTCGGCAACATCGTCCTGACCCAGGCGTACGACCGCCGAGACGCGGAACGCCGACGTCTGCACGAGGAGGCGACCGCCTGGTTCCGCGCCTCCGTCCGCTCCACCCGCCTGAACGAGGCGTACGAGCAGCTGGTGCAGGTCATCGAGACGGTGTGCGTGCTCGCGGTGATCGGCATCGGCGCCTGGGAGATCTCCACCGGCCGGATGACCCTCGGCCAGCTCCTCGCCTTCGCCGCCTTCCTCGGCTACCTCTACCCGCCCGTACGCGGCCTGGCCCAGCTCGGCCTCACCATCACCGCGGCCACCGCGGGCGCCGAGCGGCTCATCGAGATCCTGGACGTACGCCCGTCGGTCACCGACCCCCGGCATGCCTCCGACACCGGCCGCCCCGACGGCACGGTGGAGGCCCGCGACGTCTCCTTCAGCTATCCCGGCGCCGACCGCATCGCCCTGGAAGGCCTGTCGTTCACCGTCAGTCCGGGCGAGCTGGTGATCATCACCGGCCCGAGCGGCGCGGGCAAGTCCACGGTCTCCAAGCTCCTGCTCCGCTTCTACGACCCCGACGCGGGCGACCTCCTGCTGGACGGCGTACCCCTGCGCGACCTCCCGCTGGCCCGCCTGCGCGAGTACGTCACCCTCCTGCCGCAGGAGACCCTCGTCCTGCACGACACCGTCCGCGCGAACATCGCCTGCGGCCGTCCCGGGGCGAGCGAGCAGGCGATCGTGGAGGCGGCCAAGGCGGCCGACGCGCACGACTTCATCGCGAAACTGCCCGACGGCTACGACACCCGGGTCGACCCCAACTCCGCCCGCCTGTCCGGCGGCCAGCTCCAGCGCCTCGCCATCGCCCGCGCGATCCTGCGCGACGCGCCCGTCCTCGTCCTCGACGAGCCCACGACCGGCCTGGACGCGATGGCCGCCCGCCGGGTCGTCAAGCCCCTGCGCCGCCTGATGACCGGCCGTACCACCATCATGATCACCCACGACCTCAACCTCGCCCCCGACGCCGACCGCATCCTGGTCGTCGACCGCGGCCGCATCGTCGAGACGGGCCGCCACGACGAACTGCTGGCCCGTGGCGGTGCATACTCCCGGCTGCACCGCTCGCAGAACAACGCGGTGATGGACACCGGGGAGCTGCGGCTGCCGCTGTTCACGGAGGGGTTCGCGGGGAGCGGGGGGCCGGTGGCGTACGAGGACGGTGGCCAGGGGGCGTACGGGTATGGGCATGGATACGGGCAGGGGTACGACGTGTATGCCGCCGCAGCTCCCGAGGCCTGGGCGCAGCCGCCCGTGCACGAGTCCTATGAGCCGTACGTCGCCCATCAGCCGGTGTTCACCGGCCATGCCGCCGCAAGCGCCTACGAAACCATCCCCACCACGTTCCCCGACGGCCGCCCGCTCTTCCGCGACGAGGAGCCCTGGCCCGGCATCTGACCCATCTCCCTCCAGTCCTTCCAGTTCCTCCAGTGCTCCAGGACAGCTGCATAAAGGGTTCACACGCCTGACTGAGTCCATTACCCTGGACTCGGCAGTACATCGCGATGAACAAACCCCCGAGCCAAGCCCTGGAACGCCCGTGACTCCGACCTCGACTTCCACCCCGACCTCGTCTTCGACCGAGGTCGCCTCCCCCGCGGGCCGCCGGGGTTCCCTCGGTCCCATCGGCCTGGTGTTCGCCGGCGGGGTCTCGGTGCAGTTCGGCGGAGCCCTGGCCGTGACCCTGATGCCGCGGGCCGGTGCGCTCGGCGTGGTGAGCCTGCGGCTGCTGGTGGCGGCGGTGGTCCTGCTGCTGGTCTGCCGGCCGCGGCTGCGCGGGCACTCCCGCGCCGACTGGGGCACGGTCGTGGTCTTCGGTATCGCGATGGCCGCGATGAACGGCCTCTTCTACCAGGCGGTCGACCGCATCCCGCTGGGCCCCGCCGTCACCCTCGAGGTCCTCGGCCCCCTCGCCCTCTCGGTCCTCGCCTCCCGCCGCGCGGTCAACGTCGTCTGGGCGGGACTGGCCCTCGTCGGCGTCTTCCTCCTCGGCGGCGGAGACTTCGGCGACCTCGACCCCGCGGGCGTCGCCTTCGCCCTGGGCGCGGGCGCGATGTGGGCGGCGTACATCGTCTTCAGCGCACGTACGGGCCGCCGCTTCCCGCAGGCCGACGGGCTCGCCCTCGCGATGGCGGTCGGGGCGGTGCTGTTCCTGCCGCTGGGCATCGCCGAGTCGGGCACGAAGCTCCTCGACCCGGTGACGTTCGCGCTCGGCGCCGGGGTGGCCCTCCTCTCCTCCGTCCTCCCCTACACCCTCGAACTCCTCGCCCTGCGCCGCCTGCCCGCGTCCACCTTCGCGATCCTGATGAGCCTGGAACCGGCGATCGCGGCAACAGCCGGCTTCCTCATCCTGGACCAGGCGCTCTCCGCCCTCCAGGCGGCGGCCATCGCCCTGGTCATCGCGGCGAGCATGGGGGCGGTACGGACGCAGGTGGGGCGGGGGAGGGCGAAGGATGTGAGCTGAGCGCTCCGCTGGAAGCGCGGTGACGATCCCGCGGGCCGGTGGGGGCTGGTCGCGCCTTCAGGGCAGTGGGGGAGGGCGTGGCGGGCCCCGCGAAACGGGGTGGCTGAAAGGGGCGCGGTGTCAGCCGGCCGGCTTCTCCCAGACCGACACATGGCTGCGGCTCTCGCCGGTGAACGGCCGTCGCGTCCAGTCCTCCCACCGGTTCCGCAGCCGCATCCCCGCCAGCCGGGCCATCAGATCCAGCTCGGCCGGCCACACATACCGGAACGGAATCGACCGGTACGATCCGTGCCCGTCCTCGACCCTGACGTGGTGCGAGCTCATCGACTGGGTCGCGACGTCGTAGAGGTCGAACCCCAGCCGGTCGCCGCCGACATGGAACGGCACCGCGGTCTGCCCGGGTGGAAGCCGGCGCAGGTCCGGCACCATCAGCTCGACGACGAAGCAGCCGCCCGGCGCCAGATGCTCGGCGGCGTTCTCGAAGCAGGCGACCTGGGCGTCCTGCGAGGTCAGATTCATGATGGTGTTGAAGACCAGGTACGCCACCGAGAAGCTGCCCGCCACCTTCGTGGTCGCGAAGTCCCCCATCGTCACCCTGATCGCCGCGCCGCCGGGCTTGTCCCGGAGCCGGGCCACCATCGCCCGCGACAGGTCGACGCCGTGCACCTCCACTCCGCGCCGCGACAACGGCAGGGCGATGCGTCCGGTGCCGATGCCCAGCTCGAACGCCCGGCCGTCACCGGCCAGCTCCGCCAGGAGCTCTACGGCCGGCTCCACCATGCTCGGCGCGAACATCTCCGCCGACGACTCGTCGTACCGCGCCGCCACGGACTCCCCGAAGTAACCGTCCTCATCGATCACCGGAGGACCGTACTGCCGGGAGCGTCCGGGGCGCGCGCGATTTTGCCGCCGCCTCGCCGGAGCTGTGGAAAACAAATTAATGCAAGCATGCTTGCTTGTTTCTTGCTCCACTGCCATCCTCGCCCCCATGGCCGACCCGACGCCCGTGTTCGACGACCTGCGTGCCGATAGTGACGAACTCGACCTGCTCGTCGCCGAGTTGGGGCCGGAGCGCTGGACGCTCCCCACCCCCGCTCCCGGCTGGACCATCGCCCACCAGATCGCCCATCTCGCCTGGACCGACCGCTCGGCCCTGCTCGCCGTCACGGACGGGGACGGTTTCCGCGTCCTGGTGGAGAAGGCCCTCGCCGCCCCCGACTCGTTCGTCGACCAGGGCGCGGAAGAGGGGGCCGCGCTCCCGCCGGACGAGCTGCTGGCGCGGTGGCGGGAGGGGCGTACGGCGTTGGACGCGGCCCTGCGCGCCGCACCGCCCGGCGCCCGCTTCCCTTGGTACGGCCCGCCCATGTCGGCCGCCTCCATGGCCACCGGCCGGATCATGGAGACCTGGGCCCACGGCCAGGACGTGGCCGACACGCTGGGTGTGATCCGCCCACCCACGGACCGGCTGAGGCATGTGGCGCGCATTGGTGTGCGGGCCCGTGACTTCGCCTTCGGGGTACGGGGCCTGACCCCACCCGAGGAGGAGTTCCGCGTCGAACTCGTCGGCCCGAACGGTGACGTGTGGAGGTACGGCCCCGAGGACGCCGCCCAGCGCGTCACCGGCCCGGCGCTCGACTTCTGCCTCCTGGTCACCCAGCGCGCCCACCGCGCCGACCTCGCGCTCCAGGTCACCGGCCACGACGCCGACCGCTGGCTGGACATCGCCCAGGCCTTCGCGGGCCCGCCCGGCGGCGGGCGCCCGCCCAAGGAGACGGCTGAATGACCCTCCGCATCGGCAACGCCTCGGGTTTCTACGGCGACCGTTTCGACGCGATGCGCGAGATGCTCACCGGCGGCGAACTGGACGTCCTCACCGGCGACTACCTCGCCGAGCTGACGATGCTCATCCTGGGCCGCGACCGGCTGAAGGATCCCGGCGGCGGGTACGCCCGTACGTTCCTGAGGCAGCTGGAGGAGTGCCTGGGGCTGGCGCACGAGCGGGGCGTGAAAATCGTCAGCAACGCGGGGGGCCTCAATCCCGCCGGACTCGCCTCTCGAATAGGCGAGTTGGCGGACGGCCTCGGCCTCCCCGTCCACGTCGCCCACGTCGAGGGCGACGACCTCACCGCCCGCCACCCCGGCAGCCTCGCCGCCCACGCCTACCTCGGCGGCTTCGGCATCGCGGCCTGTCTGCGGGAGGGCGCCGACGTCGTGGTCACGGGAAGAGTGACGGACGCGGCGCTCGTCACCGGGCCCGCCGCCGCCCGCTTCGGCTGGGGACCGGGGGACTACGACCGGCTCGCGGGGGCCGTCGTCGCCGGGCACGTGCTCGAGTGCGGGACGCAGGCGACCGGCGGCAACTACGCCTTTTTCCAGGACGGCGATGTCCGACGCCCCGGCTTCCCGCTCGCCGAACTCCACGAGGACGGCACCGCCGTCATCACCAAACACCCTGGTACCGGCGGCTTCGTCGACGTCGGCACGGTCACCGCGCAGCTGTTGTACGAGACGGCGGGCGCCCGGTACGCCGGCCCCGACGTCACCGCCCGCCTCGACACGATCAGGCTCACCCAGGACGGCCCCGACCGCGTCCGCATCGACGGCGTCAGCGGCGAGGCCCCGCCTCCGACCCTCAAGGTCGGCCTCAACCGGCTCGGCGGCTTCCGCAACGAGGTCACCTTCGTGCTGACCGGCCTCGACATCGAGGCCAAGGCCGCCCTCGTACGGGAGCAGATGGCGCCCGCGCTCACCAAAGTCGCCGATGTGCGATGGGAGTTGGCCCGAACCGACCGCCCCGACGCCGACACCGAGGAGGCGGCGAGCGCGTTGCTGCGGCTCGTCGTGCGGGATGCGGAGCAGGAGGCCGTCGGGCGGGCCCTCAGTGGGGCCGCCGTCGAGCTGGCCCTCGCGAGCTACCCCGGCTTCCATGTGCTCGCTCCACCTGGAAAAGGCTCGCCCTATGGGGTCTTCGAGGATGTCTACGTCCCCCATGGCGCCGTCGGCCATGTGGCCGTCCTCCACGGCGGGCGACGAATCCCAGTGCCGTCGGCCCACGACACCGCCGTACTCGAAGACGTACCTCAGCCGCCCCTGCCTGAGCCCCTGCCGCCGGGACCGGTCCGCCGCGCCCCTCTGGGCCTCGTCGCCGGTGCCCGCAGCGGCGACAAGGGCGGCAACGCCAACGTGGGTGTCTGGGCCCCCACGGACGAGGCCTGGCGGTGGCTCGCGCACACCCTCACCGTCGACCGATTCCACGAACTCCTCCCGGAGACCGCCGACTTGACAGTCGTACGCCACCCCCTGCCCAACCTCCGCGCCCTCAACTTCGTCGTCGAGGGAATCCTCGGCGCCGGCGTCGCCGCCCAGCACCGCTTCGACCCGCAGGCCAAGGCCCTCGGCGAATGGCTGCGCACCCGTCACCTGGACATACCGGAGGCTCTGCTGTGACGGTCCTTCCGTCCGCGCTGGACGTCAACAGCCCGGATTACCGGGCCCACCGCGAGGCCATGCTCGCCAAGCTCGCCGACCTCGACGCCGAGCACGCGAAGGCGCTCGCCGGGGGCGGCCCGAAGTACGTCGAGCGGCACCGCGGGCGCGGCAAGCTGCTCGCCCGGGAGCGCATCGAGCTGCTCCTCGACCCCGACACGCCCTTTCTGGAACTGTCCCCGCTGGCCGCCTGGGGCAGCGACTACACGGTCGGCGCCTCGCTCGTCACCGGGATCGGTGTCGTCGAGGGCGTGGAGTGCCTGATCACCGCCAACGACCCCACCGTGCGCGGCGGCGCCAGCAACCCGTGGAGCCTGAAGAAGGCCCTGCGCGCGAACGACATCGCGCTCGCCAACCGGCTGCCCTGCATCAGCCTGGTGGAATCGGGCGGAGCCGACCTGCCGTCCCAGAAGGAGATCTTCATCCCCGGGGGCGCGATCTTCCGCGATCTGACGCGGCTGTCGGCCGCCGGAATCCCCACCCTCGCCGTCGTCTTCGGGAACTCCACCGCCGGGGGCGCCTACATCCCCGGCATGTCCGACCACGTGATCATGGTCAAGGAGCGGGCGAAGGTGTTCCTCGGCGGGCCGCCGCTGGTGAAGATGGCCACCGGTGAGGAGAGCGACGACGAGTCGCTGGGTGGTGCCGAGATGCACGCGCGCGTGTCGGGTCTCGCCGACTACTTCGCCGTCGACGAGCAGGACGCGCTGCGGCAGGCGCGGCGGGTCGTGGCCCGGCTCAACCATCGCAAGGCGTACGGTGATCCGGGGCCGGCCGTCCCTCCCAAGTATGACGAGGAGGAACTCCTGGGGATCGTCCCGGGCGACCTCAAGATCCCCTTCGACCCGCGCGAGGTCATCGCCCGGATCGTCGACGCCTCCGACTTCGACGAGTTCAAGCCGCTGTACGGGACGAGCCTCGCCACCGGCTGGGCCACCTTGCACGGCTACCCGGTCGGCATCCTGGCGAACGCCCAGGGTGTGCTGTTCAGCGAGGAGTCCCAGAAGGCCGCCCAGTTCATCCAGCTGGCCAACCAGCGCGACATCCCGCTGCTGTTCCTGCACAACACCACCGGCTACATGGTCGGCCGGGAGTACGAGCAGGGCGGCATCATCAAGCACGGCGCGATGATGATCAACGCGGTCAGCAACTCGAAGGTGCCCCACCTGTCCGTTCTCATGGGCGCCTCGTACGGTGCCGGGCACTACGGCATGTGCGGGCGGGCGTACGACCCGCGTTTCCTGTTCGCCTGGCCCAGCGCGAAGTCGGCGGTGATGGGGCCGCAGCAGCTGGCCGGCGTGCTGTCCATCGTCGCCCGGCAGTCGGCCGCCGCGAAGGGGCAGCCGTACGACGACGACGCCGACGCGGCCCTGCGCGCCATGGTCGAGCAGCAGATCGAGTCCGAGTCCCTGCCGAAGTTCCTGTCCGGGCGGCTGTACGACGACGGCGTCATCGACCCGCGCGACACCCGCACCGTCCTCGGCCTGTGCCTGTCGGCCGTCCACACCGCGCCCTACGAGGGCGCGCGCGGCGGCTTCGGCGTCTTCCGGATGTGAGGTCCCGAACGTGATTTCTTCCGTCCTCGTCGCCAACCGCGGCGAGATCGCCTGCCGTGTCTTCCGCACCTGCCGTGAGTCGGGAATCCGGACGGTCGCCGTGCACTCGGACGCCGACGAAAACGCCCTCCACGCGCGTGTGGCGGACGCGGCGGTACGGCTGCCGGGGGCGACCCCCGCCGAGACGTACCTGCGCGGCGACCTGATCGTGAAGGCCGCGGTGGCGGCCGGCGCGGACGCGGTGCACCCCGGCTACGGCTTCCTCTCCGAGAACGCCGACTTCGCGCGCGCCGTCCTGGACGCGGGCCTCGTCTGGATCGGGCCGCCCCCGGAGGCGATCGAGGCCATGGCGTCCAAGACCCGCGCGAAGGAGCTGATGGGGCTCGCGCCCCTGCGCGAGGTCACCGAGGCCGACCTGCCGGTGCTGGTGAAGGCGGCCGCGGGCGGCGGAGGCCGCGGGATGCGGATCGTGCGCCGCCTCGAGGAGTTCGACGCCGCGCTGGAGGGCGCCCGCGCGGAGGCCACGAGCGCCTTCGGGGACGGCGAGGTCTTCGTCGAGCCCTACGTCGAGAACGGGCGCCACGTAGAGGTGCAGATCCTCGCCGACACCCACGGCACGGTGTGGGCGCTCGGCACCCGCGACTGCTCCCTCCAGCGCCGCCACCAAAAGGTGATCGAGGAGGCACCGGCGCCAGGGCTCTCCGAGGGGCTCGCGGAGGAGTTGCGCGCGCTGGCCGTGCGCGCCGCCCGCGCGGTCGACTACGTGGGCGCCGGCACCGCCGAGTTCCTCGTCGCCGACGACAAGGCGCACTTCCTGGAGATGAACACCCGCCTCCAGGTGGAACACCCCGTCACGGAAGCGGTGTTCGGCGTCGACCTGGTTGCCGAGCAGATCAGGATCGCCGAGGGCCACGCCCTCGAAAACGACCCTCCACGCGCGCGTGGCCACGCCGTCGAGGCCCGCCTCTACGCCGAGGACCCGGCCCGCGACTGGGCCCCGCAGACCGGCACCCTGCACCGCCTCGCCGTACCGGACGGCGTCCGCCTCGACACCGGCTACACCGACGGCGACGAGATCGGCGTTCACTACGACCCCATGCTCGCCAAGGTCGTCGCCCACGCCCCCACGCGCGCGGAGGCCCTCCGCAGCCTCGCCGGCGCCCTGGAACGGGCGACGGTCCACGGCCCCACCACCAACCGCGACCTCCTCGTACGCTCCCTGCGTCACCAAGAGTTCACCGCCGCCCGCATGGACACCGGCTTCTACGACCGCCACCTCACCACCCTCACCGAGCCTGCCCCCGACCCCTACGCCCCCCTGGCCGCCGCCCTCGCCGACGCCCACGCCCGCTCCCGCTTCGGCGGCTGGCGCAACCTGCCCTCCCAGCCGCAGACCAAGCGATACGCGATGGCGGGCGAGGAACACGAGGTCCACTACCGGCACACCCGGGCGGGCCTGACGGCCGACGGAGTGCGCGTCGTCCACGCCGACGCGGGTCTCGTCGTACTCGAAGCGGACGGAGTACGGCGGAAGTTCGAGGTGTCCCGCTACGGCGACCAGGTCCACGTCAACGCCACCACCCTGACCGCCCTGCCCCGCTTCCCCGACCCGACCGCGCAGCACACCCCCGGCTCCCTCCTCGCCCCGATGCCGGGGACGGTCGTGCGGGTTGCCGAGGGGTTGGAGGTCGGAGCCGCCGTAGAGGCCGGTCAGCCGATTCTCTGGCTCGAAGCGATGAAGATGCAGCACCACATCTCGGCACCTGTTGACGGGACGCTCACCGACCTCCCCGTGACTCTGGGGCAGCAGGTCCAGGTCGGCACGCTGCTGGCGGTAGTACAGCAGGCCTAGGGGCGCGGGGAACTGCGCGACCAGCCACGACGAGCCCGCACCCGAAGGAGCCACATGACCACCCTCCTCGAATCCGAAGAACACAAGGACCTCCGCGCCGCGGTAGCGGCATTCGGCAAGCGCTACGGCCGCGAATACCTCACCAAGGTCGTCGCCGAGGGCGGCTACCCGACCGAGCTCTGGCAGGAAGCCGCCAAGCTCGGCTACCTCGCCGTCAACCTGCCGGAGGCATACGGTGGAGGCGGCCGCGGCATCGCCGAACTCTCCATCGTCCTGGAAGAGCTCGGCGCAGCCGGCGCCCCCCTCCTCATGATGATCGTCTCGCCCGCCATCTGCGGCACGGTCATCGCCCGCTTCGGCACCGAGGAGCAGAAGCGCGAGTGGCTGCCCGCCCTCGCCGACGGCACCCGCACGATGGCCTTCGGCATCACCGAACCCGACGCCGGTTCCAACAGCCACCGCATCACCACCACCGCCCGCCGCGACGGCGACAGCGGGGACTGGCTGCTGACCGGCCGCAAGGTCTTCGTCTCCGGCGTCGACATCGCCGACGCCACCCTCATCGTCGGCCGCACCGAGACCGTGTCTTCCCAAAGCGGTCGCACCGGCAGCCTCAAGCCCTGCCTGTTCATCGTCCCGCGCGACGCCGAGGGCTTCTCCTGGCGGCCGATCGACATGGAACTGCACGGCGCGGAGAAGCAGTTCGAGCTGGTCCTGGACGAGGTACGGCTGCCCGCCGAGGCTCTCGTCGGCGACGAGGACGCCGGGCTGCTCCAGCTGTTCGCCGGGCTCAACCCCGAGCGGATCATGACGGCCGCCTTCGCGATCGGCATGGGACGCTACGCCCTGTCCCGGGCGATCGGGTACGCGCGCGACCGTACCGTCTGGAAGACCCCGATCGGCGCCCACCAGGCCATCGCGCACCCCCTCGCCCAGGCGCACATCGACCTCGAACTGGCCCGCCTGATGATGCAGAAGGCCGCGTATCTGTACGACGCGGGTGACGACGTCGGCGCGGGCGAGGCCGCCAACATGGCGAAGTACGCGGCCGGGGAGGCCTGCGTGAAGGCCGTCGACCAGGCCGTGCACACCCTCGGCGGCAACGGCCTCACGCGCGAGTTCGGCCTCGCGTCATTGATAACCGCCGCGCGTGTGGCTCGTATTGCTCCGGTGAGCCGGGAGATGATTCTCAACTACGTCTCCCACCAGACCCTGGGTCTGCCCAAGTCGTACTGATCCAGCACGCCGTTGTGCGAGGAGGAACCGTGTCACGAGTGTTCCGCAGCGAGTACGCAGACGTCACTCCCGTCGAACTCCCCATCCACGAGGCGGTGCTGGGCCGGGCCGCCGGGTTCGGGGACACGCCCGCGCTCGTCGACGGCACCGACGGCACCACGCTCACGTACGAACAGGTCGATCGCTTCCACCGGCGGGTCGCCGCCGCGCTGGCCGAGGCGGGTGTACGCAAGGGCGACGTCCTCGCCCTGCACAGTCCCAACACGGTCGCCTTCCCGATCGCCTTCTACGCCGCCACGCGCGCGGGGGCCTCCGTCACCACCGTGCATCCGCTCGCGACGCCCGAGGAGTTCGCCAAGCAGCTGCGCGACTCGGCGGCCCGCTGGATCGTCACCGTGTCCCCGCTGCTGGAGAGCGCGCGCAGGGCCGCCGAACTCGCGGGCGGCGTCCAGGAGATCTTCGTCTGTGACAGCGCGCCGGGACACCGCTCCCTGATCGACATGCTCGCCTCGGCCGCGCCGGACCCGGTGGTCGACATCGACCCCACCAAGGACGTGGCAGCCCTCCCGTACTCGTCGGGGACCACGGGCATCCCCAAGGGCGTGATGCTCACCCACCGCCAGATCGCCACCAACCTCGCCCAGCTGGAACCCGCCATCAAGGCCGGCCCCGGCGACCGCATCCTCGCCGTGCTGCCCTTCTTCCACATCTACGGTCTGACGGCCCTGATGAACGCCCCGCTGCGCAAGGGCGCCACCGTCGTCGTACTCCAGCGCTTCGAGCTGGAGACCTTCCTCGCGGCCATCCAGAACCACCGCATCACGGGCCTGTACGTGGCCCCGCCGATCGTGCTCGCCCTGGCCAAGCACCCGGCCGTCGCGCAGTACGACCTGTCGTCGCTGAAGTACATCATCAGCGCCGCCGCCCCCCTGGCCGCCGAACTCGCCGCCGCCTGCTCCAGGCGCCTCGGCCTGCCGCCCGTCGGCCAGGCCTACGGCATGACGGAACTGTCGCCCGGCACCCACGTAGTCCCCCTCGACGCCATGCGCGACGCGCCTGCCGGGACCGTCGGCAGGCTCATCGCCGGCACCGAGATGCGCGTCGTCTCCCTCGACGACCCCGACAACGACCTCGGCATCGGCGAGCCCGGCGAGATCCTCATCCGCGGACCCCAGGTCATGAAGGGCTACCTGGGCCGCCCCGACGCCACCGCCGACATGATCGACAAGGCCGGCTGGCTGCACACCGGCGACGTCGGCCATGTCGACGCCGACGGCTGGCTGTTCGTCGTCGACCGCGTCAAGGAGCTCATCAAGTACAAGGGCTTCCAGGTCGCCCCCGCCGAACTAGAGGCCCTCCTGCTCACCCACCCCGGCATTGCCGACGCCGCCGTCATCGGCGTCTACAACGACGAGGGCAACGAGGTCCCGCACGCGTACGTGGTCCCCCAGCCCACCGCCACCGACCTCTCCGAAGGAGAGGTCATGATGTACGTCGCCGAACGCGTCGCCCCCTACAAACGCGTCCGGCAGGTCACCTTCATCGACGGGGTGCCGCGCGCCGCCTCCGGGAAGATACTGCGCCGACAGCTGAGGGAGCGGACGTGACCCTGATCGGACGGACCCGCGCGCGTGGCATCGACACGCTCAGCCTCGACTCCCCGGACAACCGCAACGCGCTCTCCGCGGCGCTCGTCGGCGAGCTCGCGGACGCGCTGACCGGCTGCGCCAAGGACACCGACGTGCGCGCGGTCGTCCTGACCCACACCGGCAACACGTTCTGCGCGGGCGCCGACCTGCGCGACCCTCCGCACCCGGACGCGCTGGTCGGCCTGCTGCGGCAGATCGTCGAGCTGCGCAAGCCGGTCGTCGCCCGGGTCACCGGGCACGTACGGGCGGGCGGCCTGGGACTGCTCGGCGCCTGCGACATCGCGGCCGCGTCGCGCCAGGCCACGTTCGCGTTCACGGAGGTGCGGATCGGGGTCGCCCCCGCTGTCATCTCGCTCACCCTGTTGCCCCGTACGGACCCGCGCGCCCTCGCCCGCTACTACCTCACCGGCGAACGCTTCGACGCCGTCGAGGCGGCCCGTATCGGCCTGCTGACCGCGACCGGCGACGACGTGGACGACGTACTGGCCCCCGTCCTGGACGGCCTGCGCAAGGCCGCCCCGCAGGCCCTGGCCGAGACGAAACAGCTGCTCACGGCTAGGGTGCTGGAGGCATTCGACCAGGACGCGGCCGACCTCACCGCGCTCTCGGCCCGGCTGTTCTCCTCCCCGCAGGCCCGCGAGGGGATGACGGCCTTCCTCGAACGACGGGATCCCGCATGGGTGGTGTGAGCACGGTCGGCGACCGTCTGGAACGTACTCCCAAGCAGGACCGCAGCCGAGCCACCCGACAGCGCCTCCTGGAAGCCGCCGTGTCCTGCCTCGCCGAACACGGCTGGACGGGCTCCACGGTCGCGGTCGTCGCCGAACGCGCCGGAGTCTCCCGGGGCGCTGCCCAGCACCACTTCCCGACCCGCGAGGACCTGTTCACGGCGGCGGTCGAGTACGTCGCCGAGGAACGCTCCACCGCCCTGCGCGCCCTGTTCCCGCAGGGCGCGGCAGGCGACCGGCGAGCGGTGGTGGCGGCCCTCGTCGACCTCTACACGGGCCCGCTCTTCCGCGCCGCCCTGCACCTGTGGGTGGCCGCGTCGAACGAGGAACAGCTGCGCCCGCGCGTGACCGAACTGGAGGCCCGCGTCGGCCGGGAAACCCATCGGATAGCCGTCGACCTGCTGGGCGCGGACGAGTCCCGGCCCGGGGCACGGGAAACGGTCCAGGGCCTGCTGGACATGGCCCGCGGTCTGGGCCTGGCCAACCTGCTCACCGACGACCGTCCGCGCCGCGAGCGGGTGGTGGCGCAGTGGACGGCCGTCCTCGACCAGGCGCTCAGGGACTGAGCCGCGAGAAGTGAGCGTCAGGGACTGAGCCGCTCCGCCCGCCAGCTCCCGTCCGGCTCCGCCACGTACCGGAGCCGGTCGTGCAGCCGGTTCTCCCGGCCCTGCCAGAACTCCACCGTCTGCGGAGCCACCCGGAAGCCGCCCCAGCGCGGCGGCACCGGGACCTGCTCACCCTCCGGGTAGCGCGCGGCCAGCTCGGCGTACGCGGCGTCGAGCTCGGCGCGGGAGGGGATGACGCTGGACTGGGCGCTGGCCCAGGCACCCAGCTGGGAGCCGTGCGGCCGGGTACGGAAGTAGGCGGCCGTCTCGTCCCGCCCGGTGCGCCGCGCCACGCCCTGGACGATGACCTGCCGGGCCATCGGATGCCAGGGGAACAGCAGCGAGACGTACGGGTTCTCCGCCAGGTCACGGGCCTTGCGGGAGTCGTAGTTGGTGTAGAAGACGAAGCCCTGCTCGTCGAAGTGCTTCAGCAGCACCGTACGGGCGCTGGGCCGGCCTTCCGCGTCCGCCGTCGAGACGATCATGGCGTTCGGCTCGAACAGGTGCGCCTCCGCCGCGGCCTGCTTGAACCAGCGTGCGAACTGATCCACGGGCGTGGTGGCCAGATCGGACTCGGCGAGGCCCTCGGCCCGGTACTGCTTGCGCATCGAGGCGGGATCCGGGGAGGTGGCGTCGTGGGCGGCGTTCACGCGGTCATCTTGCCGTATGCGCGGGCGCCGCCGGGCGGTGTCCCGCATCATGGAGGTGGCACTGAAGGTGGCACTCAGTGCCGCAGGCTCTCCCCAAAGGTGACACCCAGGGATATGGTGCTGATGCCGTTCCGGTCGGGGTGACCGCCGACCGCACGGGGCATCACCAGGGTGACCGCTCAGGACCGCGAGTCTTCGGAGACGACCGTGGATCCGCAGGGCGTACGCCGCTTCCCACCGTTTGACCCGAGTTCCTGGTCCCCACAACGTCACACAACATCATCTGTCGCACACATCATGAGGAGCCGCCTGATGTCCGACTTCGTACCTGGACTCGAAGGAGTCGTAGCGTTCGAGACGGAGATCGCCGAACCGGACAAGGAGGGCGGCGCGCTGCGGTACCGGGGCGTCGACATCGAGGATCTGGTCGGCCACGTCTCGTTCGGCAACGTCTGGGGCCTCCTCGTCGACGGCGCCTTCAACCCCGGCCTGCCGCCCGCCGAGCCGTTCCCGATCCCCGTGCACTCCGGCGACATCCGGGTGGACGTCCAGTCCGCGCTCGCCATGCTCGCCCCCGTCTGGGGCCTCAAACCCCTCCTCGACATCGACGCCGAGCAGGCCCGCGACGACCTCGCCCGCGCCGCCGTCATGGCTTTGTCCTACGTCGCCCAGTCCGCCCGCGGCCAGGGCCGGCCCATGGTCCCGCAGAGCGAGATCGACAAGGCGCAGTCCGTCGTCGAACGCTTCATGATCCGCTGGCGGGGCGAGCCCGACCCCAAGCACGTGGCGGCCGTCGACGCCTACTGGACGTCGGCAGCCGAGCACGGCATGAACGCCTCCACCTTCACCGCCCGCGTCATCGCCTCCACCGGCGCGGACGTGGCGGCCGCCCTCTCCGGCGCCGTAGGAGCCATGTCCGGCCCGCTGCACGGCGGCGCCCCCTCCCGTGTCCTCGGCATGATCGAGGAGATCGAACGCACGGGCGACGCCGATGCGTACGTCAAGCAGGCCCTGGACCGGGGCGAGCGCCTCATGGGCTTCGGCCACCGCGTCTACCGCGCCGAGGACCCGCGCGCGCGAGTCCTGCGCCGTACGGCCCGCGAACTCGGCGCCCCCCGCTACGAGATCGCCGAAGCCCTGGAGAAGGCCGCCCTGGAGGAACTCCACAACCGCCGCCCGGACCGCGTCCTGGCGACCAACGTCGAGTTCTGGGCGGCCATCATCCTGGACTTCGCCGAGGTCCCGGCCCACATGTTCACGTCGATGTTCACCTGCGCCCGCACGGCCGGCTGGTCGGCGCACATCCTGGAACAGAAGCGCACCGGCCGCCTGGTGCGCCCCTCCGCCCGCTACATCGGCCCGGGATCACGCGACCCGCGCGAGATCGAGGGCTACGGGGACATCGGCCGCTGAGGTCTGTGAGGCGGGGCATCACGCGGGGCTGAGCAGCTCCGCGGGGTGCCGCTCGGCCACCAGCGGAAACGCAGACGACCCGCGAGCCTGGTCCTCCAGAGGAGGGGCCGGCCGGACATACCGGCGACTCGCGGGTCGGGTGACTGCTTGGGATTGGGCCGGCTGCACGCATCTCACGCGCTGGTCCGGCACCGCACTCGGTGTGGTGACGGGCCGCTAGCCCGCAGCCACCTCACGCGTCCGGGTTTCACTCATGTACCCGATCACCTCCCTTCGGTGTAAGCCACACACTAAGAACGCTCCGGCCACCAATCAACCCTTTTTTTGGCGTTCACGATGAGCCGAGGCAGCCTCCGCCGCATCGCGCCCCCACGGGGGTGACGTATCTCCGCGGCCCCCCTACCGTTCCGCGCATGGAGAACACGGAGACGGTGGGGATGCCCGAGCGGCGCGCGATTCTCGGTGGGTCGGTTTTCGAGGAGCAGATCGGGTATGCGCGGGCCGTGGTCGACGGGGACTGGGTGCATGTGTCGGGGACGACCGGGTTCGACTACGGCAGCATGACGATCTCCGATGACGTGGTGGAGCAGGCCGAGCAGTGTCTGCGGAACATCGGGGCGGCGCTGGCGGAGGCGGGGTGTGGGTTCGCGGACGTGGTGCGGGTGCGGTATCTGCTGCCCGAGCGGGAGGACTTCGAGCCGTGTTGGCCCGTGCTGCGGCGGTGTTTCGGGGAGGTGCGGCCGGCGGCGACGATGATGGTGTGCGGGCTGGCGGATCCCCGTATGAAGATCGAGATCGAGGTGTACGCGCGGCGGAGGGCGGCATCCGGGCAATCCCGTTGACGGGCGTGCTCGCGCACGCTTCGCTGCCGGCATGACTGATCTTCGTATGGAGCCCGTGGCCGGCGACGCGATGGTGGAGCAGTGGCGGCACGTCCACAACGTGATCGTGCCGCCCGCCGCGATGTCCCTCGACGAGGCGCGGGAGCGGCTCGGGCGGAACCGGCTGGAGAACGCGTACCTAGGTGACGTGCTCGTCGGCTGCTCGACCGTACGGCCGCCCGAGGGCGAGGAGGCGGTGGCGACGGTCATCGCGCGCGTGCTGCCCGAGTACCGGGGGCAGGGGATCGGTGCGGCGCTGTACGAGAAGGGGCTCGCGCACGCGCGCGTGCAGGGTGCCCGGGTGATCGAGACCGTTGTCCTGGCCGTCAACGAGGACGGCGTTCGGTTCGCCGAGGCGCGTGGGTTTGCCGAGGTCGAGCGGTATGTGCTGGACGGTGAGACCGATCTGTGGCTGACGTTGCGGCTGGAGTCCTCTGCCGAGTAGGTCCTCCTCCGTACAACGATTCCTTCAATCTTGTGAGAACTTGGTGTGTGCTGCATCACGTTCGAGTTGAATGATGGCAAGTGACGCAGCCTGCAGGGGGTCCAGGTGAGTGCTTCCCGGCGTAGTGGGACCACCGACGAGCTGGGGCCGGACGAGCCCGAACAGCCCGAGCGGGAGGCTTCGGACGGCTCGGACCTGCTCGCCGCGCTGCTGGACGGCATGGACGCGGCCCTGTGCGCCTTCGACGTGGACGGGGTCGTCACCCACTGGAACCGGGAGGCGGAGCGGATCCTGGGCTGGACGGCGGCCGAGGCCGTGGGGCGGCACGGGTTCGCCGGGTGGGCCGTGCGCAGTGCGGACGCCGTGGAGGTCGAGGGGCGGCTGATGGCCGCCATGCAGGCCCCCGGCCGGCAGGTGCACGAGTTCGCGCTGCTGACCAAGGGTGGCGGGCGGGTACTCGTACGGACCCAGTCGGCCGCCGTGCACGGGCCCGACGGGAAGCCCGCCGGCCTGTACTGCGCCTTCAGCGAGGTGCACGCGCAGATCGACCTCGAGCGGTCCATCGCGCTGAGCGAGGCACTGTTCGAGGACGCGAGCTGGGGTGTCGTCCTCGTCGACGCCGATCTGCGGCCCGCCGTGGTGAACGCGCACGCGGCCCGGGCGCTGGGCAGCGGGCGCACGGCCGCGCTGGGGCGGCCGCTCGGCGAGCTGCTCGCCCAGGGTGTCGAGGAGCTGGAGAGCGCGCTCACGCACGTCCTGGCCGAGGGCGCGCCGCCCGCGCCCGCGGAGATCTGGGTGAGCGTACGCACCCCGGAGGGCGAGAAGCGGCGCTGCTGGCGCAGCGGCTTCCTGCGGCTGGCCTCGCCGCTCGCGGAGGAGCCGGTCCCGCTGGGCGTCGGCTGGCTGTTCCAGGACGTCACCGAGTCCAAGCAGGGCGAGCAGGAGGCGGCGCTGCTGCGGTTCCGCAGCAATCAGCTGCACCGGGCGGGTCGCGCGGCAGCCGAGTGCGAGGATCCGGCCGAGGCCGCCACCGTCCACCTCGACTTCGCGCTCGCCGGGTTCGCCGATCATGGTCTGATCGACCGCGCGGCAGGCGGTGCGGTGGCCGACAGCGAGGTGGCCGCGGGCGCCGTACGGCTGGTACGGATCGCCCAGACGCCCTCCGGCGCGCCGGGGCCGAGCACACTCACCGGGCAGGCCGGGCTGCCGGCCCGCTATGCCCAGGGGCATCCGGCGTTGCAGTGCGTGGAGCGGACCGGGTCCGTGCGGGCCAGTGTCGGTTCCGTCCCCGCCGAACAGGCGCGCGAGTGGGCCCTGGCCCGGCAGTGGCCGGCGGACACGGTGCACGCGCTGTGCGCGGTGCTGCGCAGCCGGGGGCGGACGCTGGGCGTCGTGACGTTCCTGCGGGCGGGCGGCCGTAGTGCCTTCGAGCGGTCCGACACGGCGTACGCGGAGGACGTGGCGGTACGGATCGCGGGCGCCCTGGATCTGGCGGGGCTGACCGGCGAGTAGCCGCCGGCTGTGTCCCTGGGTCAGCGCTGGTAGAAGATCCGGTCCCGGTACTCGTCCAGGATCCGGCCGTTCCAGTCGTGGCCACCGTCGACGTTGCCGGAGCGCAGGAGCGGGGGCTCGATGCCGCGGTCGGCGAGGGCGCCGGCCGTGGTGGCCATGACCGCCTGGAGCAGGGCCGTGGTGACGACGGTGGAGGCCGGGGCGAACGGGGCCGGGATGGTGTCGAGGCTGAGCTCCGCGTCGCCGACCGCGATCTTCGAGTCGAGGACGAGGTCGCAGTGGTCCTTCAGGAACGTCCCCGAGGCGTGCCGGGACTTCGTCTCCGAGGCGTACGCCACCGACGTCACGCCGATGACCTTCACGCCGAGAGCGCGGGCGGTCATGGCCATCTCGACGGGGAGGGCGTTGCGGCCCGAGAGGGAGACGATCACGAGGGCGTCGCCCGCGCGGACGGGGGAGGAGTCCAGGACGGCGCTCGCCAGACCGTCGACGCGTTCCAGGGCGGAGCCGAGGGTGGCGGGCATCACGTCGACGCCGACGACGCCCGGGACGGCGAGCAGGTTCATCAGGGCGAGGCCGCCGGCGCGGTACACGATGTCCTGGGCGGCGAGCGAGGAATGTCCGGCGCCGAAGGCGAAGAGGCGGCCGCCGGCGGCGACGGTGTCGGCGAGGAGCGTGCCGGCGGCCTCGATGGTCGCGGCCTCCTCGTCGCGGACCCGTCGCAGCAGGGTGATCGCGGCGTCGAAGAACTGGCCGGCCGGTGTGCTGTCGCCCATGCGATGCCCCTTCGCAGCGTCTGGCGGCGTCTGTGCCGCGGATCACGGTGCGGTCTGGACCAGCGCCGTGTCAATACGGCGGTGAGGCGGGCGGGGGTGCGGGGTTCCCCTGCGTGCCCCTCACCCGGCCCCTCGTGAAGGCGACACCCATGCACGCGCGCGTAACCGCCTCGTTTCAACGGCGCGGCACGGTTGTCAGTGGTATGCGTCAGAATTGGAGCCAGGGCCAGCGCACGCGCCGCGGAGCCAGCCGCGCTTCCGGCAGATCTCATTTAGGGGCATGTATGTCCGGACTGATCGACACCACGGAGATGTATCTCCGCACCATCCTCGAGCTGGAAGAGGAAGGCGTGGTCCCCATGCGCGCCCGGATCGCCGAGCGGCTCGACCAGAGCGGACCGACCGTCAGCCAGACGGTGGCGCGGATGGAGCGCGACGGACTGGTGTCCGTGGCCAGCGACCGGCACCTGGAGCTGACGGACGAGGGCCGCAGACTGGCCACGCGCGTGATGCGCAAGCACCGGCTCGCCGAGTGTCTCCTCGTCGACGTGATCGGCCTGGAGTGGGAGCAGGTGCACGCCGAGGCGTGCCGCTGGGAGCACGTGATGAGCGAGGCCGTGGAGCGGCGCGTGCTCGAACTGCTGCGCCACCCGACCGAGTCGCCCTACGGCAACCCGATCCCCGGCCTGGAGGAACTCGGCGAGAAGGACGGCGCCGACCCGTTCCTGGACGCGGGCATGGTGTCCCTGGCCGAGCTCGACCCGGGACTGGAGGGCAAGACGGTCGTGGTGCGTCGTATCGGCGAGCCCATCCAGACGGACGCGCAGCTGATGTACACGCTGCGCCGGGCGGGGGTACAGCCCGGTTCGGTGGTGAGCGTGACGGAGTCCGCGGGCGGCGTGCTGGTGGGCAGTGGCGGCGAGGCCGCCGAGCTGGAGGCGGACGTCGCCTCCCACGTGTTCGTCGCCAAGCGCTGAGTACGCCGAGCGCTGAGTACGCCGAGCGCTGAGTGTGCCAAGGGCTGAGTGCGCCGAATCGCAGCGGTTCGGCGCTTCGCGTGCCAGGCTGTCGCATGAGGCATACGGCCTGAGGGGGCGGGGAGGATGTGCCGCAGAAACGTGGATGGCCCCGGCGCCCAAAGGCGCCGGGGCCTGTCCTCCCCTGTGCTGACCCGGAGCCCCGAGCTCTCAGGGTCAGTCCCCTCGGACCGTTTTCCCCGAGCGGTCCGCCCCCCGCTGAAGATCTCCCCTTGTCAGCGGCGATCATTCCTCGAGGGCGGTCACTCGAACGAGGGGTGTTGCCCGCAGAGAAGGCATCTTTCGAATGCGTATTCGATACTCTCCGGATGAGTCCGCGGAGATTCCGTAGAGGGGCCCGTGGATGAGCCGGCGGATGAGCCGTAGACGAGCCCGTAGATGACGGACCAGCGGTACCACGGCAACGACGGCAGGCAGCAAGCGGTTCACAGGACCGGCCGGCTCGAGCGGTCCGAGCGGAGCTAGGGGGGTGCCAGGACCTATGGCGCGACGCATCGACGTGACCGGGGCAGGTGGCGTACGCCTCGCCGCCTGGGAGTTCGGTGACCCTCCCAAGAGCGACCCGGTGAAACTGGTACCGGAACAGGCCGGATCGCCCGAGGAGAGCCCGGCGGAGACCGAGCCCACCCCCGGCGTGCTGTTACTGCACGGACTGATGGGCCGGGCCTCGCACTGGGCCTCCACCGCCCGCTGGCTCTCCGAGCGGCACCGCGCGGTCGCCCTCGACCAGCGTGGCCACGGACAGAGCGAGAAGCCCCCGCAGGCGTCTTTCACCCGCGAGGCGTACATCGAGGACGCCGAGGCCGCCCTGGAACAGACCGGCCTCGCCCACGCGGTCCTCATCGGCCATGCCATGGGCGCACTGACCGCCTGGCAGCTCGCCGCCAAACGCCCCGACCTGGTCCACGGCCTGATCATCTGTGACATGCGGGCCTCCGCGCTCGGCGCCGCCTCGCAGCGTGAGTGGGCCGACTGGTTCAAGTCCTGGCCCGTCCCCTTCGCCACCCTCGCCGACGTACGCAAGTGGTTCGGCGAGGACGACCCCTGGGTGGAGCGGCCCAACCCGGCCCGCGGCGAGTTCTACGCCGAGGTCATGCAGGAGTCCCCCGACGGCTGGCGCCCCGTCTTCGAGCCCGAGCAGATGCTGAAGTCCCGCGAGACCTGGGTGTACGACGCGCACTGGGAGGAACTCGCCCAGGTCCAGTGCCCCGCCCTGGTCGTCCGCGGCCTGGACGGCGAGCTGGGCCGCGCCGAGGCGCAGGAGATGGTACGTGTGCTGCCCCGCGGGGAGTACGCGGAGGTGGCCGACGCCGGCCACCTCGTCCACTACGACCAGCCGGAGGCGTGGCGGACGGCGATCGAGCCGTTCCTGGACGGCGTACGCACCTCCTGAGGTCGCCCCCGGGCCCCGCTGCCCCCTTGCTGCCCGGCCCCCCGCTACCCCTTGCTGACCGCCGCGAGTATCTCCGGCAGCCGCGCGGCCGTGCGCGGCGCGGCCAGCCGCAGCCCCAGCACGGTGATCGCCGCCCCGTACACCGCGCCCACCGGCAGCAGCAGCCAGGTCCACGCGTCGCCGTCCGCGCTGACGTTCAGCCAGATCGTCAGCGCGATGACCGGGGCGCACAGCAGGGCGGCGGCGACCATGCCGCCGAAGATGGCGATCCAGGCGAGTCCCGCCTGTCCGGGGGCCACGTTCTTGTAGCCCTCCTGCGGAATGGAGTACGGGAAGCGGGCCGACGTCCAGGCGCCGGTCGCCAGCATCGCCCCGAGCAGCGCGAACGACAGTCCCAGGGCCTCGGGCAGCCGGGGCCAGTCGCCGAGCATGGCGGTCGTCAGGACGGTGACGAGGGTGGCGTACGGGAGAGTGATCAGCAGGAGCGCGAGCGCCCGTGCCCGCAGTTCGGCGTAGGCGTCGCGCGACGACGAGATCGTCATCGCGACCATCCAGAAGGCGGAGGTGTCCTGCCCGAACTGGTTGTACATCTGGATGCCGAGCATCCCCGCGGCGAAGCAGGCGAAGTAGATCGACCCGGTGCCCTGCAACGCGTTGAACACCGGCACGATCAGGCCGATGGCCAGGGACGTCACCCAGGCCGCCTTCGTCTTGGGGTCGCGCCAGATGTAGCGCAGGCTGCGCTCCATGACGGTGCCGGTCCGGCCGGCCGGCAGCAGCCGGGCCGGCCCCGACGACGTACCGCGCTCGCGCACACCCGACTCGGCGGCCTGCGACGTCGACCCGTCGGGTGCGGTCATCAGCCGGGTCAGACTGCGCGCCCACGCCGCCACGAGCAGCACCAACGCGGCGATGGACAGCGCGACCTGGGCGGTGGCAACGCCGTACGACCCTTCGCTCGCCGAGTCCACCGCCCCGATCGCCGTCCCGGGCGGCACCCACCGCAGCACCTCGTACACCGGGTCGAGTTGCGCGAGGCCCGACGAACCGAGCCGTTGCGCGCCGAAGTTGACGACCTGTGCGCCGACCGCGATGACCAGACCGCTCAGCACCGCGAGATCGCGCCCCTTGCGGCTGGTCAGCAGCCGGATGTTGGCGGCGGCGACGGCCCGCGCGAGGGCCACGCAGACCAGCAGCGCGAGGACGACGGCGACGACCGAGACGACGTAGGCGGCCGTCCCGTGCGCCACGGAGATCACGGAGCCCAGGAGCAGCAGGAGGGTGAACAGCGGGCCGATGCCGACCAGCGACGCCGCCAGCAGCGCCCGTACCAGCGGGCGGGGCCGCAGCGGCAGCATCACCAGCCGGGTCGGGTCCAGGGTCTCGTCGCCGCTGGGGAAGAACAGCGGCATCACCGCCCAGCCCAGGCCCAGGACCGCCGTCAGCAGGACGACCAGGGACGCGGCGTGCGCGTGGCCGCGCAGCGCGATCAGGCCGAGCAGTTGCAGCGCGGCGAACAGCAGGGTGATGACGGCGGAGGCGATGTAGGCGGCCCGCCGCCCGCCGGACTGCCGCAGGCCGTTGCGCAGCAGGGACAGCTTCAGCCGGACGACGGTGGAGGTGAGACCGGGGGCGGTGGGGCTCGTCATCGGGCTCCGCCGCCCAGCCAGTCGAGGTTCGAGCCGGTGTCGCGGCTGTTCGCGCCGACGAGTTCGAGGAACGCCTGCTGGAGTGTGGGCGCCTCGCCGCGCACCTCGGCGAGGGTGCCGTGGGCGCGGATGCGGCCGGCAGCCATCACGGCCACCCAGTCGCACAGCGACTCGACCAGCTCCATGACGTGGGAGGAGAAGACGACCGTGGCGCCCGAGGCGGTGTACCGCTCCAGGACGCCCCGGATGGTCTGCGCGGACACGGGGTCCACGCCCTCGAACGGCTCGTCGAGGAAGAGGACTTCGGGATTGTGGAGGAGAGCGGCGGCGAGCCCGATCTTCTTGCGCATGCCGGTCGAGTAGTCGACGACGAGCTTGTGCTGCGAGCCCGCCAGGTCGAGGACGTCGAGGAGTTGGGCGGCCCGCTTGTCGACCTCGGCGCCGGGCAGCCCGCGCAATCTGCCGGAGTAGCCGAGCAGTTCCCGCCCCGACAGCCGCTCGAAGAGCCTGAGCCCCTCCGGGAGTACCCCGATCCGCGCCTTCACCTCGACCGGGTCCCGCCAGACGTCGTGCCCGACGACCTCGACGCTCCCCTGATCGGGCCGCAGCAGCCCGGTCACCATCGACAGGGTGGTGGTCTTCCCGGCGCCGTTCGGCCCCACGAGCCCGATGAACTTGCCCGCCGGCAACTCCAGATCGATTCCGGCGACAGCGACCTGCTGCCCGAACCGCTTCCAGAGCCCTCGTACGCGTACGGCACTAGCACCCACCGGTTCTCCCTCCGTCAGGAAGAACCCTACGGCGGAACAGCGTGCCTCAAGGGGCGCGGGACCGTGCCGACATGCGGCTCCGCCGCGTGGGCGCGACAAGCCACGACGAATCCGCACCCGCCGAACCACACGAACCGCACGAACCACGCAGGACGGCAGGCGCTACCGATCCCGCCCGCACGCATAAGCGAGCGGCGAGATCAATTCCTCCGCATCCGGCAGCCACCGATTCGCCGGCGTGGGCCGGCAGGCCCACTGCACAGCCCCCCGCGACCCGAACCGCGTGGGCGGCGCAGCCACATACGCCCCTTCCCCGAGCGCGACCAGGTCCAGGGAAGTCAGCGACCACCCCAGCTTGCGCACCAGGTCAGGCACCTTCACCGACGCCCCGGGAAGAACGAAGAACTGCATCCGCCGGTGCGGCGTCAACGTCACCGGCCCGAGCGTCAGCTCCATCCGCTCCATCCGGGCCAGCGCCAGGAACCCGGCCGTCTCCGACACGGAGATCGCGTCGAACGTACGCCCGGTCGGCAGCAGGATCGACGCCGTCGGCTGCTTCTGCCACATCCGGCGCGCGCCGGTCGCACTGCCGGTCGCCTGTGTCGCCCAGTCCTCGCGCGCGGGATGCGCGCCGGGCGCGTCGCACACGGCGTCGCCGCAGGAGCAGCGCTGCACCCCCTCGGCGGCTTCGAGCCAGGTGCCGGGGAACACGTCCCAGTGGCGCTCCTCGGCGTAGCGAACGGCGGTCTCCAGCAGTGATTCCCCACGCTGCTTCGGAATCTGTGCGGCTTCGGTGGCCGGGATCGTCTCTTCCACGCTCACTCAACTCCCGCGCCCACCTCGGGTTACGGCCAGGCCCTGGCGTTCGCGCGCGGGGGAGGAGCATCGATTCCGCCTCTGGGGCGCATGGATGCATGTGTGGGGGCGCGCGGGAGGATCCACGGCGGGAAGTGGGTAGCCACGAGTGGGGTCGGCTTCCGCCTTTACCCCGGCAATCCTCGCAAGCTTCGCATTTTCGGTATGTCCGCGGGGCATTGATCTTCGAGGCCGGATCTTTTCGCTGGACTGACTGGACCTGACTGGAACCTGACGGGTCCGGCCGTGGAAGACACGTCAACTCGGTGCGTGGGCAGGCACCGCAGCCACAGGGGGTTAAGCCATGGCCGCAAGGCCTCTCGTAGCGCGGCAGCCGAACGAACGGCTGCAGGCGCTCATCCAGGAAGCGGGTTGCTCGAACGCCGGGCTGGCCCGCCGGGTCAACATGTGCGGCGCCGAGCACGGCCTCGACCTGCGTTACGACAAGACGTCCGTGGCCCGCTGGCTGCGCGGACAGCAGCCGCGGGGACGTGCCCCGGCGATCATCGCCGAAGCGCTCGGCCGCAAGCTGGGCCGTACGGTCACGATCGACGAGATCGGCATGGCCAACGGCAAGAACCTCGCGTCGGGTGTCGGTCTCCAGTTCTCGCCGACGGTACTGGGGGCCATCGAGCAGGTCTGCGAGCTGTGGCGCAGCGACGTCGGGCGGCGGGACTTCCTGTCCGGCTCGTCCGTCGCCGCGTCCGCGCTGGTCGAACCGAGCCGCGACTGGCTGATCTCCGCGCCGGACTCGCAGGTGGCTCGGGCGGCGGGGCCGCGCGTGGGCCAGTCCGACGTGACGGCCGTACGCGCGATGACCCAGGCGCTGGTCGACCTGGACCACCAGTACGGCAGCGGGCATGTGCGCCCGGTCGTCGTGCACTACCTCAACAGCGTCGTCTCCGGGCTGCTCGCAGGCTCCTACCGGGAAGCGGTGGGCCGCGACCTGTTCGCCGCGGTGGCCCGGCTGACCGAACTCGCCGGATACATGGCCGTGGACACCGGACAGCCGGGTCTCGCCCAGCGCTACTACATCCAGTCGTTGCGGCTGGCACAGGCGGCGGGCGACCGGGGGTACGGCGGCTACGTACTCGCCGCGTCCATGAGTCACCTTGCCGCGCAGCTCGGAAACCCGCGGGAGATCGCGCAGTTGGCGCGGGCGGCGCAGGAGGGGGCGCGTGGGCGCGTGACACCGCGCGCGGAGGCGATGTTCTGCGCGGCGGAGGCACGCGGGCACGCGCTGATGGGTGACGCGCGGGCGGCCCAGGCGGCGTCGGGGCGCGCGGTGTCGGCACTGGAGCAGGCGGATCCGGCCGCCGGGGACGACCCGGCGTGGATCACGCACTTCGACGAGGCGTATCTCGCCGACGAGTTGGCGCACTGCCACCGCGACCTGGGACAGGCCGAGGCGGCGGCGCGGTGTGCGCAGGAGTCCCTGGCCGGGCACCTCGAGTCGCGGGCGCGCAGGCGGGCCATCGGCTATGTGCTGCTCGCCACGGCGCAGGTGCAGCAGCGCGAGATCGAACAGGCCTGCAACACGGGCCTGAAGGCGGTCGAGTTGCTGGAGACCCTGCGGTCCAACCGCGGCGCCGAGTACCTGGAGGACTTCCAGCAGCGGCTGGAGCCGTACCGGGACGAGCCGGTGGTAAGGGAGTTCGGGGCGCGGCTGGAGTTGCAGGTAGCTGCGTGAATACTCGGGGCGCCGGTGCGTGAACGCGCGGGAAACGGCCCGTCGGCGCGCAGGAGGTGACATCAACAGCGCACGGCGCTCCGGATCTGTTACTGACGTCACATGGAGGGAGATCACGCCCTGAGCTGCGTAGCACCCGGTTCCGGGGACCCGGTAGCGTGAGCCGACGATTCCGAAGGTCCCCCATTCGTAGGAGTCCCGGTGACGCAGAGTGGACAGGGCGAGGAGCCCTCGGCGCGGCCCGCGCGCGAAGGCATCGTGCTGCCCTCCGACGGAGGTGAGCCGCTGCTGCCGGGTATGACGGCGGGACCCGCCGGTCAGCAGCAGCACGGTTACTCGAGCAACGGCTACCAGAGCAGCGGTCAGCAGTACGGCCCGGCATACGGCCAGGACGGCGCCGGCGCGGCGCCGGCCGGTGGTCAGGCCTGGGGCCGGCCATGGGGCCCCGAACAGCAGCAGGGCGCGCCCCAGCCGCCCGCGGCGGAGTGGCCGTCCGCCGCGCCCGCTGAGACGACCTGGGGCACGCCGGAGGCGGCGCCTCCCGGGCCGCCCTGGCAGCCGGGCCCCGGCGCGGGCCCGCTGCCGCCGGAGGGCGCACAGCCCACGGCGTACGGCGCACCGGGCGCACCGGGTGCCCCTCTGCCGCCCGCCGCCCACGAGGGCGCCACCCAGTACCTCCCGCCCGTCCCGGCCATGCCAGGCGGCGCCGACAGGGCCCCCCAGTACCTGCCGCCTGCCGCTGTGCCTCCCGCGGACGAGGGGGCGACCCAGTACATACCGCCGGTGGGCCCCGGGGCCCTGCCCCCCGAGATGCCGGCCGCCGGTGCACCGTCCGAGTCGACCCAGTTCCTGGGCCGCGCTCCGCTCGCGGGCCCGCCGCCGAACGCCGCCGCTCATCCCGACGCCCAGGCCACGCAGTACATCGCCCCGGTGCCCGCGCAGCCGGCCGCCGGACCGTACGGCGGCGGCCTGCCGGGCGGGGGCGGCGACCGGCAGCCGCCCGCCGAGTTCGACAACCTCTTCCGCAGCGACGCGGGCGGGGCGGGCGGCGAGAGCCCGGCGGGGGCCACGCAGCAGCTGCCGCGCATCCCGGAGCACGACTCCGGATATGGCGGACATGGCGGACATGACGGCTACTCCGCTCAGCCGAACCCCTCGTACGCCCCGCCGGCCGGTCCCGGCGGCGGGCGGCGTGGGGCCCGGGACGGCGACGGCGGAGGTCGAGGGGGCCGTACCGGTTCGCGTGTGCCGCTGATCGCCGCCGTCGGCATCGCCATCGCCGTGGTCGGCATCGGCGCGGGCGCGCTGCTCGGCGGCGGTGGGGGTGGCGACGACGAGGGCGACGACAGTACGACCGTCTCCGCCACGGCGCCCGCGACCGACGGTTCCGCCTCCGCGGCCGCCGATCCGGCCAAGGAGCAGGCCGTCGCGCTGGACAAGTTGCTGGCCGACAGCGGTACCAGCCGGACCACGGTGATCAACGCGGTCGCCGCCGTGAAGTCCTGCGACAACCTCGGCCAGTCGGCCTCCGACCTGCGCGCCGCGGCCAAGCAGCGCACCGACCTGGTCACGAGGCTGGCCGCGCTCTCCGTCGACAAGCTGCCCGACCACGCCGCGCTGACCACGGCCCTCACCGAAGCGTGGAAGGCGTCCGCGTCGGCCGACAACCACTACGCGGCCTGGGCCGACCAGACCGCGGCCAACAAGAAGAGCTGCAAGAAGGGCCAGGCCCGCACCACCCCCCAGGCCCAGGCGGGCGGCAAGGCGAGCGCCACCGCCAGCGCGCAGAAGAAGAAGGCCGCGCAGCTGTGGAACGCGATCGCGCAGAAGTACGGCCTCACCCAGCGCCAGTCGACCCAGCTGTGACTCAGCGGTGAGAGGGGCGGGGGGGGGGGGGCCCCCCCCCCCCCCCCGGGGGGGGGGCCCCCGCCGCCACCCAGCCGGGCGCAAGGCAGAGACCAGCGAGGGCCCGCCCGGCCGCCCCAAACCAAACCCCCGAAAGG